>NZ_JAFEJA010000001.1:681428-1022142 GCF_016919245.1 Streptomyces zhihengii | reverse complement strand
TGCCGGTCCTCACCGGAGCGACGGTCACCGAACTGACCGGACACGGCCGGCTCACCGGCGTCCGCATCCGGGGCGGCGACGGCGTCCACCGGCTGCTCGCCTGCGACACCGTGATCCTCACCGGCGACTGGATCCCCGACCACGAGCTGGCCCGCCTCGGCGGCCTCACCCTGGACGGCGCCACCCGCGGACCGGCCGTCGACACCGCACTGCGCACCACCGCCCCCGGCGTCTTCGCCGCCGGGAACCTGCTGCACGGCGTCGAACCGGCGGCCGTCGCCGCGCAGGAGGGGCGGCACGCCGCCCGGGCGGTCCTGCGCCATCTGGACACCGGAGCCCCGCAGGACCCCGCGGTACCCCTCCGGGTGGCGGCGCCGCTGCTGCGCATCACGCCGAACCTGCTCCCCGCCGTCCCCGTGCCGCCGCCCGGGGGCCGCTTCGTCCTGCGCACCGGGGCACGGGTCGCCCGTCCCGTCATCGTCGCCGTCCAGGGCGGACGCGTCCTGGGCAGCACGGCCCTGCCCGCCACCGCGCTGCCGGACCGCTCCGTCCACCTGTACGGCCCTCTCCTGACCGCCGCCACCCCCGCCGCCGGCCCCGTCGACCTGACCCTCCGGCCGGCCCCGGGCACCTGACCGCCCGCGGCCGACCGCACCCGGCCACCGGGCCGCCTGCGCCACCGCATCCCCGACTCGGGTCACCGGGGGATCACGGGGTCAGTGGGGCAGGCCGACGTACTGGCCCATGGCGGTGGCCGCGTGGGTGAAGAAGGCGGCCGGGTCGGCGGCGACACCCGCGATGTGGCCGTTGACCTCGAAGCCGACCATGCCGTGCAGCTGAGTCCAGATGATCAGCATGCGGGTGATGACCGGAGTGGGCAGGCCGCTCAACATCCCCTGGGCCAGCGGCTCGATCGTGCGGGCCATGCCCTCGGACAGCTCGGGCGCGGGCACGTGGTCCACGGCGAGTTCGCCGGCCGCCAGCGCCTCGCGGACCAGGCCGAGCAGGACCAGGACCGTGCGGGCGCCCGCGGCCATCGTCTCCGGCGGGGCGTCGTAACCGGGCACCGGGCGGCCCCAGATCAGCACGTACTCCTCGGGGTGGGCGAGCGCCCACGTCCGGACGCCCTCGCAGCAGGCGACCCAGCGGCCCAGCAGATCGGCCCCGGCCTTCTCCGCCTCGGCCGCGGCCCGCTCCGCGCTGTCGCCCATCGCGTTGTAGGCGCCCAGCACCAGGTCGGTCAGCAGGGCGTCCCGGTCCGGGAACCGCTCCTCGACCAAGGCCGGGTCGGCACCGGCCGCGGCGGCGAGCTCGGCCGGGTCCAAGTCGACGCGGTGCCGGGCCGCGAGGCGGTCGCCCGCCTCGGCCTTCAGCCGGGAAACGGCCGCCTCGAGGCTGTCCTGCTGGAGATCACGGGCTTCGGAAGTCGTCATGATTCCGACCCTGACAGAAATCCCGCATGGCGTCGATTACGTCGCAGGTAATGCGGAGCGTGTTCGGCCGGTTCCGGTCCGCCGGTCCGACTGCCGGTCTGCCCGCCCGCCCGTCGGAGCGGCCGGTCCGCACGCCGGACCCCGGCGCCCACGGCTCCGCCGCGGTGTCCGAATCCCGCCAGCCGAGGGCGGCCCGCGCTCGCATACTGGGCGTATGACCGTCGAGGACGTCCGTGCCGCGGACAGCACTGCCGGGGACAGCCGTGCCGCGGACATCCGTGCCGAGGACATCCGTGTCGAGGACAGCCGTTACGAGGCCGTGAGCAGCCGGGACGCCCGGTTCGACGGCGTGTTCTTCTTCGCCGTGTCCACCACCGGCATCTACTGCCGGCCGAGCTGCCCGGCCGTCACGCCCAAGCGCCGCAACGTGTCCTTCTACCGCACCGCCGCGGCGGCGCAGGGCGCCGGCTACCGCGCCTGCCGCCGCTGCCGGCCGGACGCCGTGCCGGGCTCCGCGGAGTGGAACGTCCGCGCCGACGTGGTGGGCCGCGCCATGCGGCTGATCGGTGACGGCGTGGTGGACCGCGAGGGCGTGTCCGGTCTCGCCGCCCGGCTCGGCTACAGCGCCCGCCAGCTCCAGCGGCAGCTCAACGCCGAACTCGGCGCCGGACCGATCGCCCTCGCCCGCGCCCAGCGGAGCCACACCGCCAGGATCCTGCTCCAGACGACCACCCTCCAGGCGGCGGAGATCGCCTTCGCCTCCGGATTCGCCAGCGTGCGGCAGTTCAACGACACCATCCGGGAGATCTACGCGGCGACCCCCAGCGAACTGCGCTCCTCACGCGGCCGCCACGCCGCCCCGCACGACGGAGCGGCCGGCGTGCCGCTGCGGCTCGCCTACCGGGGCCCGTACGAGCGCGCCGCGATGTTCGACCGGCTCGCCGCCGACGCGCTGCCGGGGGTGGAGGAGGTCACCGGCGCCCCGGGCGCCCGCACCTACCGCCGCACCCTCGCCCTGCCGGCCGGTCCCGCCGTCGCCGAGGCCCACGAACGCTCCGGCGGCGGGGACTGGCTGGACTGTCGGCTCCACCTGACCGACCTGCGCGATCTCACCACCGCCACGCAGCGGATGCGGCGCCTGCTCGACCTGGACGCCGACCCGCTCGCCGTCGCCGAGCGGCTCGGCGCCGATCCGCTGCTCGCACCCCTGGTCGCGGCCCGCCCCGGCCTCCGGGTGCCCGGCACGGCCGACCCGCACGAGACCGCCCTGCGCATCGCGGCCGGCCCGGACGCGGCGGAGCTGGTCGCCGCGTACGGCGAGGAGCTGCCCGCTCCCCGCACCGGCCCGGCCCGCCTCTTCCCCGGCGCGGCCCGTCTCGCCGACGCGGGGCCGCCCGCGGTACGGGCGCTCGCCGCCGCCCTCGCCTCCGGCGACATCCGCCTGGACCCCGGCGTCGACCGCGGCGACACCGAGCGCCGTCTCGCCGCCCTGCCCGGCATCGGCCCCGGGAAGGCCGCCCGCATCCGCCGCCACGCCCTGGGCGACCCCGACGTCCTGCTGCCCGACGACCCGGCCGTCCCGCCCTCCGCCGCCCCGGAGCACTGGCGCCCCTGGCGCTCCTACGCGGCGGCCCACCTCGCCCTGCCGCCCGGCCACTGAGCGCGCGGCCCGATCTTCACCCGTACGGCCCAACAACGCAGCGGGTGCGGCCCCGCTCCGGCCGACAGTGGATGACGTCCGTCCCGACCACCGCCCGCCCACCGGGAGTGCCCATGACGACCATCCTCCGACGCGACATCGGCCTGCTCGCCCTGCGGGTCGGCACCGGCGCGGTGCTCGCCGCCCACGGCACACAGAAGCTCTTCGGCTGGTTCGGGGGAGGGGGCCTGGAGGGCACCACCAAGGGGATGGAGGCGATGGGCTTCCACCCGCCCAAGCAGAGCGCGCTCGCGGCGGGGCTCGCCGAGACCGGGTCCGGTGTCCTGCTCATGCTCGGTCTCGCGACGCCCGTGGCGGGCGCGGCGGCGGCCGGGAACATGGCGGGCGCGGTGTCCGTGCACGCGCCCGCGGGATTCTTCGCCCAGTCGGGCGGCTTCGAGTACCCGGCGTACCTCGGCTTCACGGCCGCCGGTGTGGGCCTCGTCGGCCCCGGCCGCTACTCGCTGGACCACGCCACCTCGCACCGCTTCGACCAGCCCTGGGTCATTGCCACCGCCTTCGTCGCGAGCGCGGTGGCCGCCGCGGCCATCGTCGGCAAGCGCGTCCGCGACCAGAGCGTGGAGGAGTCCGAGGCCACGGAGGAGGAGTGACGCCCTCCTGAGCGCCGTACGCGCACCTGACGGAGCGCCGGGAGGCCGGGATGCCGGGATGCGGGGATGCCGGAGCACCGGAACGCCGGAGGGGCGCAGCATCGCAGCACCGCAGCGCCGGGAGGCCGGAGCACCGGAACGCCGGGACACAGCATCGCAGCGACGGAAGGCCGGAGCACCGGGACTCCGCAGCGCCGGAATGCGGCAGGGCCCGAGCCCCGGAGCGCCGGGACACAGCGAGGCCGCCCCGGCCCGGGGGAGATCCCCGGGCCGGGGCGGCCTCGTGCCGTATGCCGCCGGGGCGGCGGGTCACCGCGTCAGGCGCCAGGGGCCCTTCGACGCGGAGACCAGCTCGGCGACGGTCGCCAGCTTGACCCGGGGGCGTCCCTCGCGGTCCCCGCGGGTGCGTTCGGCGCGCTCGATGCCGGCCAGGCCGCGGGCGTCCACCAGATCGCGGTTGCGGCGGCGGGCGAGCCGCCGGAACGCCTTGGCCGAGCCCCGGGGCGCCGGCAGCGCCCCCGCGACCGCGTCGGCGAGCAGGGTGCCCACGGTCTCCGCCGCGCACGTGCGGTTCGCCCCGATGCCGCCCGACGGACCGCGCTTGATCCAGCCGACGACGTACGTCCCCGGCATGCCGTCCACCCGGCCGCCGTGGTGCGGGACCGTAGCCGTGTCCTCGTCGAACGGCAGACCCGCCACGGGCAGCCCGCGGTAGCCGACGGCCCGCAGCAGCAGCCCCGCCGGGATCCCCGTCCCGCCCTCGGCGCCGCTGACCTCGACCGACCGCACACCGCCGTCGTCGCCCGCCACGTCGAGCACCGAGGAGTGGAAGCGCAGCACGATGCGCCGCTCCCCGTCCGCCGGCCGCGACCAGTCCACGCGCTCCCGGGCGACGTCCCGCAGCACACCGGCCTTGTCCTGCGGGCCTGCCGCGTCGATCGCCGCGCCGATCCGGGGGTCGTGGTCGTCGACGACCAGTTCCGCGCCCGGCAGGTGCCGCAGGGCCAGCAGTTCGGACCGGGTGTACGCCGCGTCCTCCGGTCCCCGCCGGCCCACCACCACCACTTCGCGCACCGAGCCCGCGCGCAGTGCCGCGAGCGCGTGGTCGGCGATGTCCGTGCCGGCCAGCGTCTCGGGGTCGCTCACCAGGATCCGCGCCACGTCGAGGGCGACGTTGCCGTTGCCCACGACGACCACCCGCGAGGCGGACAGGTCCATCGCGTCGGGCGCGACCTCGGGGTGGGCGTTGTACCAGGCGACGAAGGCGGTCGCCGAGACGACTCCGGGCCGTTCCTCGGCCGGGAGCCCGAGCCGCCGGTCCGCCGACGCCCCCACGGCGTAGACGACCGCGTCGTGGTGCGCGGCGATCTCCTCGGCCGACACGTCCCGCCCGGCCTCCAGGCCGAGGTACATCCGCACCCGGGGGTGCGCGTGGAAGCGGGCGAAGGTCTCGCCGACCCTCCTGGTCGCCGGGTGGTCGGGGGCCACTCCGTAGCGGACCAGGCCGCCCGCCACGGGCAGCCGGTCGATCAGGGTCACCTCGGCGGCGGTGTGCAGCAGCAGGTCCTCCGCCGCGTACATGCCCGCGGGCCCGGTGCCGACGACGGCGACGCGCAGCGGCGCGAAGTCGGACGGCAGCGAGCGCTCGAACCGCGGCTCGCCCCAGGTGTGGAAGTTGGGGCCGTCGCCGGCCGGTGCGGGCTGTTCGTCGTCCTCGAAGCGGGCGTCGTCCTCGAAGTACGCGGCGTTGAGGGCCGCGTACTCCTTCTGGTCGGGTGCGAGGCTGTCCACGGGGAAGATCGCGTCGACCGGGCAGGCGTCGGCGCACGCCCCGCAGTCGATGCAGGTCTTCGGGTCGATGTAGAGCATCTCCGTGCTGCCGAAGGCGCGTTCCTCCGGGGTCGGGTGGATGCAGTTGACCGGGCAGACGGCGACACAGGTCGCGTCGCTGCAACAGGTCTGGGTGATGGCGAAGGTCATGGTGGCGGCCCGGTTCAGATCAGGTTGGCACGCTTGTAGAACGCGAGCGCAGGCTTGGTGAGGAGGCGTGCGGAGGCGAGGAAGTCCATCAGGCCCGAACAGCTCGACCGCATCATCGACTTGTGGTGCTGGTTGGCCGCCGCCTCGGCGAGCGCGCGCGTCTCGTCCAGCCCGGCGTTCGCGTACACCTTCCGGTTCACCATGCTGGTGACGATGAAGTACGAGGCGACCGCGACGACGAACGCGTTGATCTGGCGGCGCACCCAGCCGGCCCGGGCCAGCCGCTTGCGCGTCTCGTCCCGGGCGAACTTCATGTGCCGGGACTCCTCCACGACATGGATGTTGTTGATGGTGCGGACGAAGGGCACGACCCGCTCGTCCCGCATCCAGTCGCGCTGCATGACGTCCAGGACCTCCTCGGCGACCAGGATCGCCGCGTAGGCCGCCTCGCCGAACGCCAGCGTCTTGAAGACGCGGCCCAGTTCGAGCACCGGGCGGGAGGGCCGGTACGGCGGGGCGCCGAGCTTCTGCGCGCCGCGCGCGAACATGATGGAGTGCCGGCACTCCTCGGCGATCTCCGTCAGCGCCCACTGGAACTCGGCGCCGGTCGGGTCCTTCGCGTAGATGTCGCGCAGCACCATCTGCTGGAGGATCATCTCGAACCAGATGCCGGTGCTCGCCACCGACGCGGCCTCCTGGCGCGTCAGCTCCTTGCGCTGCGCGTCGGTCAACTCGCTCCAGTAGGCGGTCCCGTAGAGGGTGCTCCACTCGGGGCTGGCGCCGTGGAAGTCCTTGTCGAGGGGGGTGTCCCAGTCCACCTCGACGGCGGGGTCGTAGGCCAGCATTGCGGACGACTCCAGCAGTCGCCGGGCGACACCGTCGTCGGGGGCCGGGTCCTCCTGGGCGTGCGGCCGGACCGTGCTGCTTGCCATGTGCGGCTCCTTCCATCCCTGGGGATTCCGGGGCGCCGGGGAGGCGTCGTGATCGCTTCGGGCGCCCCGGGAGGTGGCTCCACCCCCTTGTTAGACGGACCGTATAGTAAGAGCGCCCGGCTGGCCTACCCCTCGGTAGAAACTTTGTCAGCAGGATCTGCGAGGGCTTCGTGAACGCCTTGCGACGGCCCCGGGCACGCGGCAGGGGCCGCGCGGTGGTGTCACCGTGCGGCCCCTGTCGGGTGTGTGCGTGCCGGGGGATCAGCCCTTGCGGGTGTTGATCTCCTCGGTGAGCTGGGGGACGACGTCGAAGAGGTCGCCGACGACGCCGTAGTCGACGAGGTCGAAGATCGGGGCCTCGGCGTCCTTGTTGATCGCGACGATGGTCTTGGAGGTCTGCATGCCGGCCCGGTGCTGGATCGCGCCGGAGATGCCGGAGGCGATGTACAGCTGCGGGGAGACCGACTTGCCGGTCTGGCCGACCTGGTTGGTGTGCGGGTACCAGCCCGCGTCGACCGCGGCACGCGAGGCGCCGACCGCCGCACCGAGGGAGTCCGCGAGCGCCTCGATGACCGCGAAGTTCTCCGCGCCGTTGACACCCCGGCCGCCGGAGACCACGATCGCGGCCTCGGTCAGCTCCGGACGCCCGGTCGACTCCCGCGGCGTACGCGCCACGACCTTCGTCCCCGTCGCCCGCTCCGAGAACGACACCGACAGCGCCTCGACCGCACCCGCGGCCTGCGCCGGCTCCACGGCGGCCGAGTTCGGCTTCACCGTGATGACCGGCACACCCTTCGAGACGCGCGACTTCGTCGTGAACGAGGCGGCGAACGCCGACTGCGTGGCGACCGGACCCTGCTCACCGGCCTCCAGGTCCACCGCGTCGGTGATCAGACCGGAACCGATCCGCACCGCCACACGCGCCGCGATCTCCTTGCCCTCCGCCGACGACGGCACCAGCACCGCCACCGGGGACACCGCCTCGACCGCCGCCTGCAGCGCCTCCACCTTCGGCACCACCAGATACTCGGCGAACTCCGGCGCGTCCACCGTCAGCACCCGCACCGCACCGTGACCGGCCAGCACCGACGCCGTCTGCTCGGCACCCGCACCCACCGCGAGCGCCACCGGCTCACCGATCCGACGCGCCAGCGTCAGCAACTCCAGCGTGGGCTTGCGGACCGCACCGTCCACGTGATCGACAAAGACGAGAACTTCAGCCATGGGACAACACTCCTGCTGTGAACGAAGAAAAGAAGGGGGGACGAGAGAGACGGGGGGCCTAGGACGAACCTCGGCCCGCCGGGCCGCGTCAGACGAACTTCTGACCCGCCAGGCCGCGTCAGACGAACTTCTGACCCGCCAGGAACTCCGCGAGCTGCTTGCCGCCCTCGCCCTCGTCCTTGACGACCGTGCCCGCCGTGCGCGCCGGGCGCTCGGTCGCCGAGTCGACCGCGCTCCACGCACCCGCGAGACCGACCTCGTCCGCCTCGATCTCCAGGTCCTCCAGGTCCCAGGACTCCACCGGCTTCTTCTTCGCCGCCATGATGCCCTTGAACGACGGGTAGCGCGCCTCGCCCGACTGGTCGGTCACCGACACCACCGCCGGCAGCGACGCCTCCAGCTGCTCCGACGCCGTGTCACCGTCACGACGGCCCCGGACCGTGCCGCCCTCGACCGACACCTCCGACAGCAGCGTCACCTGCGGCACACCCAGACGCTCCGCCAGCAGCGCCGGCACCACACCCATCGTGCCGTCCGTCGACGCCATCCCCGAGATCACCAGATCGAAACCGGCCTTCTCGACCGCCTTCGCCAGCACCAGCGACGTACCGATCACATCCGTACCGTGCAGATCGTCGTCCTCGACGTGCACCGCCTTGTCCGCACCCATCGACAGAGCCTTGCGCAGCGCGTCCTTCGCGTCCTCCGGACCCACCGTCAACACCGTCACCTCGGCGTCGTCCGCACTCTCCGCGATCTGCAGCGCCTGCTCCACCGCGTACTCGTCCAGCTCCGACAGCAGGCCGTCGACGTCGTCCCGGTCGACGGTCAGGTCATCGGCGAAGTGCCGGTCGCCGGTGGCGTCGGGCACGTACTTCACACAGACAACGATCCTCAGGCTCACGCCGGCTCTCCTCCTGACGGGCGGTCGCATGACGCGCGTGGTTGATGTTCCGAACCTATGGCACTCAGTACCCCATGTAAAGGAACCAAGTGCCAAATCCGGTCTCCGATGCTACGTTCCCCGCATGACTGAGGTGCGCAAACGGCGCGGGCCGGCGGCTGCTCAAGGGGCCGACGACCCTCCCAGGACGCCCATGCGGGAGACCCTCGCCGAGGCGGCGTTCCAGCTGTTCCTGGAGCGCGGTTTCGAGCGGACCACCGTGGACGAGATCGTGGCCAGAGCCGGTGTCGGGCGGCGTTCGTTCTTCCGCTACTTCCCCTCCAAGGAGGATGCGGTCTTCCCCGACCACGAGCGCTGCCTTGCGGACATGACCGCGCTCCTCGCCCGCGGGACGGAGCCCGACCCGGTGCGCGCGGTGTGCGACGCCGCCCGTCTGGTGACCCGGATGTACGCGGCGAAGCCGGAGTTCTCGGTCCAGCGCTACCGGCTGACCCAGGAGGTGCCGGGTCTGCGCACCTACGAGCTGTCCGTCGTGCGGCGGTACGAGCGCACCATGGCCGGATTTCTCCGTGAGTGCTGGAGCGGCGGGCCGGACGGGGCGCTGCGTGCCGAGGTGGTGGCGGCCGCCGTGGTGGCCGCGCACAACAACGCCCTGCGGGCGTGGCTGCGTTCGGGCGGCAGCGGTGACGCGGAGGCCGCGGTCGAGCACGCGCTCGGCACGGTCCTCGACGTGTGGGCGCGGCCCGCGGCGCCGGCCGCCGCCCCCGGGGCCGAGGCCTTCGCCGGGTCCGCCGGATCCGGTGGCTCCCCGGGTGCGAACGCCGCCGTGTCCGGCGGCGGTCCGGGCGGAGGGCCCGCCGAGGTGTCGGCCGACGGGGACGTGGTCGTCATGGTGGCCCGCCGGGACGCCCCGCTGTGGCGAGTGGTGCAGCAGGTCGAGGCGGTGCTCGGCACCCCGGCCCGGCACCGCTGACCCCGGCATCCGCCGGCTCCGAAATTACTGACACTGAGTGTCTTTACGTGACGGCACTCAGTGCCATATCGTGCGGGCAGCGGCAGCGAGGACGCGTCGCTCGGAGCCGAGTGCAGGGGGTCGCGACGTGTCCCAGCCAGCAAGTGCCACCGCAGCGCCGGTGCGCGCGGAGGCCGGTCTCATCTATCAGCGCTGCCGTTGGTGCGGAACCGCCTCCTTCCGGCGGCTCCTGTGTCCGGTGTGCGCGTCGAGCGACCTGGAATCCGCCCGGAGCGACGGGGACGGCATCGTGGTGCGGACCACGGTCGTCCACCGCTACACCAAGCTCGCCCGCAACGAGTCGCTGGTCCGCTTCCCCGAGGGCTTCATGCTCCGCTGCCGGGTGATCGGGGCGCCGCCGCACCTCGTCTGGGCGGGGGAGCGGGTCCGCCCGGCCGCCGGCGCCGACTTCGACACGGGCGAGGTCGTCTTCGAGGTGTGCGACACCGGTGACCGCGAGCGGGACCGCTGGCGCTGAGCGTGCCGCGACGGCGGGGAGCCGCGGCGGAGGGTCCGTCCGGACTCCGCCGCGGCTCCCCGCCGCCGTCGTGCCGTCAGGCCGCCCGGGACGGCCGGTCCGTGCACAGCGACCAGATGACGAACACCCCGATCGCGATGGAGATCACCGCCCACAGCGGCTGATAGGGCAGCCAGAGGAAGTTGAGCAGGATGCTCAGCGAGGCGAACGCGACGCCGACCGCCCGCGCCCAGCCCGCCGCGGTGAGGACGCCCCACCCGGTGATCAGCAGGACGACGCCGAGGATCAGCAGGATCCATCCCCACGCGGTGACGTCGAACTTGAAGATGTAGTCGCCGACGCGGGCGTACACCTCGTCCTCGGCGATCCCCGCGATGCCCTTGAAGACGCTGAGCACGCCGTCGACGAGCAGCAGCACCCCGGCGAAGACCGTTCCTCCGGCCGCCCAGGGGTTGCGCCGTGCGCCGTCGTGCCGCGCGGTTGACTGAGCCATGGCAGTGCTCCTTCGGCTCCGTGCACCCGCGCGAGCGTGCCGTGTGCTGGTGCGGGCGTGTCCCTCCGGGACGGTTCCGAGCATCGGCCCGCCGCGGACCCGGGGCCATGTGGATGCGTCCGAACGGGTGAAGCGCGCTGCGCGCCGACCCGCCCGGCGGGCGGTCCGGCATCGCGTCCCCCTCGTCAACTCCCGTTCCTGTGATCGGCGTTGACCATCCAGTGAAACAAGTACATAGTGCTTGTATCTCTGACTCAGCGGCGCCGGGCGGACGCCCGGCCCCGGAACGGGAGGCCCGCCGCATGGCCCGTTACAGCCGCCTGCGGGAGATCCGCCGGATGGACCCCGCCCAGGACTACGAGCGGATCCACCGGCTCATCACCCAGTACGAGTTCCCCTGGGACTACCGGCAGGGACTCGGGGTCGCCTTCCTGCGCGACTACGGCGTCCCCCGGATCTCCGAACTCCTCGACCGCACACAGGAGTTCGAGCGGGCCGGGCAGAAGCGGTACGACGACACCCTGCTGTTCGGCTACGAACTCGTCCGCGACGGGTTCGACTCCGAACGCGGCCGCGCCACCGCCCGGCACCTCAACCGCATCCACGGCAGGTACCGCATCCCCAACGAGGACTTCCTCTACGTCCTCGCCACCACCGTGGTGGGACCCGTCCGCTGGATCAACCGGTTCGGCTGGCGGCGGCTCTGCCCCGAGGAGGTGCAGGCCATCGCCCTGGTCGGCCGCCGGACGGGCGAGATGATGGGCATCGAGGGATCACCCGACACCTACGCCGGCTTCGAGGAGCTGCTGACCGCCTACGAGCGCACCATGTTCGCCTACGCGCCGGCGAACCGCCGGGTCGCGCACGCCACCCTGCGGGTCATGGCCGACTGGTACCCGCGCCCGCTGCGCCCGATGGCCGTCCGGATGACCCTCGCCCTGCTCGACGAGCCGCTGCTGCGCGCCCTCGGCTTCCCCGAGCAGCCCGCCTGGGCCCGCACCGCCGCCGAGCGCGCCGTACGGGCCAGGTCCCGCGCCGTCGCGCTGATGCCCGCGCGCCCCGACCGGATGCCCGTCCGCCCCCGGGCGCGCTCCTACCCGCTCGGCTGGTCCCTCGACGACCTCGGGCCGCACTGGGCCGCCGGCCGTCCGCTGGAGCCGCTGCCCGGTGAGTGCGGCTTCAGCGCCCGAGCAGCGGAACCAGATAGCGCCGGGCGAAGTCACGAACCCGGTCGTCGTCGTCCAGCTCGAAGGTACTCACCGGATTGAGCAGGAAGGAGACCGTGATGCGCACCATCAGCTCGGCCACCGGCGTCGGATCGCTCTCCGGCTGTCCCTCGGCCTGCCGCGCCTGATCGAGCCGGTCCACGAGATACCCGCGCATCGCGAGGAACGCGGGACCGCTCTCCACGGTGAGATAGGGCAGCATCGTCTCCGGCTCCAGCCGCAGCAGGCCCCCGACCAGCGGGTGGTGGCGGATGTGCCGGAGCACCACGGTGAAGCCCTCCACCAGCCGGTCCTCCACCGTCGGCAGCGAGGCCACGGCCTCGTCCACGTCCGTGACGAACCGCCGGTACTCGCGCAGCAGACAGGCGGAGACCAGGCTGTCCTTGCTGCCGATGCGGCGGTACACCGTCACCCGCGACACCCCGGCCCGGCGCGCCACGTCGTCGACGGTCGAGCGGCGCAGACCGAAGGTGGTGAACTGCTCCCGCGCCGCGTCGAGGATCTGCGCCGTCAGCGCGTCGGCCGGCTCGGGCGCGCCACCGAGCAGCGAGCCGCCGAGCGCCCCGCCGAGCGGTGAGGCGGCGCCGAGTGGTGAGCCGTCGAGCCGCGCGTCGCCGAGCAGCGAATCGTCGTCCCCGCGAACCGTCATGTGTACCCGCCCCGTTCCGTCGTGCCGCCCCACTCAATCACAGCGCCCCGGCCACGACGCCCGGAGATCCGGGCCAGGTCGCTCCCACGGGGCGTGCCGGGGGGACCGCCGCCGGGGGCTGGGGGCCGTCAGGGGTGCCGGGACACGTGCGCCGGGCGCTCGCTGAGGCACAATACGTGACGCCAGCGACACTCTGGGCACCGTGCACCAACCCGTCCCGCGGGTCGACCACCCCGGGACACCGCGGTGCCACCGGTACGGGGAGGCGTGACCGAGGGTGAGTTCCTTACCGTTACGCGCGATACGCGCACTGCAGGGGGCGACCGGAGCCGGGTCGGGACTGCAACGCGCGCAGTCCTTCATGATCCTCGCCACCCTGCTCTACCGCGCCAGCCATCTGGCCGTCGGAGTCCTCGCGGTCGCCCAGCGCCACCGCGGCGAGCCCGTGATGTACGCGGCCCTCGCGGCCGCCCTGGCGCTGAGCGTGCTGTGCCACGGGACGGCCCTGCGGCAGGGCTGGTTCCGCGGCCGGCACGTCTGGGCCGACGTCCTCGTCACCGGCTGCCTGCTCCCCTTCGCCCTGTACCTGTGGGCCGGGGTGGACGAACCCGCCGTGCTGGGCTGGTCGATGCTGCTCGGCGGCTCCGCCAGCTCCGTCGCCGCCATCGCCCTGGACCGCCTGCACGCCCTGGCCGCCGTCGTCCTCCTGGTGCTCACCCACCTCGCCGGCTACCGGCTCGTGGGCGCGAGCCCCGCCGTGCTCGGCGGGCACGTCAACTCACTGCTGTCGTCGGCGGCGATGGCCTGGGTCTTCTGGTGGTACCTGCGCCGTCAGGGACGGCTGCTCGACGAGGCCAACGCCCGCGCGCTGGAGGCCGAGGCGCACCGGGCGCGGTACGCCGAACGCCTGGAGCACCACCGGGCGCTGCACGACACCGTCCTCGCCACCCTGACCACGATCGCGGGCGGCGGCGTCGACGCCAACGCGCCCCGGGTGCGGGAGCGCTGCGCACGCGAGGCGGCGTATCTGCGGCGGCTCGTGCAGCGGTACGCCGACGAGCATCCCCGGCACGCGATAGGCGAGGCGCTGGAGGCCGCGGTCACCGCGGCCGAGGGCCTGCAACTGCGCGTCACCGCGCAGTACCACGGCCTGCCCGAAGTGCCGCCGCAGGTCGCCGCCGCCCTCGCCGACGCGGCGGGCGAGGCGCTCAACAACGTACGGCGGCACGCCCGGACGGGACACGCCTACCTCACCGCCACCGGGGAGACCGGCGGCGGGGGAGTGGTCGTCACCGTGGTCGACCGGGGGCCGGGCTTCGACCCCCGGGAGCAGCTCCCCGGACTCGGGCTGAGCGGCTCGGTCCGGGGGCGGATGGCGGAGGTCGGCGGGCGGGCGAGCGTGGACACCGCCCCCGGCGAGGGCGTCCGGGTGGAGCTGAGATGGCCGGCGTGACCACCGTGGCGGTCGTCGACGACGACCGGATGCTCCTCGACGGGATGCGCGCATGGCTCGCCCCCGTGCCCGGACTCGCGCTGGTGGCCACCGCGGCGACCGTCGGCGACCTGCTCCACGGCGGCGAGGAGTCGCCGGACGGGCCGGTGCCCGCCCCCGCCGACGTCGTGCTGCTCGACCTGCTGCTGCGCGACGGATCCGCCCCGGCCGAGAACATCCGGCGGCTGCTTGCCACCGGCAGCCGGGTGCTGGTCATCAGCACCGTCCCCGACCGCGCCCGGATCATCGACGCGGTGCGGGCCGGGGCCGACGGCTATCTGACCAAGGACAACGACCTGCCGACGCTGGTCGCCGCCATCGGGGACGTCGCGGCGGGACGCGGCGCCCACTCGCCCGAACTCGCCTTCGCCTGCGCCCACGACACCGGCCCGGCACGCCCCCGGCTCTCGCCGCGGGAGCGGCAGATCCTGCTCGACTACGCGTCCGGGATGACGCTCAAGTCCGCGGCGCGGCGGGCCGGGATCACCGTCCACACCGCGAAGGACTACCTGGACCGCGTCAAGGCGAAGTACCGCGAGGCGGGCCGCCCCGCCTACACCAAGATCGATCTGGCCCGCCGGGTCAGCGAGGACAGCCTCGACGGCCCCTGACCGCCCGGCGTCGCGCCACCCGCCCGGCGCGAGCCCGTCACCCGGTCCGGCGCCGGGCGGCCCGGCGCCGGGCGGGCCGCCGGTTCCGGGGGCGCCTGTTCCCGGTGGGCTGGTCCGCCGGGGTGGGCTTGTTCCCGGCGAGGCCGGTCCGCCGGGTGCGCCGGTCTTGGCGCGGCTGATGACCCGGCGCGGCGCGGGCTGCCGGGGCGGCTGTTCCCCGGGCGGTGCACCGGCCCCGGGGGCGTCCGTTCCCGGTGGCCGGTCCCTGCGGGGTGCGCTGGTTCCCGGCGTGGTCGCGCCGGGCCCGGGGTGCGCCGGCCCCGGTCGGCTGCTCGCCGGGCGCCGGTCCCGGGCGGCTGATGAGCAAGTGCCGCACAGGCCGTGGGCGGCCGGCGACCCGGTGCCGCCCCGGCCCCGGAGCGGCCGGCCACCCCGCGCAAGCCCCCCAAACGGACGGCTGCAAAAGGCGGTCGGCGGCTGCCTATCGTCGTCCCCGGCGGTGCCGTGGCGGACCCGCCGGGGAGGACGGGCAGCGGTGGACGGTTGTTGTCCGGCGCCGGTGGACCACGCGTCCCGAAGGCGCCGTGCCCGCCCGCTCCTCCCCTTGGCCCCGCCGCCCGCCGGCGACGCAGCACTCCGGCCCCCAAGCACGGACCGCGTCCCCGGCACGGTGAGCGGGGCTCCCACGCGTCCGGCCCCGCCGCACCGGGCCGCTGCCCCGCTCCGGTCCGTTGCCCCGCCCCGGGCTGCTGCCCCGCCCCGCAGCTCCGGGCCGCTGCCCGGCCGGCAGGCCCCCGGCCCCGGCGTGCCGCGCCTTCCCGCCCCGGCACACGCCCGGCCGCCGGACGACGGCACCCGGCCCCCCGCACCCGCCCCCGGCGCCCCCCGCTCGTTCCTCGCCGCACCTTCGGTTCCCCACGCACCAGGAGAGGCAGATGAAGACGACGACCAAGGCCCCCACCGCGACGCAGCCCCTCGACGGTGGCCCCCCGTTACGAGGGCAACTCGTGGGCCGCGCCGCCGAGACGGCACGGATCGGGGCCGCACTGGCGGCGGCGCGGGCCCAGCGGGGCGCGGCGGTCGTGATCACGGGGGAGCCCGGAGTGGGCAAGTCCCGGCTCGCCGCCGAGGTCCTCGCGGTGGCCGAGCGGGCGGGCATGGCCACCGCCGGCGGCCGGGCCGGCACGGTCGGCCCGGCGGTCCCGTACCGGCCGCTCGTCGAGGGGCTGCTCTGCCTGACCCGTGCCGGCGCCCTCCCCGCCCCCGGCGCCACGAACGCCTACGGACCCCACCTCGCCGCGCTGCTGGAGGGCACCCCCCACCCCGCGTCCGGGCCGCTGTCCCCGCTGCTGGTCGCCGAGTCGGTGCTGCGCGCGCTCGCCGTCGCCGGGCGGCGGCGCGGCTGCCTGCTCGTCGTCGACGACCTCCAGGACGCCGACGCGGCGACGCTCGCCGCCGTCGAGTACCTGCTCGACAACCTCGGCCGGCAGCCCGCGGTGCTGCTGCTCGTGACCGGCCGTGAACCGGGCGCCGCCGCCGACCTGGTCGCCCGGGCCCGCCAGCGCGGCGCGGCCGCCGTCGTCGAAGTGCCGCCGCTCGGCCCCGACGCCGTCCGCCGCCTGCTCGCCGCCGAACTGGCCCTCGCCCCCGAGGAGATCGGCCCCGGCTTGCTCGACCGGGCGATGACCGGCAGTGCCGGGATCCCGTTCGTGCTGAGGGAGATCGCGCACGGTCTGGCAGGCGCCGGCGACGGCATGCCGCCCGTCCTGCCCGCCGCGCTCGCGGACAGCGTCGCCCGCCGCACGGCCCGCCTCGGCCCGGGCGGCGCCCGGCTGCTCGGGACCGCCGCCGTGTTCGGGCCGCGCTTCCCCCTGGCGGTGGTGCAGCGCGCGTCGGGCTGCGGCGACGACGCCTTGGCCATGGCACTGCGCACGGCGACCGCCGCCGGGCTGGTCGTTCCCGACACCACGAGCGCGGGCTGGTGGGCCTTCCGTCACCCCTTGGTCGGCCCGGCGGTGCTCGCGGGCCTCGGCCCCGGCGAACGCGCGGGCGCCGCGCGGCGGGCCGCCGGCGCGCTGGCCGCGCTCCACCCGGGGCTGCCCGGCCCGTGGTGCGCCCGCGCCGCCGCACTGCACGGGCAGGCGGGGGAGACCGGGGAGGCCGTCCGGCTGTACTGCGAGGCGGCCGGCCGGGCGGCCGCCGACGGCGCGGTGGACCGCGCCCTGGAACTGCTCGCCCGCGCACACCGGCTGACCGGCCCCGCCACCGCGCCCGGGACGCGGGCCACCGTGCTGGAGCGGCTGCTGGACACGGCCGTGTCCGGGGGCCGCCCGGACGCGGTGCCGACCGGGGCCGACGGCCTCACCGGCGACCCCGGCCTGCCGCCCGCCCGCCGGGCCGGTCTGCACGCCCGCCTCGCCGAGACCGCGGCGCTCGCCGGCCGCCCCGCGGAGGCCGTCCGCCACATCGACGTCGCCCGGCTGCTGCTCGGCGACCGGCCGGACGACGCCCACCGCGCCGTCGTCGACGTCGCCGCCGCGCACGTCGAACTCCACCGCCTGACGCCCGACCGGCTCACCACCGCCGCCGCCCTCGCCCGCCGGGGCGCGGACGCCGCCGAGCGGGCCGGCCTGCCGGAACGGGCCGGCCGCGCGCTGCTCCTGCTCGGGCGGTTGGCGGCGGAACAGGACGAGGCGGCGGCGACCGCGCACGTCCTGCGGGCCTGCGCGCTCGCCCATGCCAACGGACTCCCCGCGCTCCGGGCCGCCGCCGATCTCCGGCTGGCCGGGCTCGCGGCCGCACGCGACGGCCGCCCCGGGCCGGTGGACGAGGCCCGCGAGGAGGCCCGGCGCACCGGTGTGCTGCCGCCCGCCCTGGACGCCTCCTTCTTCCTCGCCCTGGAGCAGCTCCGGCGCGGCGAGTTCACCGCCGCCGCGGAACGCCTCCGGGAGGCGGCCGCAGACGCCGAACGCCTCGGCCTCGGTGCCTGTCTGGCGCGGCTGCGGCTCGCCGACGCCGTGCGGTACGCGCACCAGGGACGGCGCGCCGAGATGGAGGCGGCGCTGGAGGGGCTCGGCCCGCTCGTCGACGCGGCGCCGGGCGTCCGGGCGATGTCGTACGGGCTGGCCCGGGCGTTCTGCTCGCTCCTCGAGGACGCGCACGACGCCGCCGAACGGGAGTTCGCCCTGGCGCTCGCGTACGACACCGAGAATCCGGCGACCTGCGACATCGGCCGGCACGGCATCGTGCTGCTCCTCGGCGTGGTGGCCGGCCGCATGGGCAGACGCCATCACGCGGAAGTGGCCCGGGCCGGGGCCGGCGGCACCCGCTGGAACCGGCAGTTCGTCGCCCTCGCCGACGCCGTGCTGCTCGGCCGGGAGGGCCGTCCCGTCGAGGCGTCCGCGGCGGCCGGCGCGGCACTCGCGGCGGCCGAGCCGTACCCGATGGCGCGCAACCTGTGTGTGCGGCTGGTCGCGGCGGCGGCCCACCGCGACGGCTGGGGCGCGCCGGTCGACTGGCTGCGCGAGGCCGAGGAGTACTTCCACACGGCGGGCCTGCGCAACGTCTCCGGGGCCTGCCGGGCGCTGCTGCGCCGGATGGGCGCCCCGGTGCGGCAGCGGCGCTCCGGCGACGCGGAGGTGCCCCTCGACCTGCGGCGGTGCGGCATCACCGTCCGGGAGTTCGAGGTCGCCCGGCTGGTGGCCGAGCGGATCGGCAACAAGGACATCGCGGGCCGGCTGCACATATCGCACCGCACGGTCGAGAAGCACGTGGCCAGCCTGCTCCAGAAGACCGGACACCCGAACCGCGCGGCCTTCGCCTCCGCCGCCCGCGCCGACCTGGTGACCTGACCCGGCCCACGGGAGCGGGACGCGGGCCCCGCTCCCCGCCTCCCGCCTCCTTGTCGCGACCGCGGCCCGCGGGCAGGCCCTCCCCTGCAAGGCCGGCCCCGCGCACCCCGGTCCCGCCACCCGTCAGGTGACCGCCCCGGCCGCCGCCAGCGTCACCACGCGGTCGAAGCCCGCGTCGAGACCGTCGTCCCCGTGGTGCACGACGAGCAGCGCCCGGCCCGCCGTCCGCTCCTCCATCGCCCGCAGCACCAGTTCCCTGCCCTGCTCGTCGAGATTGGCGAACGGCTCGTCCGCGAGGTACACGTCGGCGTCCTCGCTCAGCAGGGCCGCGACGCCGAGGCGCTGCCGCTGCCCGGACGACAGCTCCGCCGGCAACTGCCCCGCCAGGCCGTCCAGTCCGAGTGCCGTGCGCAGCCGCTCGTCGCCGACCAGTTCACGCACCGGCAGCGGCGGCAGGTTCACCGGGGCGGTCAGGCTCGCCACGGTGGGCGGCAGGACGACGCGGCCGCTGTCCGGCGCGAGCGTCCCGGCGACGATGTGCAGGAGCGTCGTCTTCCCGCAGCCGTTGGGGCCGCGCAGCAGCACGTGTTCGCCCGGCCGCAGCGCGAAGTCCTCGACGGCCACCTCGGCGGCGTCGCCGGCGTCCTCGCCGTCGCCCTTCCCGTACACGACCCGGGCCCCCGTCACCGAGACCAGGTCGCCCTGCTCGTGGTACGACGGCGTCCGGGCGTCCCGCAGGGCCTCGATCCGGGTGAGCACGGCGGAGCTGCGGCGCACCTGCGGGATCATGTTGACCAGGTCGAAGATGCCGGTGACCGCCCGCCACAGCGAGTTCACGAAGGCGAGGAAGCTGCCGAACGACATCCGGCCGGAGAAGACGAAGAACGCTCCGATGACCATGGACGCGGTGTCCGACAGATTCATGATCAGGTCGCTGAGGGTCCGCTGCCGCAGCGCCAGGCGGTAGTTGACGAAGGTCAGCCCGAGGAAGCCGCCTAGCGCGTCCCGGTTGGCCGCACGGGCGCCGGGGAGCAGCCGCGGCAGGCCGCGCAGCGCGTGGAACGCGGCCAGCGTGCCGGTGAGCCGGTTGATGTACCGGGCCTCCGCCTCGCGCTCGGGCCCCGTGTTGTCCTCGATCCGCTTGGCCAGCCGGTTGCTCACCAGCACCAGCGGCGGCACGATCACCAGCAGGACCAGGCTCGCCTGCCACGACAGGTAGAGCAGCACACAGAGGAACACGACCGACGCCACGGCCCCGCGCGCGATCCGGACGCACAGGTCGACGGCGGGCAGCACGCCCTCGTGGACGTCGTTGTGGATGCGGCTGACGTACGAGGCGCTGCCCGCCTGCGACATCCTCCGCCCGTCCTGCCCCAGCGACCGTTCCAGCAGCTCCGACTCCAGCACCAGCACGAAGCCGTTCTCGAACCGCTTGCGCCACCAGGAGATCCCGTATCCCGCGAGGTTCAGCGACAGCCCGAGCACCAGGTAGCCGGCCCCGAGCCACAGGAACCTCCCGAAGTCCGCGGTCACGATCGCCTGGTCGAACAGCGCCTTCAGCAGCAGCGGATGCACCAGGGCCTCGATGCCCGCCGTGCCCGCCTCCGCGACGGTGATCAGGACGAACGGCAGACGGTGCCCGCGCAGGGTGTTCCAGAGCTGCTTCACCGCGTCACCTCGGCCGCCCCGGTGATCCCGGTCGGGCCGGACCGCTTGGCGAGCTTGGCGAGCTTGGCGCGCGTGTCGAGTTCGTCGAGGTCGGTGAGGTCGGTGAGGTCGTCGAGGTCGTCGAGTTCGTCGAGGAGGAAGTCGGGCGCCCCGCCGTGGTGCACCCGGTGCAGCACCCGCAGCACACCGGCGGATCCGGTCAGGTAGTCGCAGGAGCAGCGCAGCAGCCCCTCGCCGGGCACGCCCAGCGGGGGCGGCCCGTCGCCGCGGGGTACCCGGAACCGCTCGTCCGGCTCGAAGAGGAACGCCCGGCGGACGAAGTCGAGCTGCCGCAGCGCCGTGTCGCGGTACGACGGGTCGCCGGTGAAGCGGGCCGCGTCCAGCAGGGCGTCGGCGACACCGCTGATCCCGAACGCGTACCCGGGCAGCACCGAGTGGGTGAAGTCCAGGCCGCGCAGGATCGTGCGGGCGCCGTCCAGGTCCCCGTAGCGCAGCAGTACCTGTGCCACCCCCGCCGAGCCCACCTCGATGTAGGGCTCCATCGCTCCCTCGTGCTCGAACATCAGCGGGCCGTCGTCGTCCAGCGGCTTGGCGTGCGCCATCTCCCAGTCGAGGGCCTCCCGGCCGAGCCGCAGATACCCTTCCTCCCCGGTGACCTGGTGCATCCGCAGCAGGAACAGCGCGACCCCGGCCTGTCCGAAGCCGAGCCCGGTGAGCGGGCCGCCGGAGGAGAACTCGTTCAGCCAGTGCGCCCGGCCGTCCTCGCGCCGGGCGCTGTCGCGCAGCACTCCCGCGCACACCCGGGCCGCGGCGAGGTGCCGGGGGTCGCCGGTGCGCAGATGGAAGCGGAGGTTGGTCGTCCCGAGTCCGGCGAGGCCGTAGTAGAAGGTGTGGTCGCCGCGTCCGGGCGCGCGCCGGTTCGCCACGGCGAGCAACTCCCCGGCCTGGTCGGAGAGTCCGAGGGAGTCGGCCGCCCAGGCGATGCCCGCGAGACCGTTCATCAGACCGTCCGCGTACTCCGCCGTGTCCATGCGGGCGATCTCGGCCTCCAGCCAGCGCCGCCACTCGGGCCGCGGCGCCACCCCGGAGGCGTTCAGCGCCCACAGCACACCGCTCGCGCCGAAGCCGAGACTGAGCGGGTTGGTGACGTGCGCGAACGGGTCCACCGGGAACAGCGTCGCCCGACGGGTGTCCGCCGCCGCCGCGGTGAAGGCGGCCACCCCGGCCTCGGCCCGCGCCAGCAGGGCCGGCGTACCGGCCGTGGAGGGCCGCAGCGGGACCCGGACGGCGGCGAGGAACTCCTCCTCGTCCTCCAGCTCCTCCAGCGCCTCGTCCAGGGTGACGCGGGCGGCGGCCAGGTCGGTCAGCAGGCGGTGGATCCGCTCGGGCCAGCCCAGACCCTCGACGAAGATGCGGTAGGTGTCGAAGACGTCGTCGCGCAGATAGGACATGGCCGCGACCGGGAAGATGAAATACGCCATCGTGGTGGCCAGCGCGAACAGGTCGCCCTCGGTGCCGAACGCCTCGTAGCGGCTGCGGGAGAGGCTGAAGCCGGGGGTGAACAGCTCGACGGGCCGGGCAAGTTCGTCCCTGTCGCCGATGTCGTCGCCGAGGTTGTCGCCTGGGTCGTCGCCGGGCTCGCGGACGGCCGTCCCGCGGCCTGTCCTTCCGGGCTCCCCGCCGTCTTTCCTGCCCTGCTCCTCGCGTCCCGGGGGACGGGCCAGGCGGCAGGCCTCCAGGTCGACGACGGTCACCGCCCAGGTGTCGGGGTCGATCAGCAGATTGGCGGCGGTGAGGTCGCCGAGGATCACCTCGCGCTCGTGGGCCGACCGGACGGCGCGCGCGAGCCCGCGGAAGACGGTGACGAAGATCCGCAGGAACTCCCGCGACTGCTCGATGTCGAAGCCCGGCCGGGCGAGCGGGTTGCGCTCCAGGAGCACCGAGCGGATGTCGGAGCCCTCGACGAACTCCTCCGCGATGAAATGGTGTTCCCAGTGGCTGAACCGGGCGACCGGGACGGGGAAGAAGCCCGTGCCGGCGAGCCGGTTCAGGAACATCCACTCCCGGGCGAGGATGTCGACGGCGTCATGGCCCTGACGCGGATTGAGGTTGGTGTGCGGGCGGGCCTCCTTGAGGACCACCCGGCGGTCGTCCCGCGCGGTGTCCTCCGCGGTGTACACCCCGCCGCTGTTGGAGAACTGGATCGCGCCGGTCACCCGGAAGCGGCCGCCGAGCAGTTCCTCGCCACCGGTGCCGGCACCGGTGTCGCCGGAATCGGCTTCGGTGCCGGTGCCGGTGCCGGTGTCGGTGTCGCCGGAATCGGTGTCGGTGCGGGTGTTGGTGCCGGTGTCGGCGGCGGTCTCCTCGTCGGGCTTCCAGTCGGTGAACGGCCAGGACACCCACCACGGTTGCGCGTATCCGGGGCGCCGGTCGTCCGGGACGGGGCCGTCGGGCCCGGTGATGTGCGCCACGCGGCGGCCGAGGACGTCGATGGTGTGGGTGTCCAGGAACTGCCCGTAGCGGAAGTACAGCGCCTTGCTGTCCCGGTAGCGCAGGTCCGAGAGCACATAGGCGCCCTCCATGCCCTCCAGCAGCCGGGCCAGATCCGCCAGGCACGAGCGGAAGGCGGCCTCGTCGGGAGGGTAGACGGTCGCGAGCTTGCCGCCGCTGCCCCGCGCCATCGCCTTGGAGTTGAGCATCTCGAAGATGTTGAGATCGAGGGCGATCTTGAAGTCCAGGCCCCGCTCCGTCAGGTGACGGCTCACGGTGGTGGCGACCTCGCGGACGGAGTCCAGGCCCGCCGACACATGGATCTTCCAGCCCTGCGCGGGCAGTTCGGGGTCGTGCCGGTGGCTCCACCAGATCCCGCTGCGGACGAAGCGTGCCTGCGTCCGCTCGTCGAGTCCGGCGAGGAAGTGGTCGTCCGCCGGCACGTAGTCGACGTCGAGCGGGTCGAAGAACAGCGAGTCGTTCCAGGCGAAGAGGAAACGGTTGACCCAGCGTTCGTCGCGCATGTCAGCCTCTGCGTTCGTCCGAGGGGGCAGCCCGGCGGCCGCCGGGAACGGTGGGAGGACCGCCGAATGCGGCAGTGAGCGGCGGGATCCGTGCGGGGGCCGGATACGCCCCCGCACGGATCGCCCATGGCCGATCGCCCGGCCGGCCCGCGCGCACCGCCCCGGCGCACCCGGGACCGTTCACCGCTCGGGCCGCTCCGGACGGAACGGCCCCGGATCAGTTGGGCTTCGTGCTGCAGCAGGTGCTGCTGCTGCTGGTCACGCTGATCACTGCGGCCCTGCTGGGAGTGACGCTCGGCTGCAGGTTCTGGAGCTTGAGGACGCTCATCCTGGACACCTCCTGGGTGGTCGACTGCGCGGGTCGCGCGCTGGGCGCCGTGGCCTCGGGGGCCGGTCGGCATGCCCGAGTCAATGCCATGGGGGCGGCCCGCACATGAGCGCCGGACCCCCGTCATCGCCGCGCCGCGCCCCCAGGCGCGGGGGCGCCGGCCCCACCCCGAATGGTGGTGGCCGGCCCCCACCACGGGGGCGCCGGCGGTGGAGCGCTGCTCTCTGGGTGGAGCGCCGGTCTTGGAGGTGAGCGCCGGCCGCAGTCGGGAGCGGCGATCTTGGAGGTGAGCGCCGGCCGCGGGCGGGAGCACCGGTCTCGGAGGTGAGCGCTGCTCTCTGGTGGGGCGTTGCTCTCCGAAGGGAGCACCGCTCTCCGTGCGGAGCGGTGGCCTCCCGGCGGACCGCCGCGCGCGGGAGCACCGATCTCGGAGGTGAGCGCCGGCCGCAGTCGGGAGCACCCGTCCCGCCGTGGGACAGCGCTCTCAGGCCGGATAGCGGATGCCGGTGAGGGCCGAGGTCGTCAGCACCACGTCGGGGCGGCCCTGCGACACCAGACGGCCGTCCTGGAGGAGCAGGCAGTCGTCCGCCGCGCGCGCGGCCGCCAGGTCGTGGGTGGCCTGGACGACGGTGACCCCGTCGGCGGCCAGCGCGGTCAGCAGGACGGCGATGCGCTCCCCGGCCTCCGGGTCGAGCCCCGTCGTCGGCTCGTCCAGCAGGAGCAGGTCCGACCCCTGGGCGAGCCCCTGCGCGATCAGGGCGCGCTGGCGCTGCCCCCCGGAGAGTTCGCCGAGCTGGCGAGCGGCGAGCGCGGTGATGCCGAGGCGTTCCATCGCGGTGCCCACGGCCGCGTGGTCCCGCCGGGTCAGCCGGCGCCATGGGCCGCGCTCGGCCCAGCGACCCATCTCCACGGTCTGCCGGACCGTCAGCGGCAGCGTGTCCCCGACGGCGCCGCGCTGCGGCACGAAGGCGGGCGCCGCGGAACCGCCGTAGGTGATCTCGCCCGCGCTCGGACGGATCACCCCGGCCATGACGCCGAGCAGTGTCGACTTGCCGCTGCCGTTGGGGCCGACCACCGCGGTGATGGTGAACGGCCGTATCTCCGTGTCGACATGACGCAGGACGGGCCGCCCCGGATACCCGGCGTCGAGGCCCGAGACCAGCACCCGGGGAGCGGGCGCCGCGGGGACGGGGAGGGGGGAGGCTTTATTGAACATGATTGTCATTGTAGTGTGTCGGCATGGAGTGGCTGACGGGCCCCTTCGAGGCGACCTTCGTGCAGAGGGCCCTCTGGGGCGGAATTCTTGTGTCGATGATCTGCGCGATGGCCGGTACCTGGGTGGTGCTGAGGGGAATGGCCTTCCTCGGGGACGCCATGTCCCACGGGCTGTTGCCCGGTGTTGCCCTGGCCGCGCTGCTCGGCGGCAACCCCCTGCTGGGGGCGGCGGCGAGCGCCGCGGTGATCACCGTCGGCGTCAGCGCGCTGCACCGCACCCCGAAGCTCTCCCAGGACACCGGCATCGGCCTGCTGTTCGTCGGCATGCTGTCGCTCGGCGTGATCATCGTGTCCCGTTCGCAGTCCTTCGCCGTCGATCTGACCGGATTCCTCTTCGGCGACGTGCTGGCCGTCCGCGAGAGCGACCTCCTCCTGCTCGCGGGAGCACTGCTGCTCGCGGTGATCGTCTCGGCACTCGGCCACCGGGCCTTCCTGGCCCTCGCGTTCGACCCGCGCAAGGCCCGGACACTCGGCCTGCGGCCGGGGCTCGCCCACGCCGCGCTGCTCGGGCTGCTGGCGCTGGCCATCGTCGCCTCGTTCCACATCGTCGGCACCCTGCTGGTCCTCGGTCTGCTGATCGCCCCGCCCGCCGCCGCCCTGCCCTGGGCGCGCAGTGTGCACGGCGTCATGGCACTCGCCGCGCTGCTCGGTTCGGTGGCCACGTTCCTCGGCCTGCTGCTGTCCTGGCACTTCGGCACCGCGGCCGGCGCGACGGTGTCGGGCGTCGCGGTGAGCCTGTTCTTCCTCTCCCACCTGGCCTCCGGCCTCCGGCACCGACGCCCCCGACCCACCATCGCTCCAGCTCCAGCCCCAGCCCCGGCCCCCGCCCCGGCGACCGACTGACCGGTACGCCGCAGCCCTCGGACCCCGGACCCGAGTTCCCGCCGCCGGCCGGTCGGCTCCGCCCTGCTCGCACAACGGACCTCCGACACACCCGCGGACGCCCCGGACGCCCACGTCGACACACCGACACATCCACACGTCAACACACCGACATGCCCGCCCGCCGGCCCGAAGGCCCCGCGGCTCGCCGACCACGGAGGAGACCCTCTTGCTCGCCCGAAGGAACGTCCCCGCGCGGGCCCCCGCCGCGCTGGCGCTCGCCGCGCTGCTCGCCGCGACCGGCTGCGCCGGCCGGGACGACGACGCAGCCGCCCCGCGGACGGAGTCCTCCGCCGCCACCCCCCACGGATACGTCGAAGGCGCGCAGGAGGCGGCCGAGCAGCAGTCCCGGCTGCTGCTGTCCGACCCCGCCACCGGCGACACCCGGGTCCTCGACCTGACCACCGCCGAGACACACGACGTGGCACCGGTGCCCGGCGCCACCGCGCTCACCGCCGACGGCCGCTTCGGCTTCCTCCCCACCGCCGAGGGGACCCGGGTCGTCGACACCGGTGCCTGGACCGTCGACCACGGTGACCATGTGCACTACTACCGCGCCGCGATACGCGACGTGGGCCGGATAGCCGGGGGACCGGGTGTCCAGATCCGCAGCGACGCCGCCGTGACCGCCGTGACGGACACCGCGGGGCGCGCCGGCGTGTACGACCGCACCGCGATGGAGACGGGCGGGCCCGGCGCTCCCCGTACGCTGCCCGGCACCTACAGCGGCGCCGTCGTGCCCTACGGGGAGCACCTCGTCGCCCTCACCCGCGACACCGACGGCCCCCGTGTCGTCGTCCTCGACCGCGAGGGCCGGCGCGTGGCCACACCCGGGACCGTGTGCGAGTCGCCGGGCGGCGACGCCGTCACCCGCCGCGGTGTCGTCATCGGCTGCGCCGACGGAGCCCTGCTGGTACGCGAGTCGGGCGGCCGTTTCACCGCCGAGCGGATCCCGTACGGCCAGGACGTGCCCGCGGCGGAACGCGCCACCGCCTTCCACCACCGGGCGGGCAGCGACACCCTCACCGCCCGCGCCGGCGAGCGCGGTGTGTGGGTGCTCGACGTGACGGACCGGGCCTGGACCAGGGTGGCGACCGGCCCCGCCGTCGCGGCGAACACCGCGGGGGAGGGCTCCCCTCTGCTGGTCCTGGCCGCCGACGGCGCTCTGCACGGCTACGACATCGCCACCGGCGAGCGCACCGCCACCACCCGCCCGCTGCTCACCGGCCCCGGGAACGACCCCGCCGACCGGACGGACGGCACCGACCACACCGACAGTGCCGCCGGCGCCGGCCCCGCCGCCACACCGCGCATCGAGGTCGACCGCAGCCGCGCCTACGTCAACGACCCCTCGGGCAAGCGTGTGTTCGAGATCGACTACAACGACGGTCTGCGCATCGCCCGCACCTTCGCCCTCGACATGCGCCCGGCACTGATGGCGGAGACGGGACGATGAGCGCGACGCCCCGCGCGGCCCGCCCGCGCCCCCTGATCCTGCTGCTGCTCACCGTGCTCACCGCGGCCCTCGCCACCGCCTGCACGAGCGGCGGCGACCACCCGCGCGTCGTGGTCACCACCAACATCCTCGGGGACGTCACCCGGGAGATCGTCGGGGAGGAGGCCGAAGTGACCGTGCTGATGCGGCCGGGGGCCGACCCGCACTCCTTCGGACTGTCGGCCGTGCAGGCCGCCGAACTCGAACGCGCCGACCTCGTGGTCTTCAACGGGCTCGGCCTGGAGGAGAACGTCCTGCGCCACGTGGACGCCGCGCGCGAGTCGGGCGTCACGACCTTCGGCGTCGGCGAAGCGGTCGACCCGATGACCTTCCGCGCACCCGGCGACGGCGGCCCCGGCGACGAGGCCGGGCAGCCCGACCCGCACTTCTGGACCGACCCCGACCGGGTGCGCAAGGCCGCCGGCCTCATCGCCGGGCAGGTGATCGAGAACGTCGGAGGAGTGGACGCGGCCGCGATACGCGCCAACGCGGCACGCTACGACCGGGAACTCGCCGAGCTCACCACCTGGATGGAGACCTCGTTCGCGCGGATCCCCGAGGACCGGCGCGCGCTCGTCACCAACCACCATGTCTTCGGCTACCTCGCCGACCGCTTCGGCTTCCGGGTGATCGGCGCGGTCGTCCCCAGCGGCACCACCCTCGCCTCGCCGAGCTCGTCCGACCTGCGTTCGCTCACCGAGGCCATGCGGGAGGCCGGTGTGCGCACCGTCTTCGCCGACTCGTCGCGGCCCGCGCGGCTGGCCGAGGTGCTGCGCACCGAACTCGGCGACGGGGTCCGGGTCATCGCCCTCCACTCGGAGTCGCTCACCGCCGAGGACGGGGACGCGGCGACCTACCTCCACATGATGCGGACCAACACCACCGCCATGACCGACGGCCTGACCGCCACCGCCCCCTGACGCACCTCCCGGCCCGCGCACGCCGTCCGGGCACCACGGGTGCGCGCATCTCCCGCGCATCCCTCCACACGTCACGTCACCCCGCTCGCGCCACACCCCACTCATGCCATGCCGCGACCTCCGCGGCCGAGAAAGGAACACACCGGTGAACCACGCGATACGCAACAAGGCCCTCACGGGCACGGCACTCGCCCTGGCGGTCTCCACCGCCCTGACCGCCTGCGGCACGGACGGCGGCTCCGCGTCCGGCGCCTCCGGCGCGAAGACGGACGCCGCACCGAGCACCCGGGCCGCCGCCGACGTCAAGGAGCCCCTGGTGGCGACCTTCGACGGCGGCCTTCACATCCTGGACGGGAGCAGCCTCGACATCGCCGCCACGATCGAACTGCCCGGCTTCAACCGGGTCAACCCGGCGGGCGACGAGGACCATGTCATCGTCTCCACCGACGCCGGCTTCCGTGTTCTGGACGCCTCCGCCGGGAAGCTCACCGACATCGCCTTCCCCGGCGCCAAGCCCGGCCATGTCGTGCGCCACGCCGGACGGACCGCGCTCTTCACCGACGGCACCGGCCGCGTGGAGGTCTTCGACCCCCACGACCTGGCGAACGGGGCCAAGCCGTCGGCGAGGACCTGGACCGCCCCGAAGCCGCACCACGGGGTCGCCGTCGAACTCGCGGGCGGCGAACTCCTCAGCACCGTCGGCGACGAGGAGAAGCGGACCGGCGCCCTCGTCCTGGACGCACAGGGCAAGGAGATCGCCCGCAGCGAGAACTGCCCCGGCGTGCACGGCGAGGCCGCGGCACGCGACGGTGCGATCGCCGTGGGCTGCGAGGACGGCGTCCTCGTCTACAAGGACGGCGCCTTCACCAAGGTGAAGTCCCCCGACGCGTACGGGCGGATCGGCAACCAGGCGGGCAGCGAGACGTCGCCGGTCATCCTCGGCGACTACAAGAACGACCCCGACGCCGAACTGGAGCGCCCGACCCGGGTGTCGCTCGTCGACACCCGGACCGGCACCCTGCGTCTGGTCGAACTCGGCACGAGCTACTCCTTCCGCTCCCTGGGCCGCGGACCGCACGGCGAGGCGCTCGTCCTCGGCACGGACGGCGCCCTGCACGTCATCGACCCCGCCAAGGGCACCGTGCAGAAGAAGATCCCCGTGGTCGGCGCCTGGCAGGAGCCGCTCGACTGGCAGCAGCCGAGGCCCACCCTCTTCGTCCGCGACCACACCGCCTACGTCTCCGAACCGGGCAAGCGCGCCCTGCACGCCGTGGACCTGGAGTCGGGCAAGAAGGTCCGGAGCGTGACACTGCCGCAGAGCACCAACGAGCTGTCCGGCACGGCCGCGGGACACTGAGGCGTCCTGCCGGTGCCGCCGACGGCACCGGCAGGCCCGTGTCAGTTCGCCGGCGCCTGGTAGAGGCCGCGCCCGGCGCGCGCGGCGCGGGAGGTCGCGACGAGGCGGTCGAGGGTGCTGCGGACGGTGTTGATGCCGCCCGGGGTGGTCTCCCGGCCGAGCGCCTCGGTGACGTCGCGGGCCCGCAGCGCGGTGTCGGCCCGGGCGGCGAGCACGGCGACGACCTGCTCGGTGAGGCCCGTGCCGTCCTTCTGGTCGGCGGCGGGAGCAGCGGACTCGGCGGCCTTGGTGGGTTCGGCGGCCTTGGCTGCCTTGGCGGGGGCGGCGGACTTGGTGGCCTTCGCGGGCTTGGCCGGCTCGGCGGCCGTCTTTGCGTCCGTGGCCGTCTTCCCGGCCGTGGCTGCCTTCTTCGTGGCGGCCGCCCCGGCCGTCTTCGTGCTCCGGGCGGGGGCGGCGGACTTGGTGGCCTTCGCGGGCTTGGCGGGCTTGGCCGTGGTCTTCCGGCCGGTGGTGGCCTTCGCCTTACCGGTGGCGGCGCGGGTCGTCGTCCGGGCGGACCCGGCGGCGCCGGACCGCTTCGTCTGGGCGGGCACGGACGCTGCGGGGGCCGCCTCGTCCTCGGCGGCCTTGGTCCCGGACTCCACCGAAGCGGCCTCCGGAGCCTCCGCGGGGGCCTCGGCATCGGCCTCGGCTGCCGCGGCCTCGGGGGCAGGGGCAGCCGGTGCCGCCGGTGTCGGTGTGACGGCGTCCGCGTCAGCGGATTCGGCCGGCGCCGCGGGTGCGGAGGGCTCGGCCCGGGGGCGGGGGAGTGGCGCGGACGCCAGGGCACCGAGTGCGGTCAGGGCCCCGCGCACGGATTCCAACCGCACGGTGACCTGCTCCAGTTCCCCCCTCAGGGCGTGCTGAAGGGCTTCGAGCCGGGGGAGTTCCTCCTCGAGCTGGGCGGTGGTGGAGGTGATGCTGTCGTTACCGGTCACTGTCTGCTCCCGAAAGGTGAGGTCGACGAGGGTTGTTGTGACTGTAACGAGGCAGCGTACGCCGAGGACTCGGTGTCGAGGGGTGCGGGTGCGGGAAGACCGGTGTGCCGCGGGGCGTTGGGTTCGCCGCGCGGCCGCCCGGCAGACGGCCTCATGGCTCCCAACGCCACCGCGTGATCTCCGCCGGATCGACGCTCGTGCGGCGCAGCTCCGCCCGCGGCCGGGCCCGTTCGGCGGCGTAGCGCAGCGCCAGGTCGCCGGTCTCCGCCGGGCGCCCCGCAGGTGTTCCAGCGCGGTGATCGCGAGGTCGTGACCGGAGACGCCGTTGCTCAGCAGCAGGTCGTAGGGCGTGGTCGTGGTGCCCTCCTCGACGTAGCCGCGCACAGGGAACCGCTCCGGACGCGGCCTGCCGTGCAGCAACTGGTGCACGGCGGACGGGTAGCCGTGGAAGTCCAGCACGACGGGCAGGTCTGTATCGAACACCGCCTCGAAGCCGGCGTCCGCCAGTCCGTGGGGATGACGGTCCGGTGGCGCGAGGGAACACAGGTCCACGACGTTCATGATCCGGACGCGCGCGTCCGGCAGGTCCCGGCGCAGCAGTTGTTCGGCGGCCGGCGTCTCCGCGGTGGGAATGCCACCGGCGCATGCCAGGACCACCTCGGGTGCGTCATTCCCCGCACCGGTCGAGGCCCACGGCCACACCGGCGTCCCGGCCGCGCAGTGCCGGCGCGCCTCGTCGAGGCCGAGCCACTGCGCGGCGGAATGCATGCCCGCCATCACCAGGTTGATCCGCCCGGTGTCCCGGAACGGCCGCTCCACGTTCACCAGCAGGGTGTTGGCGTCGGGCGGAAGACGGACACCCGCCACGGCCGGCTTCCTGGTGAGGGGGTTGTTGAAGAACCCCGGTTCCTGATGGCTGTAGTTGTTGTGTTCCTGGCGCCAGGCCCTCGCAGGTGAGGAGGCAGGTCCGCCTGCTGACGGGAGTGCGCCAGGAGACCTCCCGGGACATCTTCAGCCACTTCGCGTACTGGTCGACCATGCCGTCCACGACGGAGGCGAACGCCTCGTAGGCGGGGAACAGCCCGTGGAGCCCGGTCTGGAGGTAACACTGCAGCCGGCCCTGGCAGTTGTGCTCCGGCGGATCTCCATCACCCGCCCGTCCGGCGCGAGCCCCTCCGCGTACTCGTCGGGCGTCGCCTTCCGGCCGGTGCCGGACGCCGTCGTCACGGGCCCGCGGCCGTGGCCCGCCGGGCCCGTGAGGTCACCGACCACCCGTACCCGCCCCGACATCGGCTGGGCGGCGCGCCGGGTACGCCGGCTGGCGTGTCCGGGTGTCGATCACGCCCGGCGGGTCGGTGGCCCTGTGCCGCTCACTCCCGCGCGTGGCGGGGGGCGTGGCTGGAGGCGCGCATGTAGTCCTCGTAGCGGTCGAGCAGCATGACCAGCCCGAGACACAAGGGCGGCAGGAGCAGGGCGACAGCTATCATCCGGGTCTCCCGGTGGCTTCGAGGGCGTGACGCCCGTCGAGTGCCCGGCGCATCGGGACCGAACGGCCCGCCATGTGAGGATCGTGTGACCGTCGGCGCGGCGGCGCACGGCGTCGTGCCGCCTCCCTCTCGCCGCCTCCGCCGCCCGGCCCGCCTGGCGGCGGAGGACGATGCCCCGTACGGCGGCGGGCCCCGCCGGGACCGGCCCGGTGCGGCGCGCCCGCCGCTTGTCCCGCCGCCGGCACCGGGTCCGGTGGCGGCGCGCGGGGGTCGGGTGCGAGTCCGTGCGGTCAGCCGGCGGCAGCCTTCACGGCGGCGAGATCCTCACCGGAGAGCTGGGACACCCGGTGCGCGGGGACGCCCGCGGACAGGGCCCGCTTGATCAGGTCCTCCCTGCCGTCCGTCAGGGAGCGGTAGGCGAGCAGCTCCTTCTCGATCTCGGTGGCCGCCGGCATCGCCTCCTGCCCGCGCACCCGTGCCAACTCCTCCTCGCTGAGCGGGACGGGCAGGCGTTCGGCGTCCTCCGGGACGGCTGCGGTGTCCTCGGGCGGGAGGATGCGCAGCAGCGGCGACGTCGCGTCCACCCCCTGGGCGTCGAGCCACGCCCGCACCGCGGGGGTGTCCATGCACGCGAGATCGCCGACGCCCGTCGGCTGCACCCCGAGCGTCACGGCAGTGCTGTCCACCAGAAACAGATAGGCGTCGTCGGTCATCCCGGGCTCCTCGGAGGCGATGCGTCAGCGGTCGTCCCCCGCCTACCCCGTGACGCGCGCCGCACCGGGCAGACCCGCACCGGAATCGCCGCCCCGGCCGGGCGTCTGATCGTCTGCACTACACCATCGCCGATCCCTTCGAAGGGAGAATTTGAAACGACAAACAGTACGTCGTCTTTTCTGTATGGTTTGGTCGCTCATCAGCACTATTTGAGGGGGGACCTCATCATGCGCACCCGCGCCCACGCCGTCGTCGCCGTCACGCTCGCGGCCGGCTCGCTCACCGCCCTGACCGCCGCCCCGGCCCAGGCCGCGGAGTACTCCTCCGCACTGAAGGTCTGGGGCATCCAGTACGACGCGCCCGGGAGGGACTCCAACAGCTGCGCCACGGGCAACACCCGCGACGAGTACGTGACCATCAAGAACTTCTCGCGCTCCACGACGGTGAACCTGCGCGGCTACATCGTGAAGGACGCGGCCGGTAACCGGCACACGTTCACCTCGAACCACTACCTGCAGCCCGGCGACTACGTGAAGCTCCGCGGAAACCACGGCACCGACTCCGACGGAGGCAATGTCGCCTGGCGCGACAACTGCAACTTCATGTGGAACAACGACCGCGACACCGTCTACCTCTACAAGCCCTCGGGTGACCGCGCCGACGTGCACGCGTACACCAAGGCCGCCAACGACCGCGACGGCAACGGCTTCATCACCTTCCACTGAGCCGCCGGCCGCTGAGCCGCTGCCCCGCCGGCGCGGTGCCCCGCCGGCGCGGTGCCCGGGCGGGGCGGCGGTGGAGGTCACACCGGCTTGCGGGCCTCTATCAGGAACCGTGTGGTGTGGGCGATGAACGGTCCTTCGCGCACGATCTGCTCGTGCAGCCGGCGCAGTTGCTCCCCGTACCGGCCGACGGTGAAACCGGGGACCATCCAGATCACCTTGCGCAGGAACCAGACCACCGCGCCGATGTCGCGGAACTCGGTGCGAAGCGACTCCGCGCGCAGGTCCGTCACCTCCAGCCCGGCGGCCTCGGCCGTCTCGCGCGCGTCGTCGGGGTGGCGCCCGCGGCGCGTCTCTGCCGGCTGCGGGCCGAGGAAGTACTCCACCAGCTCGAACACGCTGGCCGGGCCCACCTGCTGGGAGAAGTACGTGCCGCCGGGCCGGAGGACCCGCGCCGTCTCCGCCCAGTGGACGGCCACCGGATGCCGGCTGACCACCAGGTCGAACGCCTCGTCGGCGAACGGCAGGGGAGGCTCGTCGGCGTCGGCCACGACCACCACGCCCCGCGGGTGCAGCAGCCTCGTGGCCTTCGCCACGTTCGGAGGCCAGGACTCCGTGGCGGCCGTCAGTGGTGGCAGAACCGGCACACCCGCCAGCACCTCGCCGCCGCCGGTCTGTATGTCCAGCGCCGCCGTGGCCCGTGCCATCCGCTCGCCCATCGCGCGCTGGTAGCCCCAGGAAGGGCGCTGCTCGGTCGCCCGGCCCTCCAGCCAGCTGAAGTCCCAGCCGTCCATCGGCGCCGCGTCGGCCTCGGCCACCAGCTCCTCAAACGTTCGTTCCATGGGGGAATCGTCGCAGCCGGGCGACCGGGGCGGCGAGTGGATATCCCCAGCACCCGCCACTCTTCGTATAAGTGTCACTTATGGTGATGGCTGTGGATACTTGGATTGCTTTGATGTGGCCGGTCCTGCAGTATCGGCCGTCGAAGGAGGTGGATCCGCTATGAAGATGATCGGGCTCATCGGCGGTATGAGCTGGGAGTCGACCGCCGAGTACTACCGGCTGCTGAACGACATCACACGCGAGCGGCTCGGCGGCCTGCACTCGGCTCGCTGCGTGCTGCACTCGGTGGACTTCGCGGAGATCGAGGTCCTCCAGGCCGAGGGCCGCTGGGCGGAGGCCGGCGAGATCCTCGCCGCGGCGGCGCGCTCCGTCGAGAGGGCCGGAGCCGACATGGTGCTGCTGTGCACCAACACCATGCACAAGGTCGCCGACCAGGTCGCCGCGGCGGTGTCGGTCCCCCTGCTCCACCTCGCGGACGCGACGGCGGACGCCGTCCGCGCGGCCGGCATACGCCGGGTCGGCCTCCTCGGCACCCGGTTCACCATGGAGCAGGACTTCTACCGGGCACGTATGGAGGCCGCGGGACTCCACGTCCTCGTGCCGGACGAGGACGGAAGGGCGCTCGTCCACCGGGTCATCTACGAGGAACTCTGCCTCGGTGTGGTGCGCGAGGAGTCCCGCGCGGCCTATCGGGAGGTCATCGGCGCCCTCGTCGCCGACGGAGCGGCAGGCGTCGTCCTGGGCTGCACGGAGATAGAACTCCTCGTCGGCGCGGCGGACAGCCCCGTGCCGGTCTTCCCCACGGCACGAATACACGCCCAGGCTGCCGTCGACGCCGCCCTTGCACCAGCCGCGCCCTGATCCGCCCGCGCTCTGATCCGGTCGGGCTGCCGCGCCGACCCGGGTTGTCCAGCACCGCCCCGGTCGTGCCGCACCGGTCCCGGTCGTGCCGCACCGGTCCCGGTCGTTGACCGGCCCCACCCCGCCGGGCCCGGCGGGGTGGGGCCGGTCAACGGGACGGCCCTGAACGGGACGGCCCTACCCCCAGCCCTCCGGGCGGGCCCGGGGGCACGCGGCCCCGGGCCGTGATCAGGCGGCCCTCGCCCTTGATCATCCGAGGGGTACAGTCGCCCGGTGCGTCGCACGGCACACGGCCGTGCCCATGAGCAGCCAGGGAGCACGTCGCATGCCGGGGGACGCAATCGCCGGACGCCCGGCCGAACTCGCCGCGGTGACCGCACTCCTCGACGGCGTCCGGTCCGGCACGGGCAGGGCGCTGGTGGTCCGCGGCGAGCCCGGCGTCGGCAAGTCGGCGCTGCTGCGCCACGCCGCCGGGCGGGCCGCCCCCGCGAGAGTCCTGCGGGCCACCGGCGCCGAACCGGAGAGCGGTCTCGCCTTCGCCGCCCTGCACCAGTTGCTGCGGCCGGTCGCGGGCCTGACCGACGCCCTGCCGGAACCGCAGCGCGACGCCGTCCACGGCGCCCTCGGGCTCGCCGCCCCGCCGGCCGAGTCCGACCGCTTCCTGGTGGCCGCCGGAGTGCTGTCGCTGCTGGAGGAGGCGAGCCGTCCGCACGGACTGCTGTGCGTCGTCGACGACTTCCACTGGGCCGACCGCGCCTCGGCCGCCGCCCTGCTGTTCGCCGCCCGCCGACTGGAGGCCGGCGCCGTGGGCCTGCTGATCGCCACCCGAGACACCCCCGCCACCCGGCACACCCTGCGCGACCTGCCGCAGCGACCGCTGACCGGGCTGGACGCCGCAGCCGCCGCCACCGCCCTGGCCTCCTGGACGGGCACGGAACCGAGCCCCCGGGCCGCCGCCCGCCTCACCGAGGCCACCGGCGGCAACCCGCTCGCCCTGCGCGAGACCGCCGAGCTCCTGACGCCCGGTCAACTCAGCGGCCGGGAACCGCTGCCCGACCCGCTGCCGCTCGGCGACCGGATCGCCGCCGCCTACGAGGACAGGCTGGCCGCGCTGCCCGACGCCACCCGCCGGATGCTCCTCGTCGCCGCGCTCGACGGCCGCGGGGATCCCGGTGCGATCCTCGCCGCGGCCGCCCGCCTCGACGTGCCGGGCCATGCCCTGGAGCCGGCCGAGGCGGCCGGACTGATCGAAGCCGGCCCCACCGCGATCACCTTCCGCCACCCGCTCGTCCGCTCCGCCGTGCAGGCCGCCGCCGGCCCCCCGGAGCGGCGTGCCGCGCACGAAGCCCTGGCCGCCGCCCACGGTGACGCGGGGGAGGCGGACCGCAGGGCCGCGCATCTGGCGGCCGCCGCCGTCGGCCCCGACGAGACCGTCGCCGCCGCCCTGTCCGCCGCGGCGGAGCGGGCACGCGCCCGAGGCGGCCACGCGGACGCCGCCGATGTCCTGACCCGCGCCGCGCAGTTGACCCCCGAACCGCACGCCCGCGCGCGGAGACTGACCGACGCCGCGACGGCGGCCTGGCTCGGCGGCCGCCCGGGACAGGCGCACAGCGCGCTCGCGGCGGCCCACGAGCACGCCAAGGACCCCGCACTGCTCACCGAACTCGCACAGTTGCGCGGCCGATTCGCCCTCAACTCCGGAGACGCGGCCGACGCCCTGCGCATCTTCCTCGACGCCGCCGACCGCGCACCCGGCAGGCTGGCCCTGCTCGCGGACGCCGCCGAGGCCGCCGCCTGCGTGGGCGACACCGAGGCCGGCGCCCTCATCGGCCGCCGCGTCGACGTCCTGCCCGCCGCCCGCCGGGAGGAGCCCGCGTCCCGGCCCGAACAACCCGCGACCCGCCCGGAGCAGCCCGCCTCCGTCACGGAACAGCCCGACGACGCGGCCGACGTCCTGCCCGACGTCCGCCCGGAGGATCCAGCCTCCCGCCCGGAGCAGCCCGGCTCCGCCACGGAACACCCCGACGCCCGCTCGGAACACCCCGGCGACGCCTTCCTGCGCGCCGTGCTCGCCGGATGCGGTGCCCTGGAGGCGGGGGACCGCGACCGCGGAGTGCCCCTGCTCCGGAGAGCCCTGGCGGCGGTCGAGGACACCGCGGACGACGCGGCCGCCCTGCTGTGGGCCGCTGCCGCCGCCAGCCTGCTCGGCGAGAGCGACGCCGCCGCCGGGTACGGGGCACGGGCCGGTTCCGTCGCCCGGATGTCCTCGCTGGCCGGTACGCTGCCGGTGGTCCTGGAGAACGCGGCCACCGCTGAGCGGATGAACAGCCGATTCGCCCACAGCGAGGCCCTGTCCACCGAGGGCCTGGCGCTCGCCAGGGAGGCCGGCCTCACCAACTCCGCGGCCGCCCACCTGGCCAACCTGGCCGTCTGCGCCGCCGTCCGCGGCCAGGAGGACCTCTGCCGGACGCGCGCCCAGGAGGCCCTGGCCATCGCCATCCCCCACCGGCTCGGACTCCGCGCCGGGGTCGCCTCCTACGCCCTGGGCATGCTCGACCTCGGCCTCGGACGCTTCGACCTGGCGCACCGGCGCCTGACCGCGCTCGCCGCCGCCGGACCGGGCGCAGGGAGCCCCGTGGTTGCCTGGGGCTCCGCCGCCGACCGGGTCGAGGCCGCGGCCGCCGCCGGTGACGAACCGGCCGCCCGTGGCGCCCTCGCCTTCCTGGAGCAGTGGTCGGCCCACGCCGCGTCGGGCCGGGAACGCGCCCGGCTCGCCCGCTGCCGCGCCCTCGTCGCCGCCGACGACGGCGAGGCGGTGACACTGCTGGAGGAGGCGCTGCACCACCTCGCCGGTGACCCCGGCGCCGCCTGGGACCAGGCGCGCACGGCCCTGCTGCTCGGCGAACGCCTGCGCCGCGCCCGGCGGATCGCCGAGGCCAGGGACCGGCTGCGCGACGCCGTGGAAGCCTTCCGGCGCCTCGGCGCCGGTCCGTGGGAGCAGCGCGCCCGGGGCGAGTTGCGCGCGGCGGGGGAGAGCACCGATCCCGCCGGACCGGACGCCCTCGCCGCGCTCACCCCGCAGGAGCTGCGGATCGCGCGTCTGGTCGCCGACGGCGCCTCCAACAAGGATGTCGCGGCGCGGCTGTTCCTCAGTCCCCGCACGGTGGAGTACCACCTCTACAAGGTCTATCCGAAGCTGGGCATCAGCTCCCGCGCCGACCTGGTGCGCCTGCTGGGCCGGGAGCGCTGACCACCGGGACTGCTGACCACCGGGAGCGCTGACCGCCGGGAGCGCTGACCGCCGGGAGCGCTGACCGCCGGGCGGCGCCGGCGGTCAGCGCACCGGGAAGCCGAACTCGTACCCCTGCTCGGCGAGCCGGGGGAGCACGCGGCGCAGGGCCTCGACGGTCTGGGAGCGGTCGCCGCCCGCGTCGTGGAACAGGAGGGTCGGCCCGTTGGGGAGTTCCCGTTCGACGGTCTCGACGATGGCGTCCGCGCCGGGCCGCTCGAAGTCCTTGGTGTCGACGTTCCAGCCGAGCGGGCGCATGCCACGGGAGGCGGCCAGCTCGCGGCTGTACGGGGTGAAGGCCCCGCCGGGTGCCCGGTAGTACAGGGGGCGGACGCCTCCGGACGCCTCCGTGATCATGCGCTCGGCGTCGAGGATCTCCCGCGACTGGTACTCCTCGGACTTCTTGTCCATGGTGGTGTCGTGGGACACCGAGTGGTCGCACAGCAGGTGCCCTGCCGCGACCACGTCCTTCACGAGGTCCGGGTGCGCCTGCGCCTGGATCCCGGTCACGCAGAACGTGGCCTTCACCCCGTACTCGCGCAGCAGGTCGAGCACTTGGGGAGTCCACTGGGGGTCGGGGCCGTCGTCGATGGTGATGTTGACGCCGCGTGGCCCCTTGTCGGAGGCGTGGGCGATCTCGGCCGAGACCCGCTCGACGGCCGCGTCCGGCTTCGCGGAGGCGGTGGCTTGAGGAGAGGGGCCGCCCACGGCGCCGGCTTGCGCGGTCCACACCGAGGCGCCGACGGCCAGCATCGTCACCCCGAGTGCCGCCCCGACCGCCTTGCCGTACCAGCTCCGCTCGCCACCGTGCCGTGCCATGTCCGCCCCCGCTTCCGCCCTGTCGCCTGTCGTGCCGGTCCCTTCGGAACCACCTGGCAGGACGGGGGAAGTGCGGTGTCGGATGCGTCCGTTACCGATCGCGGACATTTTCGGGGGAGTTCGCGGACACGGGCGGTCCGGCGCGGCCCCCGTGACCACCACCAGTGGTGCTACGGATGGCACCGGTGGCCCGGTCCGGCAGAGTCGTTCCCGTCAGCAGCACGAAGCACGAAGCACGAAGCACGAAGCACGAAGTACGCGGCGGCACAGCACGCAGCGGCACAGCACGAAGCGGCGCACAGCACGCGGCGGCGGACAGCAGCGTGCAGCAGGCAGAAAAACGCAGCAGCACACAGCAGACACCAGAACACGGCAGACACCAGGACACACGGCAGGCGACAGCAGGCCGCACGAAGAACGGACACACGGATGCACGCACAGGGACAGCTGATCGCGGTGGGCGACATCGAGCTGTGGACCGAGGAGTTCGGCGATCCGGCCGGCCCGGTGGTCCTGCTCGTGATGGGCTCGATGACCCAGGGCCTGCTGTGGCCCGACGAGTTCGTGGGCCGTCTCGCGGCCGCCGGACACCGGGTCGTCCGCTACGACCACCGGGACGTGGGCCGCTCCACGGCCCGCGACTTCGAGACCCACCCCTACACCTGGGCCGCGCTCAAGGACGACGCGCTCGGCCTGATGGACGCCCTCGGTATCGACAGGGCGCATGTGGTCGGCCACTCGGCGGGCGGATTGATCGCCCAGTGGATCGCCGCGGAACACCCCGAGCGGCTGGAGAGCCTCACCGTCATCGGCTCCTCCCCGCTCGGCGAACGGGAGGGGCAGGTGCTGATGCGCGCCCTGCTCGGCGAACCGCAGCCGGCCGGGAGCCTTCCGGAACCGCGTCCGGAGTTCATCGACTTCTTCCGGGCGGCCATCACCGCCGCCCCGCCCCGTGACCGGGCCGAGGCCGTCGATCTCCAGATCGCCACGGCGCGGATCATGAACGGGACGGCGCTGCCGTTCGACGAGGACGCCCAGCGGCGGCTGGAGGAGACCCTGTTCGACCGCTCGCGCGATCCGCGGACCACCGCCAACCACCGGCTCGCCGGGATGGCCGACCCCGAGGTCGAGCCCACCGGACTGCTCGGCACCGTGCGCACTCCGACCCTGGTGGTCGAGGGCACCCACGAGCCGGCCAAGCCCGGTCACGGCCGGCTGATCGCCGACGCCGTCCCCGGCGCCCGGCTGCTGATGGTGCCGTCCATGGGCCACATGATCGCGCCCGAGGTCGTCGCCCCCGTCGCGACCGCGCTGCTCCAGCACTTCGCCGCCGCCACTGCCGCTGCGGCGGACGGGGCCGCCACGTGAGCCCGGGCGGCGGCCGGACCGCGCAACCTCGCCCCGTCCGGATGACCAGGAGCCCGCCCGGACCGGACCGTGAGTGGCCGGCGCCGCCCGCCCCGCCGGTCCGCGAGATCACGAAAGACGGGCTACGAACTACGAGCGCGGCGGCTTGGTGATCGTGTCGAGGTAGAACGCGTCGATGCTCTGCACGGCGCGCTCGAACTCGTCGAGGTTCACCGGCTTGGTCACATACGCGTTGGCGTAGTGGTGGTAGGCGTCGGTCACGTCGTCCGGCGCGGAGGACGTCGTCAGCACCACCACCGGGATCGACCGCAGGTTCTCGTCCGCCTTCACGATCGCCAGCAGCTCGCGGCCGTTCATCCGGGGCATGTTCAGATCGAGCACGATCAGGTCGGGCCGCGGGTTCGACGTGTCGCGGAGGTACTCCAGCGCCGCGACGCCGTCCTCCACCTTCGTCAGGTTCCGCGCGCCGTGAGCACTCAGGGCGTCCTCGATGAGCATGGCGTCGGCGACGTCGTCCTCGACCAGAAGCACGTCGTAGGGGGGTGCTGCGGTCATCACTGTGTGCTCCGGGTTCGCTCGGCGCCGTGCCCGCCGGGGCGGCGGCTCGAAGGGGGGAAGGCGGTCATGCGCACCGGCTCGGGGCGGGTGCGCGGTCCGACGGTGCGACCGTCCGTCCGGGGCCGCCGGCCGGTACGGCCGCCGCGCCCTTGGGGGCCTCGGTCACCAGCGGGAGCCGGACCGGCGTGGACGGGCGGGAGTATGCATGAGCTCACCTTAGATGGTCCCCTCCTCGCCCGACAACGACTGTTGCCGTGAGGGTACAGTTGGCCGCCTGCCTACCCCAGGAGAGGCGGTGCAGGGGAGGGGCAGTCATGACGGACAGCACGGTCGACGGCGCATCAGCGCCCGGAGGGGCCCACCGAACCACGGGGCCCGGCGAGGGGCTCGGCGAGGACCATCGGGGTGCGGGCCGGTGGACGACACGGCAGTGGCTCGTCGTCGGCGTGTCCACGGCCCTCGCCGTCCTCCTCGGCCTGCTCGCCCTCGGTGTGTGGTCCCTCACACGCACCTCGGACGTCACCGGTCGGCTGGTGGACGTCCACTCGCCCGCGCTGATCGAGGCGGAGCGGCTGGAAGCCGCGCTGCTCAACCAGGAGACCGGTGTCCGCGGCTACGGGCTGTCGGGCCAGAAGGAATTCCTCGCCCCCTGGGAGAAGGGCCTGGCCGACCAGGAGGCGGCGGCGAAGCGACTCCACTCGCTCGTGCGCGGCGACTCGCGCGGTCTGGCCGATCTCGCCGCCGTCGAATCGGCGGCCGAAGCCTGGCAGCAGCGCTTCGCCCGTCCCCTCGCCGACTCCCCGGCGCCCGAGGCGGCCGACACGACCACCGCCGAGGGCAAGAGGCTCTTCGACGCCGTCCGCGACGCGAGCGAGGCCCAGCAGGAGCACCTCCAGGACGTCCGGTCCTCCGCGCGTGACGCCCTCGACCGCGCGGCCCTGCTGCGCAACGCGGTCCTCGGCGCGATCGCCGTCCTGGTCGCCCTTCTCGCGCTGCTCGCCTTCGAAGGCGTACGCCGCGGCATCACCGAACCGCTCGCCCGCCTGCGGGCGCAGGCGCGCACGGTCGCCGCCGGCCGCTTCGACCAGCCCGTGGACACCGCGGGCCCCGCCGACCTGCGGGCGCTCGGCGCCGACGTCGAGGCCATGCGCCGCCGGCTCGTCGACGAGCTGAAGGCCGCGGAGGAGAGCCGCAGGCTCCTGGACGAGCAGACGGCGGACCTCCAGCGTTCCAACGCGGAGCTGGAGCAGTTCGCCTACGTCGCCTCGCACGACCTCCAGGAACCGCTGCGGAAGGTGTCGAGCTTCACGCAGCTCCTCCAGCGCCGCTACGGCGGACAGCTCGACGACCGGGCCGACCAGTACATCGGCTTCGCCGTCGACGGCGCCAACCGCATGCAGACCCTCATCAACGACCTGCTCGACTTCTCCCGCGTCGGCCGGGTCCACAACCAGCAGAACACCGTCGATCTGGAGGCCGTCGCCGACAACGTCCTGGAGTCGCTGAGCGTCACCGTCGAGGAGACGGGCGCCGTCATCACCCGGGACGAGCTGCCCACCGTCCTCGGCGACCGCACCCAGCTCGGCATGCTGCTCCAGAACCTGGTCTCGAACGCGATCAAGTTCCGCGCCCCGGACACCCCTCCCCGCATCCGGATCGAGGCCGAACGCGACGGCGACCGGTGGCGGCTGGCCGTCAGCGACAACGGCATCGGCATCGACCCGGACTTCGCCGACAAGATCTTCGTCATCTTCCAGCGCCTGCACACCAAGGACGCCTACCCGGGCAACGGCATCGGACTGGCCATGTGCAAGAAGGTGGTCGAGTTCCACGGGGGCGCCATCGCCCTCGACCCCGAGCACCGCCCCGGCAGCCGCTTCACCTTCACCCTCCCCGTCCACACGCCCACGACCCCCGACACCGACGGGGAAGCGACCTCGTGAGCGCGCCCGCTGCCGAGCAGCACTACGACATCCTCCTCGTCGAGGACGACGCCGGTGACGCCCTCCTCGTGGAGGAACTCCTCGTCGACACCGGCCTGTCGCACACCCTCGTCTGGCACAAGACCCTCGCGGCGGCCCGCACCGCGCTCGCCGAACGGCCCGCGGCCTGCGTCCTGCTGGACCTGCACCTGCCCGACGGCTCCGGCCTCAGCCTGGTCGGCGCCGTCCAGGAGGCGGCACCGGACACCGCCGTCGTCGTGCTCACCGGGCTCTCCGAGACCCACGCGGGCGTCGAGGCGCTCGCCACCGGAGCGCAGGACTACCTGGTCAAGGGCAAGGTCGACCCCGACCTGCTCCAGCGGGTCGTCCGCTACGCCGTCCAGCGAAAGCAGGCGGAACGGGCCAAGGCCGCGCTCCAGGCAGGGGAACTGCGCGCCCAGGAGAACGCCCGCCTGGAGCGCGGTCTGCTGCCGCCCCTCATGCTCGGCGCCACGACGGCCACCGCCACCACCCGCTACTTCCCCGGCCGCGAGCGCGCCCTGCTAGGCGGGGACTTCCTGGACGTGGTCGAGACCGGCGACCACCTGGTGCACGCCGTCGTCGGAGACGTCAGCGGCCACGGACCCGACGCGGCCGCCCTCGGCGTCTGCCTGCGCATCGCCTGGCGCGCCCTGGTCCTCGGGGGGCATCGCGGGCCCGAGCTGCTGCGGCTGCTCGAACAGATGCTGCTGGCCGAACGCGGCCGTCCCGACATGTTCACCACCTGCACGCTGCTCACCCTCGACCTGCGGGCCCGCACCGTCACCCTCCACCTGGCCGGACACCACGAGCCGCTGCTCACCAGCGAGGGCACCACACGCGAGCTCCCCGCGCAGCACGGTGTCGCCCTGGGCATCGCCCCCGGCGTCGAACTCTGGCCGGCCACCACCGTGCCGCTGCCTCCCCGGGGCGCGCTCACCGTCTACACGGACGGCCTCATCGAGGGCCACACCGACACCCACCGCACCCGGCTCGGCACCGAGGGGCTGCTGCGCCTGCTCAACACGGCGCCGGTCACCGATCCCGACACCCTGCTCGACCAGCTCATCGCGGACGTGCGCAAGCTCAACGCGGACCGTCACACCGACGACCTCGCCATACTCCGCCTCGACTGGGACACCGCCCTCGTCCCCGCACAGCCCGGACCACAGCCGCAGCCCACCTCCCCGCGGCACGGCTGACCGCCCCGCAGCCAACCGGCCCCCCGCGCGGCTGACCGTCCCACTGCCCACCTTCCCGCGGCACGGCTGACCGCCGCCCCGCGCACCCTCGGCGGGCCGGCACCGGTCTCATGCCACTCACGCCACTCATGCCACGCCGCGGACCAGGCCCAGGAGCTGCTGCCCCGACGCCGCCACGGCGCCGAGTGCCACGGCCGTCTCCTGGTCGTACGAGACCAGCCCGGCCTTGAGGTCCGCCAACGCGTCCTCGGCCCGGGCGACCGCCGCCTCGCGCTCCGCGCGGTCGGCCGCACCCGGCGGCAGGTCCCAGCGCCTGCGGTCCCAGTCGCAGACATCGGCGACCGCCCGCAGCAGCCGGGCCAGCACACCGAGCCGGGCGGGCGGCGGCAGCGCGAGATCCCGGTCCCGCCCCGCGCCCGCGGCGAGGTTGTCCACCAGCGCCGCCAGGCGCTCCATGAAGCGTTCCCAGTACAGGTCGTGCTCGATCGGAGGAGGGCGGCGCGCCCCGCGGCGCATCCGGTGCCCCGGGTTGAAGCGGTAGCTCTCCCGGCTCCACGTCCGTGCGCTGCGCAGGCCCTCCAGCGTCGCCGTGAGGCTCCCGGCGCGGTCCTTCCACCGCCGCGCGTCGGCCTCGTCGCAGCCGGACTCGACGTCGTCGGCCATCTGCCGGAGCAGACCGGTGCTCTCCCCGGCCATGGTGGCGAGCGCCTCCCGCACGCCCCGCAGGTGCACCGGCGGCAGCAGCAGGGCGTTGACGCCGATCCCGATTGCGGCACCCACCACCGCCTCACCGAGCCGGTGCGCGATGTCGTAGCCGGAGAACGTCCCGTACGCGAGCACGAAGATCACCGTGGTGGGGGCGTAGACGCCCTGGTCGCCGAAGCGGTTGTGCGCGCCGAGCAGGGCCGCGGGCGGCAGGGCGAGCGCAATGGCCCCCATCACACTGCCGGTGGCGAGGGCCGCGCCCGCGGCGAGGAGGGTGCCCGCCGTGATCAGCGCCAGCTGCTGCACGCCGGTGCGCACCGAACGGTAGACGGTGCCCTGGACGAGGGCGACGGCCGTCCAGGGCGCCATCAGCGCCATCGGCGCCTGCCACCACCAGCCGACGAGCGCCCAGGCCGCGACGGCGGCGCCCGCCGCCTTCAGCGCCTGGACGCCCGCGTCCCGCTCCCTGCCCGGCGCGGCGAACGCCCGCCGCACCGCGGCCGCCCCCGCCTCCACTTCCCAGCCGAGCCGGCGCATCCCCACGCCCGGCACCTCCTCCTGCCACCACACTCCGCCCGGCCCGCACCCCCGCGGCCCGGCCCGTCGTGCTGCCGCGAGTGCCCGCCGGGGCAGTGGTCACACGTCACGGGAGACGCGGCGTGGTCCGGTCCGACGCGTGCCGGTCCCACCGTGCTCCGCTTCCAGCGCCCGACCGCGTTCGGACGGACACGTCGGAAGGCTGTTCCGACAGGCCGCGCGAAGCCGTCGTCACGCATCGGCCCGCGCGAGCGCACCGCCCGGACGGCCTTGCCGCTCGGCGGGCAGGGGACGCGCTCCCAGTGGTCGGCGAGCGCTGCGACCAAGGCCACGCCGAGCCCTCCGGGGGTAAGGGGGTAGGAGGCGGTGTCGGGCGGCGTGAGGGTGCGGGGGAGCAGGCCTCCGCGTGGGTCGGTGACCTCTACGCGCAGACGCGGGGATGACCGACGAGCGGATGGCCGACGACGGCGGCCACGCAGGCGTGGGCACGGAGGGCAACCCGCGCGGAGCAACCTCACCGCCGCTTCATCAATGAGGACAGAGGGTGTCGGGTTTACCGCCGACGATGGCCGTATGCGCGAAACCCCAGAAGAACTCGACAGGCTCCAGTCCCTCCTCGACTCCTCCCTCTCCGGCTCGACCTCACACCTCCGCTCGATCGTCGAGGGCCGCACCATCACGGCGGCGCAGCTCACCGGGGTCCTCACCGGTATGTGCACGCTCGCCCTCTCCACGGTGACCGCGAAGGGCGAACCGCGGATCAGCGGCGCGGACGGGCACTTCCTGCACGGCCGGTGGCACTTCGGCACGGCGCGCAACGCCGCCAAGGCCCGGCATCTCGCGGCCCGTCCGGCCGCCAGCGTCGCGCACCTGCGCGGCGAGGACCTCGGCGTGTTCACCCACGGCACGGTGGAGGAGCTGAACCCCGAGGACGCCGAGGCCACGGCCGACTGGCAGGAACTCCTCGCCTACCTGAAGGACTTCTACGGCGACGACTCCTTCGACTGGAACCGTGAGGTCGTCTACTACCGGCTGAACCCGCACTGGATGACCGTCTACGCCCCCGACCTCGACAAGCTCACCAGCACCTGACCGGGACCGTCGACGAGGGCCCGCACCGCGTACGCGCGGGTGCGGGCCCTCGTCGACGGCGCTCGCCGGCCGTGCGCCCGGCAGCCGTGGACCGGTGTCCACACGCTCCCGCTCCACGGCCCGGGGCCGGGCGGGAAATGGCCGACGGGGACCCTGTTCGCCATGCATGATCGCGCCCTTGAATCAGCGGGTCACCGACCCCTGAAGGGAAGATCATGCAGAGACGTTTCCGTCGACTCCTGGCCACAGTGGCCACGGCCGGCGCGGTCGCCGTGATGGCTCCGACCGCCGTCGCGGCGCCGCAGGCGGTGCAACCGCTGGCACGGCCCGCCTTCAAGCTGCCGTTCGACTGCAACCAGACCTGGCGCGGCAGCAACTGGGACGGACACAGCCCGGGGCACTCGATCGACTGGAACCACTATGACGCCAACGGCACCCCGGACGACTTCAAGCGCCGGGTGTTCGCGAGCGCGGGCGGCACCGTGCTCTCCTCCTACTACTCCACCACCAACGGCTACGGCCACACGATCGTGATCGGGCACGGGGACGGCTGGCAGACCCGGTACGCCCACCTGTACGACCGGGAGGTCAAGGCGGGCGACAAGGTGACGATCGGTCAGCTCATAGGCCGGGTCGGCGCGTCCTCCGCCACCTCCGAGTTCTCCCCGCATCTGCACTACGAGCAGATCCACAACGGCGCGGTGGTCGTCGCGACCCTCCAGGGCCTGAGCTACCCCGACTTCACCGTGCGCTACCAGAAGAGCACCAACCGGTGCGGCTGACCGCACGCCGCCGGACGGCACGGATCACGAGGGTGTGGACGCTCGCGTTTCGGCCAGGTCCAGACCGGTGGAGGGGCGGCAGCACGGGCGGCTGATCTCCGGCGACGCGCTCCGGTCCCCTGCGGGACCGGAGCGCGTCGCGTGGCGCGCCGGGCCGGTCAGGAGCGGTTCGCGCTGGAGGGGCCGAAGAACTCGATCTCCGCGATGGCGACCTGCTTGTCGGCGGAGGCCGCGTGGGACGACTCGACGGTGAAGCGCACCTTCGTCACCTCACCGACGCGGAACGGCCGCCGCTGGGCGCCCGCACCCTGATCCAGGGTCAGCTTGCGCGTGGTGGTGGTCGCGCCGTCCTTCCCGGTGATCGTCGCCGTGACGCGGTGCGGCAGGGCCGACTCGCCGATCTTGTCCGCGCGGACGGAGACACCGGGCGTGATGATCACGTCCAGCAGCCGGGTCGGCTCGCTGAACGTGACCTCGATCCACTCGCCCTGGCCCGACTGCGAGACACCCGGCCCCCACCAGGTGTTGCTGCGCTTGTCGAAGGCGAGCAGCGGCTTGTGCCCGCTGTACGAGCGCGAGGCGGTGATCCCGTCCGGGGCGACCGGTGCGCGCTTGGCGAAGTGGTCCCGGGAGGCCTGGATGCCGTCGGGGATGTAGACGAAGCCGAGGACCACCAGGGTGATCACGACGACGAGGGTGATCCAGGTGCCGATCCGGTCGAAGACCCGCCGCAGCCGGGGCCGGTCGCCGGCCCACGGCGTCTCGTGGCGCCGGCCGCCGAAGATCCGGCGCCACCACGGGGCGCGGAGCGGGGTCGTGTCGGGGGTCTCGTCCAAGGGCATCGCGCAGCGCGCGCAGTAGTGCCGGTCGGGACGGTTCGGGGTCGAGCACCAGGAGCAGGGCGCGCCGTTCAGCACACCCGGCACCTGCCCCGGGGCGCGCACCGCGGGCCGGTCCGCGTCGGGACGGCCCGGCAGGACGGGGGCGGCGGCGGGCGGCGCCGCGGGGCTCGCGGCCTCCGGGTCGGCCACGGGGACCAGCAGGGAGCGTGCCCGGTCGGACATGGTGTCCCCGAGCGCGCCCGAACCCGGCGCCCCGGGGATGGGCGCGGTGTCGTCGTCCGCGCCTGAGGGAGCGGCGGGGCCGCCGCGGTGGGCGTCGTCCGCCTGCCGGTTGCCGTGACCGTCGTCGGGCCGGGGGTCGCTGCCCCAGCGGTGGTCGTCGTCGCGCTGCGAGGCGTCGTCCCGGCGGGTGCCGGTCGTACCGTGCGCGCCGGCGTTCCAGGCGGTGGCGCCGTCCGGGCGGGGGCCGTCCGGACGGGAGCCGTGACCGTCGTCGGGCCGGGGGCCGCTTCCCCAGCGGGCGTCGTCCTCCCGCCGGGAGGCGTCACCGCCCGGCCGGGGGTCGCTGCCCCAGCGGTGGTCGTCGTCGCGCCGCGGGGCGTCGTCCCGGCGGGTGCCGGTCGTACCGTGCGGGCCGGCGTTCCAGGCGGTGGCGTCGTCCTGGCGGGTGCCGGTCGCGCCGTGCGGGCCGCCGGCCCCGTGGTCGGTGTCGCGACGGGCCCACTGCCCGTCCCCGGGCCCGTCGTCGCGCCGCGGCGGCTCCGCCGCACCGGGGCCGTCGCCGTGCCGGGCGGGCTCCGGGGCTCGGCCGCCTGCCCCGGTGCCCACCGGGCCCGCCGGGACACCCGAAGCCGTCCCCGGGCCCGCGGGCGGGGCCGCCGCGCCGTGCCGCCGCCAGGCCGGCGGTCCGGGCGGCGCGGGCCGCGCGGGCGGCACGGGCGGAGTCCATGAGCCCGGCGGCGGTCCCTGCGGTCCCCGCCGTCCCGGCCGCTACGGCCGTGCGGCCGCCGTCCGCGTCCGGGCGGCCGGTGCCCGCCCCCTGCGGCTCCGCCGCGGGCACGGGCGCGGGCGCCGAAGCCGCCGGTGCGGGCCCGGGTGCCGCGGAAGCCGCCGGCGGGGGCGGCGGCCGTAGGGGCGGCGGCCGCGGGGCGGGCGGGGCGGGTGCCCGGCTGGTCCCAGCGGAGTACGGCGCCGCACGCGTCGCAGAACGACTGTCCCGGTTCCGCGCGCGTTCCGCACTCGGCGCAGTTCTGCGTGGTCATCTCTCCGGGGTCCTTTCGGCTGCGGTCACTTCGACCGAGTAGGGCATGTGGGCGGGACGGGCCGCGGCCACGAGGCGGTCCAGGCGGTGGGTGTCGGCCGGTGCGGGCTCGGGCAGGCGGACGGTGACGTGCAGACGCGGGCGCGGGGCGCCGGGGAACGGGCCGAGCGGCCGGGCGTTCCACTCGGCGCCGCCGCTCTCGACGATCTCCGGTTCGACACCGAACGCCAGCCGCACCGCCTCCCGCAGACCCCGTACGGTGCCGCGCACCCGGTGCAGCCCGGCGGCGGCGATGACGGCGGCCCGCAGCCGGGCCTCGGGCTCGGTGCCGTCGGTCTCGGCGCCGACCCAGGTGCCGAGCCAGCCGGTGAAGTCGGCCGGGGCGAGGGCCGGGTCGAAGTAGGAGTCCAGGCAGTCCAGCACGTTCAGCACGGGCGCGATGACGTCGTCGAGGCCGCCGACGAAGCGCTGGGCGAGGTCGTCGTCGGCGAAGACGGCCGGGAGCATGGTGCCCAGCGGGAGCGAGGACCCGAGGCCGTCGACGGAGCCCCGGCGGGAGGTGCCCGTCATCCGCCGTCCCCGATCACCCGGACGCGGTGGTCGAAGGAGAAGACCAGCGACGGCGGCTGGAGGTCGATCCGGTCGGTCGGGTCACCGCGCTTGCCGGTGAGCGGGTCGGCGGGGTGCAGGACCACCTCGTCGACGAGTTCGACGCCGGGCACGCGTTGCAGCACGGCGAACACCTCACCGGCCTGGACCGGACGCCCGAACCGCCAGCCCTGGCCGTCCGCGCCGCCGGTGAGCGGGTCGAGGTGGCGGTAGAGCGCGTCGTGGGCCTGGCGGCGCACCCGGTCGGTGTCCACACCGCGGAAGGCGTGGACCGTGGCCACCACGGTCACGCCCTGGTAGTACGGCGGACCGACGGCCAGGCGGGTGCCGATCAGACGGCGCTCGTCGAGATGGCGGGTGATGCGCGACAACAGGGCGTCACCGGGCACCAGTTGCTCGAAGCGCAGCCGGCCGCCGGGGTCCGGGACCGCCTGCGGGACGACCAGCACCCGCACCGCGTAGGCCCCGTGCTCGCTCTCCTCGCCCTGGAGACAGGTGATGCGGGCGGTCTCGGGGGCGGCGCGGCGGGCGAGTTCCTCGTAGTCGCGCAGGGTGACGGCGCGGTCCTGGGCGCGGAGGGTGACCGGCGCCCGCAGCTTCGCCTCCTCGACGGTCTCCCCGTCCACACCGCCGCGCGCCGCCTCGCGGTTGACGACCTCGGACACGTACGGCACGGAGGTGCGCAGGACCTGCACGGCGCCGCGCGCCACGTTGCCGGCGCGCCCGCCGCCGGTGCGGTAGCGGTGGGCCCGCACGACGGCGCCCTTGGGGGCGACGGCGCCGTACTGGCGCAGGGTGCCGTCGGCCTCGCGGACGGCGGGCCCGAAGGAGATCTCGCCGGTCGCGGCGTCGAGCGTGATGTGGTGGTCGCGCGGGCGGGAGCCGGCGAAGTGCGGGACGACGTCCCAGTCCTGCCAGCCGTCGTCGGCGGCCGTCTGGAGCAGCAGCGGCGGATCGTCGGCGACGACAGGGGAGTGGGTGAGCCGCAGCCGCTGGCCGGGCAGCCCGGTGGCCTCGCCGAGGGCCTCGTCGTGGACGGTCTCGGCGTGCACGGCGCGCGTGGTGCCGCCGATGGTGTACGCCTCGGCGGAACGGATGCTGGGCGAGGTGGTGTAGAACGGCTGGCCCGGCAGCGGATCGGTGACCCGGCAGCGGATCCAGCCGGCCTCGTGGCCGCCGTTGCGCGACAGCACATGGCCGCCGGGCAGGTGCAGGACGATGTCACCGGGGCGGTTGAGGCCGCCGGTGCCGTCCCGGTCCACCTCGCAGGGCTGCCAGCCGTCCTCGGTCCACGCCTCCCACACCAGCGGCGGCTGGCGCGGGTCGACGCCGACACCGTCGACGCGGCTGTCGAGCTCCAGGGCGAGCGCGCAGTGCGGGGCGGCGGCGGTCAGGCCGATGAGCATGCAGTCGCCGGGGGCCGGGGCCTCGGCGAAGCACAGCACGTCCTTGCCCTCGGCGAGTTCCGTGGTGCGGTCGGTGACGGGCCGGCCGCTGTGCTGCACCACCACATGGCCGAGCGCGCACGGCACGACCGCCAGGTCGCCCTCGGTCGCGAAGACGACGGCCTCCTCCCGCTCGGTGCGCAGCGTGGCGACCTCGGTGCCGACCGGGATCAGGATCGTGTCCTCCTGCGGCGCGGACAGCCAGAACGTCACCTCCGTCCGGGCGGCGGACGGCGGGAAGAGGGTGATGCCGACCAGGTCGAGGAAGGCGAGATGGTTCTTCTCGGGCACCCGGTTGAGCCGGTAGACGATCTGGTCGGCCATGTGCGCGACCGTCTCCACGAGGGTGACGCCGGGGTCGGAGACGTTGTGGTCGGTCCACTCCGGAGCGCGCTGCTGGATGTAGCGCTTGGCGTCGTCGACGAACTGCTGGAAGCGCCGGTCGTCGAGGTTGGGTGAGGGCAGGGCCATCAGTCGTCGCTTTCCGAGGAGCCCGGCTCGCCCGGCTCGTGGTGGGAGGGGATGACGTAGAACGGGAAGACGAGGCTGCGCGGGTTGTTGGTGCCGCGGATCGAGTAGCGGACGTCGATGAACAGCACGCTCTGCTCGGCCCCGGCGGACACCTCCACGTCGTGCACCTCGATACGGGGCTCCCAGCGGTCCAGGCTGACGTGCACCTCGTGCTGGATCCGGCCCGCCGTCTGCTCGTTGACCGGCGCGAAGACGAGGTCGTGGATGGCGCAGCCGAACTCCGGCCGCATCGGCCGCTCGCCGGGCGCGGTGGCCAGCACCAGCCGGATCGCCTCCTCCACCTCGCGCTCGCCGCTGACCAGGGCGATCCCGCCGGTGGGTCCGATGCGCAGGGGGAAGGCCCAGCCGGAGCCGACGAACTGTTCGGCCATCAGAGGGCCACCTGCCTTCTCTTGCCGCCGGCGGCGCGGGCGCGCCGGCGCGGTCGTCCGGTCATGCGGGGAGGGGGTACTTCACGGTGTTGACGAAGACGAGACCCTGGAGGTCGACCCGGACCGCCCGGATGCCCACGTTGGCGATGGAGTTGACCTGCACCGAGCCGCCGGAGGAGATCATGGTGGCGCCCACCGCCTTCAGGTTGAGCGCGCCCATCGCGTCCACGGTGACGGCGCCGGTCAGCGACTTGAGGTTGACGAGGCCCCGGCCCTGGATGTCGAGGAGCCCACCGCTCTTGATGGTGAGCCGCCGTCTCGCGCTGAGCTCCAGGTCGGTGCCCGCCTCGATGGAGACGGAGCGGCTGCCCGTGATGCTGACGGCGCCCTTGCTGTCGATGGTGATCTCGGTCTTGGTGCGGTCCAGGTTGATGGTCAGCCGGTCGTCGCCGCTGGCGATCCGGACGCCCTGCCGGCGCTTCCCGGTCCGCTGGCTGAGCAGGTCGACGCGGTTGGCCTGACGGTCCGACAGCGTGTGCCGGGCGGCCTTGCGCTTCAGCCCGTCGTGCAGCGGGACGTCGTCGACCTTGGTCGGCAGGTCCCGGCCGTTGTAGAGGCCGCCGATCACGAACGGGTGGTCCAGCGCCCCCCGGTCGAAGGCGACCAGCACCTCGTCGCCGACGTCCATCGGGAACACGCCCCCGCCCCCGACGCCGCCCCACTGCACACTGCGCGCCCAGTCGCTGACGTAGGTGTTGTCGAGCCACGGGAACTGGAGCTTGACCCGGCCCTGCCGCAGCGGGTCCTGCACATCGGTCACGATGGCGTTGGCGACGCCGGGCAGCCGGGTGGCACTCGCGGAGTCGGTGCCGCCGCCGCCCGACGCCAGACCGTACAGCGAACGCCACTGGCGTCCGCTCACCGTGATCCAGGACTCGTAGTGCCGCCCGTCGCCGAAGACATGGCGCACCGAGGTGACGGTGTACTTGCCCTCGAAGGGCTTGCCCACGTCCTTGAGGGCCACCGGCAGGCCGGGCCGCAGCTCGGGGTTGCCGTACACCGCGACCTCCAGCTCCGCGAAGGAGGAGGTGACGTCGGCGGCGAGCGCCTGCGCGGCGTGCCGGACCTCGTCCTGCCGGTCGTACGGGGTGCCGGTGGACACGAGCGGGGCGGGGCCGAAGACGCCCGCCGCCCTGCCCGGGGTGAGCCCGATGGAGATGCCCGGGTCGGTGGACGCGGGGGCCGTCTCGACGATCTTCTTCTTGGTGGTGACGTTCCAGCCGCGCGACTCGACCGTGCCGACCTGGTCGGCCGCGGTCACCGCGGCCCGCAGCCGCAGCACGTCGTGGCCCGCCTGGAGCACGAACGCGCTCTTGTCGCCGTCCGTCGCCGGGGACGGCGCCCCCGCGGACGGCTTCGGCGTGACGAACCGGAACTTCCCCTTGGCGTCCAGGGACATCACCATGTTGTTCTCGTCGGCCAGCCGGGACAGGAAGTCCCAGTCGGTGACGTTGGCCTGGCTGAGGAACCCGTACGTGCCCTTCGTCGGCTGGATCCGGCCGATCGGCACCCCGTCGAGGGCGGCGAGCTTGCGGGCGATGTCGGATGCCTTCTGGTTGCGGTAGGCAGCCACCCGGCGCCTGCGCATCATCCGGTGGCCGAGGTCGTAGCCGCGCACCACGGTGAAGCTGCCGGTGCCGTCGTAATCGGCCTCCAGGGCGGTGACCTCGCCCGTCAGCAGCGGATTGCCCACCCCCTGGCCGTCGGCGACCGGCGTGAGGACCACCCGGGTGCCGAAGGTGACGCCCAGCTTGCCGAGGACCAGCCGGTACGGGTCGCGGAAGGTGAGCCGGAACGCGGCCGGCACACCGACGCCCTGGTCGACCCAGCCCTCGGTGAGCAGCGGTGCGATGTCGTCCGGCAGCTTCGCACCGCCGATCCGCACCTGCATGATGCTGGAGAACGCGGGCTGCACCATCAGCGCGCCACCTCCTCGGGGGCGGGCAGCACCAGTTCGGTGCCCGCCGGCAGCCGGGACGGGTCGTCGATGCCGTTGATCTCGGCGATCGCCCGCCACACGGTGGCCGTGCCGTACTCGCGCCAGGCCAGCGACTGGAGCGAGTCGCCCGCGACGACCCGGTGCACCCGCTGAGCGGTCAGCGCACCGGAGGTCGGGTTCTGGCCCTTGGTCTTGCCGGGGATCTCCACGAGCCGTATCTGGCAGGTGGCCCGGATGGGGACGCCGGTGGTGCCGAAGAGGGTGTACGACGCGTCGACCGAGCCGACGTACGCGGTGAAGCGGGCCGTGGAGAACGACCCCCACTCGAAGACCACCCACGGCGGCGACGGCTGGTCGGCGGCGATGCTCTTGGCGGTCACCTCGCAGCAGCCCAGCAGCGACTCGACCTTCTTGAGCACCGAGTTGCCGGTCGGCGCGGTCGACGAGTCGAGGAAGACCTCCAGCGTCATCTCGCGCGGCTCCGCGCCCATGAACTCCGGCTTCGAGCCGTCGCGCACCGCCATGGTCGGCGTCGCCTTCCACTGCGCACGCTGACTCAGGGCGAGCTGCGCCGGGTTGAACTCGAAGCCGAACGTCCGCATCAGCGCGCCCGGCGTGGTGCTCGTGCCGACCGGCGGTTCGTGGATCGCCAGCGTGGCGCGCACCAGACTCTTGCCGGCGCCCCTGCTGCTCGTGGCCATGGGTCCTCCTCTCCGTTCCGCCGCGCCGTCAGTCGGTGAAGCCGTGGTGGGCGATCTCCAGCACCTCGGTGGCCACGGCCGGGCTCGCGGGGTCGAGGGTGGGGCCCTGCCAGCTCACCGGCAGCACGTCGATCAGCCCCCAGCGGGCGACCAGCGACCCGTCCGCGCGCAGCGCCGCGATCTGCGCGGTGGGGCGCTTGATCCCCGTCTGCACGGACGAGATCCAGCGGGCGACCTTCGCGGTGTCCGGCGTCAGCGGGCGGGTCAGCCGGATGGTGGAGAACGTGACCCGGGTGGGCAGCCGCCACACGAAGCCGTTGTTGCCGCCCTCCTCCCGGAGTTCGACCTCCACCTGGGACGACAGGCCGTCGCAGCCGTTGAAGCGGCCGAGGCTCTCGCCGTCGATGGTGAGGTCGAACCAGATGGTGGACCCGGGATCCTGGCGGGGCATCGGGGGTGGGCCTTTCTGTCGTTCTGCTGAGGTGTGGCGCGTGGTGGTCCGTGGGCGCCGGGGTGCGTGGTCGCGTACGGGGCGTGCGTCCGGTGCGGCCCTTCCCGGCGGACCTCGGTCCGGTCAGGCGCGCGGGTCGCGGAGTCTGCCGACCCGCTCCCGGTCCATGCGCAGTTCGGTGCGGACGAGACGGGTGACGCGGCCGGTGATCCGGTGCACCAGCTCGTCGAGCTGGAAGTCCGTCAGGTCGCGCGGGTCGAACCCGCCGGCCGGGACCGCGGTGTACTCCGGCGGCGGGTCCGCCTCCCGGGCGCGCGGCTCGTACGGCGGCGGGCCGCCCGGCGGATGCGCGGGCGGGGCGGGCGGCTCGTACGGCGGGGGTGGCCCGGTGGGCGGCGTCTGCCGGGGCGGCGTCCGCAGGCGCTCCAGGTGGGAGGCGACCGTGGCCGACGCGGCGGCGGCGAGCGCGCCGACGGTCCGGCCGGGCGAGTGGCCGGACGAGAAGCCCGGGAGCCGCTGCACCGTGGGCGCGGACGCGGAGTCCGCGCCCGCCGGCCGCGCGGCCCTGGGCAGCGCCGGCGGCTCCTGCGCCACGGGCGGGTTCAGCGGGGCGACCGGCAGCGGACCGGGCGCGGACACGCCGGGCGGCGTGGGCGCGTCGGAGGGCCTGGACGCCGTGGACGCGGCGGAGTGCGTGGACCGCGTGGGTGCGCCGGGGCGGGCGGGAGCGCGGAGAGGAACGGGTGCGCGCAGGGGTACGGCCCTCGCCGGGGTGGCCCGCTGCACCGGGTGAGCGGCGGGACGCACCGGGGGCGCCGGCGCCGCGGCCGTGGAGGGCAGGGGCGCGGCGGGCGCGGGCACGGCGGGTGTCGGTGTGACGGGTGGCGGCGTGGCGGATGTCGGCGTGGCCGGGGGGAGCGGGGCGACGGCGCGTTGGACGGGGGGCGGTGTCGGCGCGCTCGGTGCCGGTGCCGCTGCCGGGGGTGTGGTGGTGCGGGCGGTGTCCGTGGGGCCGGCTGCGGCGGGTTGCCGGGGCGGGGCGAACGGGGCCGTGTCACCGGGCCCGTTCGCGACCGGGGCACCCAGCGGCGAGCGCGGCCGGGCAGGGGCGAGTGGCGTCGGAGCCGTCCCGTCGGAGCGGACGGGACGCGTCGGTGCGGGCCCGGACGTCGGAGCGCCGAGACCGGGCCGCCCCGGGGCGACCGCGCGCTGCACCGGCGCCTTCGCGGCGGGCCCGGGGGCCGTCGGTCCGGTGGACGGGGTGCCCGTGGGGTGCGCCCTCGCGGTGCGCGGCTGCTCCGACCGGACGGGCGCCGCCTGGGGCGGAGCGGAGGCGTCCCGCCGCACGGGAGGCGGCGTCGACGGCGCGGAGTCGCCCTGCACCGGGGGCACGCTCGTGTCCGGTGTGCCCGCCCGCGTGGGCCGCGGGCCGGTGGGCCCGTTCACGGGGACCGGCGTCGAGCCGGACGTGGTCGGGACAGGACCGGACCGGGCCGGTGCCGGGGTGCCGGGTGTCACGGCGCGCTGCACGGGGGACGGTGACGAACTGGACGCGGGTGCGGGCGTGCGGGTGGCGGGTGGTGCCGCCGGGGCCGGTCCGGTCGTGGGATTCGCGTGGCGGGTGCCGCTCTGGGGCGCGGGAGCGTGCGGACGGGCAGCGGGCTGGACGGGGAGCGGGGCCGGCGCGGCCTCTCCGCCCGGTGTCGTCCGCTGCACGGGGGCGGCGGGGCCGGACCGGGGTGCCGTCTCACCGCGGGTGCCGGGTGCGGGCGCCCCGTCCGGCCGGGGCGCGTCGGTCCGTGGCGAGGCGGAGGGCGTACGGGAGCCGGGCGTCGCCCGCTGCACCGGGGGCCGCGTGGCGGGGGTGGCCGCCCGGGGCGCGGGAGCGGGTACGGGTGCGGCGGGCTGGGCGGGGCGTACGGCGTCGGGGGCGGCGGTGGTCCTGGTGGGCCGCGCGGGGGCCACGGGCGGCGTGGACTGCCGGGGCGTGGCCCGCTGCACCGGGGCGACGGGCCCGGGCGCGGGGGTCGTCCCGCCCTGGCTCCCCGGAGACCGGGGGCCCGTGGGGTGCGCCGCGCCGGGTGCCGCGCTGGTCGCGCCGGGTGCCGAAGGCGCCTGCTGCGCACCGGAGTCGGGCGTGGCGCGCCGGACGGGTGCCGCGGGTGCCGCGGGTGACGTGGGTGTCCGCGGCGCGCCGGGTGCGGAGGGCGAACGGTCCGCGAGCGGCGCGGGCGTGGCGGCGGCTGAGCGCTGCACCTGCGGAGTGCCGGGCTGTGGCGCGTCGCTGCCGGTGCGCGACGAGGGCGTGCGGCCGGGCCGCGCGGCGGGGGAGTCGGAAGCGGCCCGCTGCGCGGTCGTCCGGCGTGTGCCGGAGGTACCGGGCGCGGACGCGGCGGGGCCCGACGCCGCCCGCTGCACGGGCTGCACGGGCCGCGCGGGCTGAGTCGTGCCGGATGCGGGCGTCGTCGCTCCGCGCGGCGCTTCCGGGCGCGTGGCTCCGTCCGTCCGCGGCGCACGGGAGTCGGGCGGTGCGCCCTGCTGGGTCACCGCCCGCTGTACGGGGTCGCCGGCCACCGGAGCACTCGGGGCACGGTCGCCGGACGGCTGTGTCACGCCGCGCACGGGCGCGCCAAGTGCCGTACGCCGCACCGGCGCACCGGCACGAGGAGCCTCACCGTGCACGGGGCGGCGTGGACCCGCGCCGTCGCCCGCCCCGGGGCGGAGGTCCGGAGCCGCACCGCGCGCGGCGCCCGGAGCGGCCTCGCCGGCCACGGGGTTGACGGCGCGCTGCACCGGCGGCCCACCACGGGGCGCGGCGCCCGGCCCACCGGCGTCACCGTCGCCCGAAGCCGAAGCCGAAGCCGAAGCCGAAGCCGAAGCCGACCCCGACGCCGAGGCCGAGGCCGAGCCCGAAGCCGACCCCGCAACGGAGGCTGACCCCGAGGAGGCCGACCCCGAGCCCGAAGCGGACCCCGAGCCCGAGGAGGCCGACCCCGAAACGGGAGCCGACCTCGGCCCTGAGCCCGAGGCGGCGCCCGCCCCCGATGTCCCCTCAGCACCCGGCACCGGGCCCGGGGCCCGGCGGGCCGTGGGCAGGCTGCGGCGCTGCACGGTTGTCGGCGCCGGCGCGGCCTCGGTCAGAGGCCGGCGGACCGGGGCCGGAGCCGCCGTCACCGGAGTCACGCGGACACCTTGGCCCGCCGTGCCCACGGCCGGAGTTGCCGCAGCCGGAGACGCCACGGGCGCCACCGGAGACACGGCCGGTGCGACCGGCGCGGCGGCCCGAGCGTTCGCCTGCGCGCGCTGCACGGCCGGAGCGGCGGACGCCGCCCGCGCTCCGGTGCGCACCGAGGGAGCCCCACTGGAGGCGGGCGCCCCCACGGGCAGCGCCCGGAGCGGCGCGACGGGCGTCCGCTGGGCGGCCGGTCCGCGGGCGGGAGCGGCCGACGGCAGCTTCGGCGCGTGGCGCTCCAGCCCTCCGACCGGTCCCACCGGCCCGGCCGACCCGGACGCGCCGGCGAGCGCGCCCGGCAGCAGCCCGGCGGCGGGGTCCAGCACCGCGGGGGAGGGAGCCCGGCTGAACGACGGGTTCTGCCAGGTCGGCAGCCGCCCGCCGAAGCCGGCGTCCGCGACGCCCGTGGGTCCGTCGGCCGTCGCCCGCTGGATCGGCGGCAGCCCGCTCCACGCGGCCACCACCACCGGCGCGGGACCGGCCGCAACCTCGGCCGTCCCCGTCCCCGTCCCGGTCGCCGACGTAGCCGCCGGCCCCGCCGAATCGAACGACCCCGCCGAATCCGGCGAACCCGCCGCCTCCGACGCCCCTGTGGGCGCCCCCGCGGACTCCGCCGCGCCGCCCCGACGTCCCCGAAGCCGGTCCAGGAATGCCACCGCTCAGCCCTCCGTCGCGCCGCGCGTCACGAGGGACGCGATCTGCTCGGTGTACCGGCGCCGGTCCTGGTGCTCCAGGTCCAGGATCGCGTCCAGACCCCAGTGGAAGTGGTAGGCGACGTACGCGATCTCCTCGTGCAGCCGGTCGGTCGCGTACGTCACGATTCCCCCAGGCGGCTCCCGCCGAGTTCCACCTCGAAGGGCTCCGAGCAGTGCGGGCACTGCACGGCCGCGCGGGTGTGGCCCTCCGCGTTGATCTGCCGGTAGAAGTCCTGGAGGAACGCCAGGTCGGACGCGAACATGTTCTCCACGACCCCGTCGTGCACCATCGTCAGCGTGCCCAGCCGGGTGATCACCCGGCCGAGCAGCACGACCGACAGATAGGCCGGGTTCTCCTGCACCCGCACGTCCCGCAGCGGGACGAGTTCGTCCCGGGCGGTCGACAGGCGCATCACCCCGTCCCGGTGGACCGTGCCCGCGTCGTCGACGTACCCCCGCGGCAGTTCGAAGGGGAACTCGGTCTGCAACGACTGCCGCGGCGCCGGGTCCGCCGCCGGCCCGGCGGATGCGGTGGCGGAGACGGACCGGGGAAAGTCCGCCCCCGCCGCCGCGGTCTGCGATGCCGCGGCGGCCGGAGCCTTGGCAGCCGAACGCCGCATTACTCGATGACCAGTTCTTCGAACACGATGGTGACGGTCTCGGTCAGGGCCGAGGCCTCGCCGGCCTTCACCGTGCTCGTGTCGATCTTGCTGCACCAGGCGTTGCGCAGGTTGTAGCGCTTCACCGGGTTGTCCTGGAAGTCCATCACGATGATGGACGCGTTCTTGCGGGCCGTGCTCATCTGGCCGCGGATCGAGTCGTTGATCCACTGGGTGAACGAGGCCGACTGCGTCATACCGCGCACGACGGTGCACTGGCCGTTCTTCTGCACACCCGGCAGCAGCGCGACCTCGGCCCTGCCCTGGGCGCTGTTCTGCTGGTAGGTGATGACGTCCTGTTCGAGGGTGAGACCGCTGACTTCGGCGAGGTACTCGACCATCACACCGTCGATCTGGAGGCCGAAGTTGTGTGACGTGAGGGCGTCACCCGGCTGAAGGCTCATGTGTTCGCTGTCCTTGAGAGAGAGGGAGGTGCACGGAGGCGGTGCGCGGACGGAGGCGTGCTCCGCGTCCGCTTACTCCTCCAGCTCCCCGTTGCCGCTGGAGAACTGGGCCAGCCGGAAGATCACGAACTCGGCGGGCTTGACCGGCGCGATGCCGATCTCGCAGATGACCCGGCCGAGGTCGACCGACTCCGGCGGGTTGGTCTCCTCGTCGCACTTGACGTAATAGGCCTGCTCGGGGCTCTGCCCGAACAGGGCGCCGCTGCGCCACTCGTTGACCAGGAAGGCCGAGAGGTTGCGGCGGATGCGCGCCCAGAGGTTGTGGTCGTTCGGCTCGAAGACCACCCACTGGGTGCCGATCAGGATCGACTCCTCCAGGTAGTTGAAGTACCGGCGGATGTTCAGGTAGCGCCAGGCCGGGTCGGAGGAGAGGGTGCGGGCTCCCCAGACGCGGATGCCGCGGCCGGGGAAGGCGCGGATGCAGTTGACGCCGATCGGGTTGAGCAGGTCCTGCTCGCCGCGGGTGATCTGGAGCTCCAGGTCGACCGCGCCGCGGACGACCTCGTTGGCGGGGGCCTTGTGCACGCCCCGCTCGGTGTCGTTGCGGGCCCAGATTCCGGCGACGTGGCCGCTCGGCGGGACCATCCTGGTCTGTCCGGTCGCCGGGTCGAAGGACTTGATCCAGGGGTAGTACAGGGCCGCGTACTTGGAGTCGTAGCCGGCCGTCTCCTGGCGCCAGACCCGGATGTCGCGGGCGTTGAGGCCGGGCGGCGGGTCGATGATGGCGACGCGGTCGCCCATCAGCTCGCAGTGGGCGATCAGGCCGAGCTGGACGGCCTTCACGGCCTCCAGGTCGATGGTGCCGCGCTGGTAGGCGGCCATCAGGTCGGGCACGGCGACCATGGAGATCTCGTCCACGGCCTCCAGACCGCCGAAGCCCGTACGGTCCGCGGAGTCGCCGAGGTACTGCGCCGGGCCGGGGTGCGAGGCCCCGCCCGGGACGGCGGCCGGCGCGTTGTCGGCGGCCGGGGGCGGCGCGGGCAGTGCCACGGTCTGGTTGTCCGGGCGGGCGAGCTGCGCGGACGGCGCGGCCTCCGTCACGGAGATGAGCTTGGAACGCTCCTTGACCTGGGTGACGACATAGGCGCGGCTGCCCTTCTTCGCCGTCACGTCGAAGGTCTCGACCGGCTTGTCGCCGTCCTTGACGATCAGCTTGAAGCGCTCCGCGGGGCCCTCGCCCTCGGCGTCGGCGACCTCGACGGACAGCGCGCCGCCGCCCTCGCCCGTCGCCGTCACGGCGAAGGTGCCGAGCTGCCGGGGCTCGGCGGCGGGCAGCGCGGCCTGGCGGGCGCCGCCCGTCACGGCGGACCGCGCGGACTCCTGGCCGTTCCCGGCGGCGTCCTCGGCGGAGCCGCCGACCCGGACGACGTACGCCGCCGAACCGCCGTTGTTGAAGAACCCGTACACGGAGTGCGCGAGGTAGTAGCCGTCGCTGAAGTCACCGAAGGCCGCGACGTACTGCGTCCAGTTGGTCACCAGTGTGGGCTCGTTCAGCGGCCCGCTCGGGGCGAGACCGACGAAGGCGGCCACCGACGTGCCGACCCCCTCGATCGGGCGCGAGCCGCTGGCAACCTCCTCGACGTAGACGCCGGGCGACAGGTACGACGGCATGCTCTGCTCTCCTCGGGGGTGCGAGACAAGACGTCCTCACCCTCGCGCGCGCGTTGCGCCGCCGAAACGTCCTCCGGTGCCGGTACGGGGGCACCGGGGTTGCCCCCGGTCCTGCCCGTTGGGGCAGGTGGCCGCCGGGAGGCGCCGCGGGAGGGGGGCGGCCGGAGCCTCTGCCCCCGATGCTGCCCCCGCGGCCCTGCCGGCATGCGCGCGGACCCGGTACTGCTGAAGGATCGGTGTCCGGTGGTGGAGGGAGCGTCGTGCGGGAGCGCGGAGCGGGGAAGCAGCCGTCCGACGAGAGGCAGCCGCCCCGTCGTGCGGTGACGCCGGGCGCGCCGGACCCGGTCCGGCGGATGCTCGCGCTCCAGCGGTCGGCGGGGAACGCGGCCGTCGCCCGTGCCGTCGAAGCGGAACGGCACCTGCACGGGCCCGGCTGCGGGCACGGGACCACCGTCGCCCGTTCCGCCGACGCCGCCGCCGAGCCGCACCGGCACGGGGCCGGCTGCGGTCACGGGGGCGCCGAGGACACCGGTCCGCAGGGCCAGCGCGGCCTCATCGACGCCGCCATGTCGACGCCGAGCCGCACCCTGCCGGAACCGTTCCTCGACCGGGCGAAGGCGTTCTACCGCAACGACGGACTCTCCGAGGGCCGCGTCCACGACAACCCCACGGCGCAGCGCGCCACCGCCGCGCTGGGCGCGGAGGCCATGACCGTCGGCAACCACATCTTCCTCGGCCCGTCGGCCGTCGGGAACACGAGGATCCTCGCCCACGAGGCCAGCCACCTGGACAAGAACCTCCGCGGCGTCCGCGAGACCGGCAACGACAACGGCGCCGGTGTCACCGTCACCGATCCGCGCCAGGCGTCGGAGGTGTCGGCGGTGGCCGACGGCGACGCCTTCGAGGCGGGGGCGACCACCGCCCCGTCCGTCGCCGCCCAGCGGTCGGTCCGCTCCGGCGCTGACGACGGCCCCGCCGCCGTGCAGCGCGCGGGCGGCAGCGGCCGGAGCGCAGGCAAGGTCAAGGAGAAGTCCGCTCGCCAGATCGCCAAGGGCATCGACGAGGAGGTCAAGCAGGAGTGGGACTACGCCTACGGAGGCGGACGCCAGGGCACCGCACCGGAGGAGGTGAGGATGCGCTACGCCCGCTCCATGGCGGACGACCGCACCTCCCAGGCGCTCTCCCACCAGAGCTTCCTGGTGTACGACGCCATCCAGGCCCGGCGCGAGCAGACGGGGAAGAAGGCCGTCAACGAGCGCGAGGTCCAGGGCATGCTGATCAACAACCGGCTGCTCTTCGCCTCCAACTTCAACGAGTCCATGGACCTGCTGAAGCCTTTCGAGACCAACGGCTCCCGTGACACCTACCCCTCCCTGGTGGGCACGCACCAGAGCGACGCGGGCCGGGTGAGCGGTCTGCCGGCCTCCGACGCCGACGAGTACCGGAACCGGCTGAACCGCGCCGACGTCAAGACGCAGGCGATGCTGGCCGGCCAGCGCGACGACGCCGTGGCCGACGCCCTGCGCGAGCGCCGGGGCAAGCCGGTGACGGTGATCGACGTCGACGACCCGCGGCTGCACCTCATGCTGACGGGCAAGCAGTACGAGGGCGCGGTGTTCTTCGTCAAGGTCCCGGCGGAGAAGGGGCTGATGCACGCGGAGCAGAAGCTGCTGCTGGCGCTGCGCACGTCCGGCATCACCGGCGAGGAGACCAAGGGGTCGCCGCACGCCGTCATGGGCCGCTACCGCGGCTGCCTGTGCTGTACGGCCGCGCTCGACTACTACCGCAACGAACTCGGCTTCAGCACCATGGACTACGACCCCAACCCGGGCTTCTACTACTGGGAGTCCCTGGAGAACCTGTACAAGCACCAGGACCACGTGGTGAAGGACCCGAAGTTCCGGGAGACGATGCTGCGCCTCGCCCGGGAGCTGCCGAGCACCCCGGCCATGTCCCGCACCGAGCCGCCGGAGCACGCCTACGAGCGCAACGGCCCCGAGAGCCTCGAACACGCCTCCGCCGCCGCGCGGCGCAACTACCGGAGCCCTTCCACGAGCGACGTCGAGACGGGCTTCGACGAGGAGACCGGTCTTCCGGTCTACACGTCCTACGAGCGGGAACTCGACCTCGGCTACGCGGGCGGCACCGGTGGCGCGAAGGTCGGCAAGGGCACCAAGATCGACGACGCCTCGAAGGGCAAGTCCCGTGCGCGCGCCACGCGGATCGTCGACGCGGCGGGCTGGACGGAGATCCAGAACAGCTGGCTCCACGACGGGCCCGAGGAGCAGGCCAAGGTCTACCGGAAGTGGGAGAAGGACAAGAAGGCGAGCCGCGCCGAACTGGTCGAGATCATCCGCGGGGTGGAGACGGAGCGGAGCGCCGAGGCCGTCCACGCCGCCGTGTCGCGTCTGGTCAAGGGCACCACCGGCCATGAGCGCCGCGACAACCGCAAGGCGGGCGACCCCGTGGTGCGCCGGCCGGACAAGGGGAAGTACGCCGAGAAGCCGAAGTCCGCGTCCAAGAAGCCGACCCGCAAGACCGGCCGGGAGATGAAGCGCAAGTCGAAGGGCTGGAAGAAGATCGAGGCCCTGATGAAGGCCGAGCGGAACACGAGCGACTTCTACAAGCAGTGGCGCGTGGAGGACGCGAAGTCCAAGCCCGGCAACCTCAAGACCTCCCTGATGTCGCCGGCGCTCGCGCAGCTCGTGGCCGACCTCGGCGCGACGTACACCGTGTCCACGATGAGCCACCGTCTGCACATCGCGGAACGGACGCTCCGCCGCTTCGTCTCGGAGCGGCGTCCGGCACAGGCGGCGGAGCCCGACAGCGACACCGCGTCCGAGTCCGGTTCCGACACGGCCTCCGTGGCCGGTGACACCGCGAGCGTGGCAGCGACCACGGTGGACGACGGCGCCTCGGAGTACCAGGGCGGCGACGTCATGGACTACGCGGACCAGGACGACTACGCCGGCTCCCAGGCCGACTACGGCGACTACGCCGACTACCAGGATGAGTACGGCGGGGACGACGGCGGCATGGACTACGAGTACGCCGACGACTACGCCTCCGACGACGGACAGGCGGCCCCGGCCCCCGCCTTCGCCTACCAGCAGCAGGGCGGCTCGGCGTCCGGCACCGCCGAGGCGGGGCCGTCGCACAGCTTCGCGTACCCGGGCGTCTCCGGCTACACCCTCGTCGTCCACCGGGGGCAGACGCTCTACCGGGACGACTCCGACGGCCAGTTCCACTGGCGCGACCCCGACACCTACCGCATGGTCCCGCTCGGCGAGTACGCCTCCGACGTCGAGATGAGCGACGCCTAGGGGCTGCCCGGCGGGGTCGTCCGGAAGGCCCCGCGGACCGTCCGTTCCACCGCCCGGCCGGGTCCGCCGGGGCAATCAGGTCTGCCCCCGTGGCTCCTGACCGCGGGCGGCCCGGTGGCTAGCGTGGCGGGGGTGAGCCTTTGGACTTCTCTGGAACCCTCGTCCGTCACCGTGGACCCCGGCAGCAGCACACGGGTACGCCTGCGGGTGCGCAACACCGGTGACGTGGTGGACGAGTACCGGTTCGAGCCCGTCGGGGACGTGGCGCCCTGGACGACCGTCGAGCCCGGGACACTGCGGCTGTACCCGGGCACCACCGGGACCGTCGAACTGACGTTTGCTCCACCCCGGACCCCCGACGCCGTCGCCGGCCCGAACCCCTACGCCGTGCGGATCACGCCGACGCAGCACCCGGAGGCGGTGACCGTCCCGGAGGGGAACCTGACGATCACACCGTTCACCGAGGTGCGGGCGGAACTGGTGCCCCCGACGGTGAAGGGCCGGTTCCGGGGGCGGCCGAAGCTGGCGGTCGACAATCTCGGCAACACCAGGGTGACGGCCTCGGTCGGGGGCAGCGACAACGGCGACCACCTCTCGTACCGGATCAGTCCGGCGAACGTCCAGATCGAGCCCGGCCGTGCCGCGTTCGTCGACACGACGCTGAAGCCCCGGCAGATCACCTGGTTCGGCTCCAAGGAGGAGCGCCCCTACACGCTGGCGGTCCGCCGGTCGGGGGCGGACACCACGGAGGTCGAGGGGACGTACGTCCAGCGCGGCTTCCTGCCCGCCTGGCTCGCGACCTTCCTCGGCCTGCTGCTGGTCCTGGCGATCGCCTTCCTGATGATCTGGATCTCCTACAAGCCGCAGGTCCGCACGGAGGCGATGGAGCAGACCGAGCAGGCGGGCGCCGCGCTCGCGCCCAGCCCCACTCCCTCCCCGCCCGTCGAGCCGGCCCCGCCCGAGCCCTCCGAGGAACCCGACCCGCCGAAGACCGAGAAGCCGGACGGCGACGGCGGCGGTGGCGGCGGAGGCCCCTCCAAGCCCGCCGGTCCGCCGCCCGTGGTCCCGGCCAAGAACGTCCTGCTGCGCAACACCACCACCAAGCTCTGCGCCGAACTGCCCGGTCACGAGAAGGGGGAGATCAACGGCCCCGTCCAGCAGAGCGTCTGCGACGGCACCGACCGGGACAACCAGTTGTGGGACCTGGAGGTCAAGTACCCCAAGCAGGGCCCCGGCGGCACACCGCTCTTCCAGATCCGCAACGTCAAGGACAAGTTCTGCATGGACCTGGGCGAGTACGGCGGACGGCCCGTGGGCACCCCCGTCGCCGAGTTCCACTGCGACGGCACGACCGCCGACAACCAGCTCTGGTGGATCCAGAAGCAGGACAGCGGCGACTACTGGATCCGCAACTACGCCAGCAACAACAAGTGCCTGGAGGTCGAGGGCAGGAGCGACGGCGGCATCAACGCCCGCCTGCGCATCGGCGACTGCACCAACATCGACGACCAGGAGTGGAAGATCATCACGCCGAAGAAGGACTGAGACCCACCGCCGGCCGCCGTCCGGCGGGGCACCCGCCCCGCCGGACGGCGGCCGTCGCATGTCACCAGCCGTGCTCGCCCGGCACCAGCCGGCCCGCCTTGCGGTACTCGCGCCGGGCGCCCTCCAGGAGGTCCGGCGCCGTCACCACGTCCCCGCGCCCGGCGGCGAGATAGGCGGCGGTGACCACGGCGCTGCGGATCGACCCGCCGGCCAGCTCGAACTCGTCGGCGAGCGGGGCCGGGTCGATGCCGTCGTCCGACGGGACGTGCGCCAGACCGTGCCGCCACAGCGCCAGCCGCTGCCCGGCGTCCGGGAACGGGAAGTCCACCACCAGGTCCAGCCGGCGCGTGAACGCCTCGTCGATGTTGGCCCGCAGATTGGTGGTGAGCAGGGCGATGCCGTCGAAGGACTCCAGCCGCTGGAGCAGGTAGGCGCTCTCCATGTTGGCGTACCGGTCGTGCGAGTCCTTGACCTCGGAGCGCTTGCCGAAGACGGCGTCGGCCTCGTCGAAGAGGAGCACCGCGTCGGTGCGGTCGGCCTCCGTGAAGATCCGTTCGAGGTTCTTCTCGGTCTCGCCGACGTACTTGTCCACGACAGAGGAGAGCTGCACGACGTACAGGTCCAGGCCCAGGTCGGCCGCGACCACCTCCGCCGACAGGGTCTTCCCGGTGCCCGACTCGCCCGCGAACAGACCGAGGACGCCCCGGCCGCGCCCGCCGCCCGCGCTCAGGCGCCAGTCGCCGAGGACGCGGTCGCGGTGGCGGGCGCGCAGCGCGAGTTCGCGCAACTGCGTGAGCGGCGCCTCGGGCAGCACCAGGTCCCGCCAGTCCACGGCGGGCCGGATGCGGCGGGCATGGCTCTCCAGGCCGGAGGCCGACTGGCGGCGGGCGGCGAGCCGCAGATGGGCCGCGGTGACCGGGCCGCCGTCGAAGGCGGCGAGGGCGCGGGCGGCCCGCGCGGTCCGCCGGACGCGGTCGCCGCCCAGCCGGTACGGGGCGATCGTGCCGGCCACGTCGAACCCGTCGGCGTCCGCGCCGAGCGCGGCCCGCCAGACGGCCGCCCCGCCCGCCCCGCGGCCCGGCGCGTCGAGGACCAGCGGGTCGACGGGGGACCAGTCGGGGTCGTACGGGCGCGCGCCCGTCATCAGCACCGTCACGTCGTCCGCCGCGGTCAGCGCCCGCACCAGCGGGCCCGCCTTCCCGGGCAGGCCCGGCACGACGACGGCCCGGCCGCCGAGGCGGGCCTCCCGCAGCAACTCGGGCACCCGGTCACCGGGTTCGGCGCAGCACAGCGCGTCGAGGCCGGCCGCGGCGAGGGCCGCGGACGCGGCGGCGAGTCCGTCCCCCTCGCGCTCCTCGCGGAGGTAGACGGTGAGCGGACCGCCCCGCAGGAGCGCGGAGAGGCGGTGCGTGAAGTCCCGTGCGGCGAGGTCCGCCGCGGTGCCGTCGGACGGCGGCTCGGGCAGGGGCTCGGGCAGCGGGCGCAGCAGTCCGGAGAGCGCCGCGTCCGGGGTGTCGTCACCGAGGAGATGGCCGGCCAGCCGGTCAGGCACGCGCAACGGCCGCGAGAGGAAGGGGCGTTCGGGCTCCTCGACCTCCAGCAGGCCGAGGGCGCGCAGCGGAGCCGAGGCGTGCAGACGGGCACGGGCGGCCGTGTCGTGCGCCGGGACGGCGCACAGGTCGAGGGCGAGGCCGGCGGTGGCACGGCGGCGGCTCACATCGTCGTTGAGATAGCCGTAGAGCGGCTCGAAGCGGCGGTCGACGTCCGGGGCGAGGGCGATGAGCAGCAGGGCGGTGTCCAGGCCGGTCAGCCCCGCCCGCAGGGCCAGCCACGCCAGCCGGTCGCCCGCGTACGGGGCACCGTCCGCGTCGAAGGGGGACGCGCCAGCGGCGGTGTCCGGAACCCCGTCCGCGTCGTAGGGCGTGCCGGTGGCGTCAGGGACGGGCGGCGGGGGAGCGGCGTCCGGGTCCGTGGGCGCGGGATGGTGCAGCAGATGGCGCACCGCCTCGTCGGACAGGTACAGGCCGCGCAGCGGGTCACCGGCGGTCGGGTCGCCCGCCGACCGGTGCTCGACCAGCACGGTCACCCGCTCCCGCAGGGCCGCGAGGCGGTCCAGCAGGGCGAGCGCGGGCCCGCCGTCCGCCGGGGCGCCGGGGTCGGCCGCGGCCGGTGGTGCGGCGATGTCGTGGGCGGTCACCGCGGGTCCGCCCGGCGGGAGCCCTCGTCCTTGCGGGTGCTCCGGGCGGCGCGGGCGCGCGCCACCTGGTGGGGGCGGTGGGAACGGCCCCCGGACGCGGGCGGATCGCCGTCCAGGCCGCCCACCCGCACCGTCGCACCCTCGGTGACCGGCGGACCCGCGTCGTACTCCGGGAAGGCCGGGAAGGGCGCGGTGACCACCAGGTCGAGGGACGGCTTCAGCTCGCCGCCGAGCGCGGACCAGATCTCGGCGAGCGAGCGGGACTCCGTCTGGATGCCGGCCACCGTCAGCGGCACGGACAGTCCCAGCGCCCGCAGGGAGCCGGGGAGTTCGTCCGGCGGCAGCACCTCGCGGGGCAGCAGGGTGGCCAGCACGGCGGACAGCAGCCGGTGCTCGTCCTGCGGGGTCTTCGTCCAGGCCGTCACCAGGTACGAGAGCCGGAACCAGCGCGGCGGCTGCCGCCGGCGCACCACGACGTCCCGCTCGTCCCGCACGGCCATCTGCCCGCGCTGACGCCGGCTCACGTCCTCCCGGATGTCGTACAGATACGTGTTGACCACCGGCGCGTTGCGCCGGGCCGCCCAGTCACGGGTGGGCGCCTCGAAGGACACCTCGATCCCCGATCCCGTCAACGCCCCTTGGCCGAGGAGGCCCTTGAGTGTCTCGTCCACCTCGTGGATCACGCCTGTGCTCCCGCTCTGCCCGCACCGCCGGTGGCGCCCGGCCCGTCGTCCACCCTCGATGGTCCCCCGGCCGCCGCTCCGGCCGCACGCGCGCGGGGGCGGGCGGCCGGGCAGTCTCCGCTGCCCCCGCGGTCACCGGGGGCCGGTATGCGGTTGCCCCGCCGGTCAGATGTAGCCTTCACGCAGGGCATATGCCACGGCGTGCGCGCGGTTGCGCAGATGGAGCCGTGTGGTGAGTCCGTGCATCACGTTCTTGACGGTCCGTTCGGAGTAGGACAGTTTGCCCGCTATCTCACCGGTGTCGAGGCCCTCGGAGACCAGACGCAGGACGTCCACCTCCCGGGGCGTGAGACCGAGCGAGGAGGCGCCCGGCCGGCCCGCCGCGCCCCGGTGCAGTGTGCCCACCTGGTCGATGAGCCGGCCGAGCAGGTCGGCGGGCAGGTCGCCGTCGCCGCGGGAGGCCGCCAGCACCGCCTGCACCAGCCGGTGGGCGGTGGCCTCGTGGCGCCACACGATCGCGCCGACACCGCACTCGACGACGTCCAGCAGCTCGCTCTCCCGCAGGGCGCCGACCACGAGCACGACGCGTGACCCCTCGCTGCGCACGATTCTGCGCATCCGGGTCAGCGCCGCCTCGTCCAGCGCGTCCTCGACGAGCAGCGCCACCGTGCCGGGGGCGGACTCCTCGCACAGGTCGATCTCCGGATGCCGGCGCAACTGGCTGACCGCGCCCTCGCGACTGATCGGGTCCGTGGCCGACACCGCCACCGGCACCCGCCGGGCGGGGGCGCCACCGCTCCGGCCGGTGCCGGAGGCGGTCATGGGCGTGGTTGTGGTCCGGGGTGAGTTGAGCAACCGTATCCCCTGTTCAGCGGCCCGCAGTGGAGCGCGGGCCGGTGGCGGATGAGCACGTTCCACACTTCTGGGGACGCCGCGGGGACGCAATCGTGGACCACCACGAGTCACACCACGAGACCGGCCCGCCGAACCGCCGCGACGACGCGGCCCGTCCCACATCACCGCAGGTCGAAGGGGGTAATGCCGGGCAGGGGACACCGTGCGGGACGCCGGTGGGGTGCGCCACCTCACACCATCCCCCACCCGGATTCCGGCGTCTCACCCACCGGGGGAGCACACCGTCCACACAGGAGGCACTGATGACCGGACCGCTGCGCGAACGCGACGGCGCCACGGCACTGCTGGTCGCCGAGACGGAGCGCGCGCGTTCCGGCAGCGGCGGCCTCGTCCTGCTGCGGGGAGCGACCGGAACCGGCCGTACCGCCGTCCTGGAATCCGCGGTCCGCCACGCGGCCGACCGCGGGCTGCGGGTGCTGCGGGCACGCTGCTCGCCCGAGGACACCGGCATGCCGTTCGCGACCGTGCTCCAACTCCTCGGACCCGTTCCGGACTTCCCCGACCTCGCACCGGGACTCCACGACCGCGGCAGCGCGGCCAGACTGTGGCGGCTGCTGCTGTCCTACGCGGCCGAGGGCCCGCTGCTGGTGGCGGTGGACGACGTCCACCTCGCCGACGCCCCGTCACGCCGCTGGCTGCGGGAGGCCGTACGGCGCGTCGACCGATTACCCGTACTGCTGGTGGCCGGCGAACGCAGCCAGTACGACATCGACCCCGGGCCCACCGGGCTCGCCCAGTCCCTCCCCCCGTCCCTCGTCCGCGCCCACACCCTCGACCCGCTCGGCGACGAGGCGGCGGCCGGGCTGGTCCGGGCCGCCTTCCCCGCGGCCGGGCCCCACTGGACGGCGGAGGCCGTCCGGGCCGGCGCCGGAAGCCCGATGCTCCTCCATGCCCTGCTCGACGACCTCAGGAGCCATCCGCGGACCGGCCGTCCCACCCCCGACGGCGTACCGCCCCTGCCCGAGACCTGTGCCGCGCTCTACCCCGGCAGCTACCCGGCGGCCGTGTCCTGGTGGCTCAACAGCGCCGGTCCGGCGACGGCCGACGTGGCGCGCTGCCTCGCCGCGCTGGAACAGGCATGGTCCGACGACGAGGCCGCCGCCACGGCGGAGGGCCCCGCGCCGGAGCACGCACCCGGCCACGGGCCCGATCACGGGCCCGATCACGGACCCGGCCACGGGCCCGACCACGGACACGGTTACGCGCTCGACCACGGACCCGGCCACGCACGCGGCCACGGCGCGGACTTCGCCGGACTGCTGGCGACGGCCGCCGGGGCCGATCCCGCACGCGTCGACGGCTGGCTCACCGCCATGACGCGGATCGGCATGCTGCGCCACGACACCGCCGGCCGGCCCCGCTGGGCCCACCCCCTGCTGCGCGACGCCGTGCTCACCGGCTGGCCCACCTCCCGCCGGGAGGCGGCCCACCGGGCGGCCGCGGAGACGATGCTGAACCGCGGCGAGCGCGTCGAGGCGATCGCCCGGCATCTGCTGCGCACCCCGGCAGTCCCCCTGCCCTGGGCGCTGCGCGTCCTGCGGGACGCGGCGACGGTGGCGGTCCACGACGCACGGCCCCGGGACGCCGCCGCCTACCTCCGCCGCGCCCTGGCCGAACCGCTCGCCGACGACCGGCGCCAGCGGCTGCTGACCGAACTGGGTTCCCTGGAGTACGCGTCGGCGGACGCGGCCGCGGCCATCGCCCGTCTCGCCGAGGCGCAGCACCTGCCCGCCGAGCCGAGGGACCGGGTGCGGGCCGCGGTCGCCCTCGGCACCGCGCTGGCCGGGCGCGGCGAGATCCGCACCGCCCTGGACGTGATGCGGCGGACCGAGGGCCGGCTGGACGGGCATCCGGGGCTCACCCGTACCGTGCAGACCGCCACCGCGCTGCTGTCGGACATGGACCTGGCGGCCCGTCAGGAGATCTACGGCCGGCTGTTCGAGACCGACGGGCACTCCCCGGAGCTCGTGGGCACCGCCGGACAGATCCTGCTGGTGCGGTACGCCGCGACGGCCGGACTGATCTCCGCCGGGGAGGCGATGACCCGTGTACGGGCGCTGCTCGCGCAGCCGGCCGACCCCCTGGCCGAGCCGTTCCTGCTGGGCACGGCCGCCGCGGTCGCCCAGTGGGCCGACGAACTCGACGAGGCGGACCGGCTCGTGGACCGGGGCCTGGCCGAGCAGCACCCCGCGCTGCTCCATCCCATGCAGCACGCGCTGCTCAACACCCGGGCCGACATCGCGGCGGCCCGCGGCCACCACACCGCCCTGCTCGGCGCCGCGGGCGACGCGACCGGGCCGCGTTCGCGCCCCTGGCCCACCAACCGGGACGCCCATGCGCTGATGGCGCTCGTCCACACCGGGCGCGCCGAGGAGGCCGCCCGGCTGGCGCACGCCTTCGACCTGAGCCGGGCGCCGGAGTCCTGGGAACTGAACCGCTTCCTGTACGCGCGGGGTGTGCAGCGCGCCGCCGCCGGCGACCACGCGGGCGCGGTCCACGACTTCCTGGAGTGCGGACGCCGCCAGGCCGCCCGCGAGGTGGTCAGCCCGGTCGTCACGCCCTGGCGCACGGCGGCGGCGCTGAGCCGGCTGGCACTGGGCGGCGGCCAGGAGGCGCTGGACCTGGCCGCCGAGGAACTGCGGCTGGCCCAGGCGTGGAACACCCCCCGGACGGTGGGCCGCGCGCTGCGGGTGCTCGGCAGCGCGACCGGTGGCCGGCGCGGTCTGAAGCTGGCGGGGGAGGCGGTGGACATGCTCCGGGAGGCGCCCGCGGACACCGGCACGGAACTGGTCGAGGCCCTGCTCGCCCAGGGGCGTCAGCTCCTCGCCGCCGGTGAGCGCGGACGGGCCCGCGACCGGCTGCGCGAGGCGGCGGACCTCGCCGAACGCAGAGGAGAGGTCCGTCTGTTCACCCTGGCCGGGCTGGCCCTCCGGGAGGGCGGCGCCCGCGGCTCCCTGACGGCGACCGGCTCCGGGGCCCTGACCGGCAGTGAGCGCCGTATCGCCGAACTGGCCGCCGCCGGGCGGACCAACACCGAGATCGCCGATCTGCTGCACCTGGCCCGCCGCACCGTGGAGACCCATCTGACCAGCACCTACCGGAAGCTGGGGATACGCCGCCGCACGGAACTCCCCGCCGCCCTCACCCGCAGCGGCAGCGGGAGCCGCCCGGTCTGCGCCGGTCCGGCCCCCGACTGACCGGATCCCGCCCGGGGCGCCGACTGACCGGCCCCCGGCCCCGACTGACCGGATCCCCGGGCGCACCGGATCCCCGCCCGCCGGCGGCCCCGGGGCCCCCGGCGGGCGGGGGCCGGCCCGCGTCCGGGCGGGCTCCGTCACATCCTCTCGGCCCCCGCCCTGATCGCCTCGCGGATACGCGGATACGTCCCGCAGCGGCAGATGTTGCGGATGCCGTCCAGGTCGGCCTCGGTGACCTGGCGGCCCTCCTCCCCGACCCGGCGGACCAGGGCGACGGCGGCCATGATCTGGCCGGGCTGGCAGTAGCCGCACTGGGCGACGTCCAGGTCGAGCCACGCCTCCTGCATCGGGTGCAGCTCCGCGCCCACGGTGGCCGGCAGCCCCTCGATGGTGGTGACCTCGTCGGACGGCGACAGGTCCTTCACCGGGATGGCGCACGGGTTGGCCGCCCTGCCGTTGAGATGACTGGTGCAGGCCTTGCAGACGTTGATGCCGCAGCCGTACTTCGGCCCGGTGAGACCGAGGATGTCGCGCAGGACCCACAGCAGCCGCTCGTCGTCGGCCGCGTCGACCGTGACCTGTTCGCCGTTGAGTCGGAAGGTGTGCTGAGGCACGGAAACTCCAAGCGGTGTCGGACGGTGGGGGACGGGGGCGGCGGGCGTGATGGGACGGTGGGGGACGTGGGTGCCGGACGTGATCGGGGGGGTGTCGGCGGACGTGTTCGAGCCGGTGTGTCAGCGCACGTGGTCGAGGCCGTCGGTGGGAGAGGCGGGGACGGGCGGGACGGTGGGCTTCGGCGTGAAGGAGAGCGTGCCGTGGTTGATCGGGAACACCGTGGGCATCGTGCCGGTGGCCCGCCCGTAGGCGCAGGCGACGGCGGCCATGGCGGCGGCCACCCCGAGTTCCCCCGCGCCGCCGGGCCGTTCGGTGGTGGAGGGCATGACGACGACCTTCAGCTCGGGAGGGGTGTTCCACTGCCGGGTGTAGAAGTAGTTGTCCCAGCTCGCCTCCAGGAAGTGCCCGTCCCGCAGGTGCAGGCTGGAGGTCAGGGTCAGCGCGATGCCGTCCATGACGCAGCCCGTCATCTGCGCCTCCAGCCCGCGCGGGTTGACGGCGAGACCGACGTCCACCGCGACGACGGCCTTGGTGACGCGGGGCCCGGTGACACCGTCGCGGACGGGGCGGCCGGTCACCTCGGGGCGGCAGTCGATCTCCACCAGCACCGCGCAGGCGGAGTGGTACTCGGCGTGGAAGGCGATGCCCTGCGCCGTCCCCGCGGGCATGGTCCTGCCCCAGCCGCCCGCCTCGGCCGCCGTGTCGAGGACCGCGCGGGCGCGGTCGTCGTGCAGGACGTCGTGCCGGAACCGCCAGGGGTCCTTGCCCATCCTGGCGGCGAGCCGGTCGACGAGGAGTTCCCTGGCGCAGGTGACGTCGGGGGAGTAGACGCCCCGCATGCTGCCGGTGTTGAAGCCCTTGCCGGTCTCGCTCAGGAGCCGGCTGTTCACGCCGAACTCGTAGGGCATCGACTGCGAGAGCTGGAAGAAGGTCTGGGAGAAGGCCCTGTCGCCGACCGGCAGCCGGGCGGCCATCGCGGTGAGGATCTCGCCGATCCCGTGGCCGAGGTCGGTCGAGACGCCGGTGTGCCGCTGCTTGTAGCCGAGCACGGTGTCGCCGAGGTAGGAGATGCGGACGCGCGAGGTGGCCATGGGGTGGGTGCGCCCCTGGCGGACGTCGTCGGCGCGGTGCCACATCAGCTTCACCGGCTTGCCGATCCGCCGGGAGACCTCGACGGCCTCCAGCGCCGCGTCGAAGAAGAGCTTGCGGCCGAAGGACCCGCCTCCTTCCGTCACATGCACGGTCACCGCGCCGAGCGGCAGACCGAGCCTGGCGGCGATGATCTCCTTCGCCACGATGGGCGCCTTCAGGCTCGACCAGACCTCGGCCCGGCCGGGGCGCACGTCGGCGATCGCGCAGTTGGGCTCCAGCGCGCTGTTGCTGCGGAAGTGGAAGGTGAACCGCTCCTCCACGCTCGGTGTCAGCGGCGGCAGCCCCATGGGGAGTTCGGCGTCCCGCAGGGTGGCGAGGACGGAGGCGTCGGAGGCGCCCTCGGCGCTCCCCGGCCGCCATGCCACCCGCAGGGCGCGCACGGCGTCGATGCACCGGCCGAAGGTCGTCGCCCGCACCGCCACCCCGGTGGGGATCACGACGACGTCGGTGACCCCGGGCATGGCGCGGACCTCGGCGGCGTTGGCCACCGATCCGACGGTGCCGTTGATCGTCGGCGGACGGCACACCATGGTCGGCAGGGCGTCCGGGACGTCGAGGTCCAGGGTGAACTTCTTCTGCCCGGTGACGGCCGCGCGGGCGTCCACGCGGCCGTGCGGGCGGCCGATCACGGTGAACGACCCGGGGTCCTTGAGGGCGACGGACACCTGCTCGGTCCGGACGCCCGCCGCCGCGGGGGAGAGGTCCCCGATGCCGGCGCTCCGGCCGCCGGGGCCGGAGACGACGCCGTCCTTCCAGGTCACGTCGGTGACGGCGACGCCCCAGTCGTCCGCCGCGGCCCGGAGCAGCCTGCTCCGGGCGATCGCGGCGGCGACCCGGATCGGGGTGTAGGTGGAGAACGTCGTGTTCGACCCGCCGGTGAGCTGGTTGAACAGCAGCTCCGGCCGCGCGTCGGCCAGGGTGACCCGCACCCGCGCGAGGGGCACGCCGAGTTCCTCGGCGATCAGCATCGCCGTCGAGGTGGTGATGCCCTGCCCCACCTCGGTCCTCGGCAGTGCGAAGGACACCGTGCCGTCGGTGTGCACCTCGACCGTGATCAGGCCGGACGTCGGCAGGGCGGCGGCCGTCATCACCTCGTTGAGATCGACCAGTTCGGTGATCTCCGGCGAGGGGATCCCCGCCGTCCCCTGCCCCGCTCCCGCCTGGCCGGCCCGTGCGTCGGACGCCGCCGCGAGCGGGGCGGCCGTCATCAGCGTGGGGGCGGCCAGTACGTATCCGAGGAAGCGGCGCCGTCCGACGGGCTGCCGGCCGGGGTCCTGCCGGGGCGGGCGCTCGGCGCCGTCACCGGGTGTCGTGGTCATCGTCTCCACCGGGTGGCTCAGGAGGGGCGGTTGGCGTCAGGGATCTCGATGTTGATGCCCCGTCCCTCGGAGAGGTAGAGCAGGACGAACTTACGGAGGGCCTCCTCCACTGTCCAGGCCGCCTGCGGGATCAGCGGCAGCGGGATGAGGCCCTCGCGGAACGCCACCAGCAGCGGCCAGGCACCGCTGATCAGCGGCTGCCAGAACGGCTCCCGGTCCAGGCCGATCAGATCGCCCGTCCGGTCGCCCAGGGTGTAGCGGGCGAAGGCGTTGATGAGCGGGCGGGTGAGACCGGCGTCGAGCTCGGCGACGATGTCGAGGAGGACGTCGGTGAGTTCGTTGCCCTCGGGTGTCGACGCCAGGACCGGGTCGAGGACCTGCCGGGACTGGGCCTCGGCCTCGGCCCAGCTGGCGGGGATGTACTCGTCCAGGACGCCGAGTATGTGCGCGGTGACCTGCCAGACGTGCAGGAAGCCCTCGGACTCGGCGGTGGTGACGGGCACCCGCCAGTCCTTGAGCTTCCGCATCACGAAGGTGGCCAGGCTGTGCCAGGTCACCATGACGTCGGCCTGGCTGATGGGGATGGTCTGGCCGCCGCTGGTCCGGTCCCAGCCCGGCGACTGGGGCAGCAGGTGGCGTACGGCCGCGTGCACCATGCGCGTCTTCACGGCGGTGACGATCATTCCGCCGCTCGGCTTGTACGCGTCCAGGTCCCCCACGTCGTAGCCGAGTTGGGCCGTCTTGGCGATGCGGTCCTTCATGTCCGCGCCGCCCTTGGAGTAGTAGACGGCGCGCGCCTCCCTCGGGATGGCGGTGCTCATCAGACCGCTGCCCAGGCCGTACAGGGCCCCGGTGTAGATCCCCTTCTTCGTGGTGAACCTGGCGGCCGCGGCCAGCTTGCCCGGGTCGGCCCAGGACGGCAGCCGCCGCGCCGACTCCATGAAGTCGCGCACGTCCGCGGGGAGGCCGGACGGCAGCGGCTGGTCGTTGCGGGTCCACTGCCGCAGCGCCTGGTTGACCTGGGCCACCTGGCCGCGTTCGATCACGGCGGCGAGCACCGGGTCGGCCTGCTCGTCCCAGACCCACTCGGGGTCGAGCCCCGCTCCCTTGCCCGCCACCGAACCGCTCGGCGCCCAGGTCCACAGGGCCCGCGCATGGGCCGGCGACGCCGCTCCCAGTGCCCCGAGCGCCCCGAGCGCCCCTCCCGTGATCAGCATCTTGCGCCTGCTCAGCTCGTCCATCTCTGCGGACTCCTCACCGGTTTGCCCGGGACATGTCACCGGGATTGATGCGATGAAACACATCGTGCTTCACTGTTTCATCAGGGGAGCACACGCGGCGCCGTGATCGCCAGAGGTTGCACACGATCGCCTGGCGAAGTGGCTGGCAAAGGCCGGGACTTGGCGTCTCCGTGGTGCTCCGGGCGGCCTCTGCCGCCACCATTGCCCCCGCTGACGCGGCTCGCTATGTTAATCGAGAATCACATCTGTGCGACAAGGTTGCGACACGGTTCGGCACGTATCGCCCGCGCAACCGGCAAGTCTGCGAAGGCACCTGGAACGTCTGGCCCATCAGGGAAGCAGGTAAGTCAATGGAGAACCTCAGCAGGCGCAAGGCACTGTCCCTCGGTGTCGCGCTCGGCCTCGTGGGCGTGGCGAACCCCGCCAGGGCGTGGGCGGCGGCACCCGGGGCCCAGGGCGCGGCGGCCACCGGACCGGAGTGGATCTGGGACACCGCGGCCGATCCGCTGATGGCGAAGATGATCACCGGCGGGCACGTGCCGGCCATCAACACCGCGTGGGCGTCCTGGGTGAACAACAACGACCCGCTGCCCACCGGCGTCCCGGCCGAGTTCAACGCCTACCTGCGGCAGGTCAACGTCCTGCCCTCCTGGGCCGACCCGGCCAAGCTGAAGCGCGCCGCCGACTTCAACCGGCGCAGGGACACGTACCTGTTCATGCTCTACGGCCTCGGCAGCGGCATCATGAGCACCGTGATCCCCCGCGAGGCCAAGAGCGTCTACTGGTCCGCGGGCGGCGCCGACATGCAGGACCGCGCCGCCAAGACGTTCACCTTCGGCTACGACCTCGCCGAGCTGGGCGCCTTCGAGCCGACGGGGCAGTTCGTCGTCACCGCCAACAAGACGCGCGTGGTGCACGCGGCCGTACGCCACCTGCTGCCGCAGTCGCCGCACTGGCGGGCGGTCGCCGACGAGACCATCCCGATCAGCGCCGCCGACATCCTGGTCACCTTCCACAGCCTCGGCACCTACGTCCACCGCAAGCTGCTCGACTGGCGGATCCCGTACCCGGCGGCGGACCAGGAGGCGTTCCTGCACTCGTGGCAGGTCGCCGTGCACCTGCTCGGCGTGCCGTACGAGCACATCCCCAAGACCTGGGCGGCCGCCGAGCGGCAGGCGGCCCAGATGCTCGACCCGATCCTCACCCCGTCGACCGAGGGCATCGAGCTCGCCGAGGAACTGCTCGGCCTCACCGCGCAGATCGACCTCGGGGTCACCCGGGGCTTCCTCAACGAGTTCGTGCGCTACGTCCTCAGCGACGAGGTCGGCGACTGGCTCGGGCTCAAGCGCGACTACGCCGCCGCCGCCCTGGTCCGCACCGCCTGGCCGGCGTTCATCCTCTTCCGCGAGGGGCTGTCGCCCGTCATGCCCGGCACCTTCTACATGCTCGACCAGTTCATCCGCGCCCTTGCCATGCTCTTCCTCAACAAGGGCTCCTCCGGGAAGACGACGCCCATCACCATCCCCATCGGCAACAGGGCCGCCTGAGCCCGCCGTTCCGCCCCCGGACGTGTCCGCCCCCGGCAACAGGGGCCGGGGACGGACACCGCGACGGGGCGCCTGAGCCGCTCGGCGGCGGGCGCCCCGTCACCGGCGTTGCGGCTCCCGCCGGAGCCCGCGCCGGGCCGTCACCGGCGCTCCGGTTCCCCTCGGAGCCCGAGGGCGGCCACGACCAGAGCGGTCACGGCCTCCCGGTTCCCCGGGGTGTCCCGCCACCGCAGCCGGCGTCCGGCCTCGACCACCACACCGAACCCGGCGTGCGCCAGCACCCGGGCCTGGCGCGGGTCCAGCTCCGGGCGTGCCAGCCGCAACCGCTGCTCCCAGACGGCGATGTGCCTGCGCTGCGCCAGCACCAAAGGCCGTCGCGGGCCGGCCGGCAGACCGCGCACCTCGGCCTCGGCGACGCTGTTGAGGTCGGTGTACTCGAAGCTGTAGGCCACGTACGTCGCCGCCAGCGCGACGACCGCGTCCCGCGGGCCGTCCCCCTCCCGCAGACTGCGCTCCACCCCCTGGGCCAGCAGCCCCGCCGCCTGGAGGCAGGCCGCCGCCAGGATGTCGGTCTTGCCGGGGTAGTGGCGGTAGAGCGCGGACGGGGTCAGCCCCACCGCCTCCGCGATCTGGCCGTTGGTGACACTGGTGAACCCGTCCCGGGCGAACAGCGGCACGGAGGCGGCGAGGATCTCCTCCCGCCGGGTGCGCGGCACCGGCCGGGCGGGCAGCTCGACCAGGTGCGCGGTCGGCACCCGGGCCGCCGGGCCGCTCCCGGCGACCCGCAGCGCGGACGCCAGCAGCAGGTCCTCCGCCCGGCGCTGGGCGATGGACGTGCGGTGCATCGTGACCGACCCGATCGCGCCGAGCGCCGCGGTGGCCCGCAGCCGCCCGTCGGACAGGGGGCGTTCACGCTGCACCGCCTCGTCGACCCGCTCGACCAGGCGGTTGAACTTCACCTTGAGACGCCGGCGGTCCTCGCGGTCGAGGTACCGGGCCTCCCACCGGTACACACCGCCCGACGAGCGGTGGGCGACAGTGATCCGGGTGACGGCCGCGAGCACCTCCGCGGGCGGCGCCCCGGACGGCACCTCGTCCAGCGCGGCCACCAGCCCGTCCACCATCACGTCGGCGCACTCGGCGAACAGCGCGTACTTGTTGGGGAAGTGCCGGTACAGCGCCGTCGCGGTGATGCCCACCGCGGCGGCGACCTCCTCCATGGACGCCGCGTGGTAGCCGCGCTCGCTGAAGGCCCGTCCGGCCGCGTCGACGATGAGCTGCCTGCGGTTGCGCGGCCGGGTGGCCGGGGCCGGCCGCGCCGTCCCGGCCGGACGTGCCGACGGGGGGACGGAGGCCATGCGGATCAGTGAATCACACGCCGTCAGCAGGCAGGGCGCCTTCCGGACGGCCCGCCCGGCTCACCCGCCGGCCGCGCGGCTTGGGTCAACCCGCCGACCACCCGCCGGCCGCGCCCGCCCGCCCCGCCCGGGCCACCCGCCGGCCGCGCCCGGGCCTACTCGCGGCGAGTCCGGCTCACGCCCCCGCCTTGCCCGGCCCACGACGTGCCTGGCTCACGCCCCACCTGGCTCACACCGCGCCCGTGTCGCCCGCGCCCCGCGTCACACCGCGCCCGGTTCGCCGAAGGTGAGGACCGGCTTGACCGCACCCCCGTCCCGCATGGCCGCCACGGCCGCCTCGATGTCCTCGAACGGGAAGGTGGTGACCAGCCGGTCGATCGGGAACAGACCACGGGCGCGCAGCGCGATCAGCTCGGGGACGAAGCGCCCCGGGTCGGAGTCCCCCTCCAGCACGCCGTGGACGCGGACGCCCCGGGAGAGCAGCCCCATCACGTCGAACGCCACCTCGCCGCCGATGCCGAGGAGCGCCAGCTCCCCGCGCGGGCGCAGCGCGGCGAGCGCCGGGCGGGCCATGTCCGCGCGGCCCGTGGTCTCGACGACATGGTGCGCGCCGCCGCCGGTGATCTCCCGCAGCGCCGCCACCAGCCCGTCACCCGGCTCCAGCGCCGCCCGCGCGCCGAGTGCGACGGCCAGGGCGCGGCGGGAGGGGACGGGGTCGACGGCCACCACCGGGTCGCAGCCCGCGGCCACCGCCGCCATCAGCGCGCTCAGGCCGACCCCGCCCGCGCCCAGCACCACCAGCGCGGAACCCGGCTCGGGGCGCAGCCGGTTGAGCACGGTGCCGGCGCCCGTCTGACCGCTGCATCCCAGCGGCGCGGCGACCTGGGGCGGGAGGTCGGACGGAACCTTGACCACACCGCGCCGGTGGACGACGGTGTGGGTGGCGAAGCTGGACTGGCCGAAGAACCCGGCGTGCAGCGGTGCGCCGTCGAGCGAGAGCGGAGTGGTGCCGTCCGCGCGCCCGCCGGAGAAGTTCCGGGCCCGCGCGCCGAGGCAGTAGGCGGGGTGGCCGGCCGCGCACTGCTCGCAGGCGCCGCAGCTGGCGAAGGTGAGGCACACCCGGTCCCCGGGCGCGAGACCGGTCACCTCCGCGCCCACCGCCTCGACGACGCCCGCGCCCTCGTGGCCGAAGACCATCGGCGTCAGAGCCGCGGGCCAGGTGTCCCGCATCCCCAGGTCGGTGTGGCAGATCCCGACCGCGGTCGTCCGCACCAGCACCTCGCACGGCCGCGGGTCCTCCAGCACGGCGTCCCGGAGCGTGAAGGGCGCCCCGGGTGCCGCGGCGACGGCGGCACGGACGTGTCTCACGCGCCGGCTCCGGCGGGTGCCGCCTCCCGCGGGGTCCCGGCCTCGGTGTCGCGTTCGAGGAAGAAGTAGTAGAAGGGGCCCTCCGGGGGCACGCCCTTGGCCGTCATGATGCCCATCAGCGTGGTGTCGTCGACCCACTTGAAGTGGTCGAACACCGGCTGGCCGTCGTAGACCATGGTGGCCGTCGTCTCGCCCCGGAACTCGACGGTCCACAGGCTGGCCTCGCCCTTGCCGAGCTCCAGGTTGGAGTACAGCGCGCCGGTGGCGTCCCGGCACATCAGCGGCTTGGCGTCGTGCACCGAGGCGAACCGCTTGCCGTGCCAGCCGGCCTTCGCCAGCATGCCGTTGAGCGGATGGCCGGTGGCGAACTCGCCGCCCTTCCACTCGCCGAGTATCTCCTCCGGGCGGGTGGTGGCCAGCACGGCCCAGATCGCGTCGAGTTCGGCGGCCGGGACCGGTCCGTCCTTCTCCCGGAGCTCGCGGAACCGGGTGCGGGCCTCGTGCACGTCCATGCGGGGTGTCCTCTCGTCGGTGCCCGCACCGCGGCGGCGGTGTGCCGGGAGGGTGCGGGCGGGGGAGCGGGTCGGGGGTGGGGAACGTGCAGGGCCGGGGCGTCAGCGGGGGGTGCGCGGCGCGGTGACCCGGCCCGCCGTGCCTCGCGCGGAGGAGGGGCCCCGCAGCGGGAGCGGGGCCTCCCCGGTGACGGTGCCGGGATGGCCCACGGTGCCGAGGCTCAGCAGCACATGGCGCTCGGCGACCTCCTCGGCGGTGAGCGGGCCGTCCTCGCGGAACCAGTTGGCGACGCCCTGGCACATCACGAGCACCGAGCGCACCGCGTCGGCCGGGATCGGGGTGGTGAAGACGCCCTGCGCGCGGCCCGCCTCGACGGTGTCCAGCAGCATGTGCTCCAGGTAGTCGCGCAGGGCGATGTACCGCGCCCGGTTCTCCGGCTCCAGGCTGCGGATCTCGGTGTCCAGGAAGGCCAGTTGCTGGCGGTGGGCCATGTAGAGCACGATCGACTCGACCATGCCGCAGAAGCGGGCCAGCGGATCGTCGCCGGCCTCCCCGGCGGCGGCCCGGCAGCGGTCCAGGACGTCCCTGATGGACGTCTCCAGCAGGGTGGCCAGCAGGGCCTGCTTGTTCGCGTAGTGGTAGTAGAGCGCGGGCACGGTGACGCCCACCCGGCCGGCGATGTCGCGCACCGATGTGCCGTGGTAGCCGTGCTCGTTGAAGGCCTCCATGGCGCGCATCAGGATCGCGTGCAGGTCGAGCGGTGCGTAGGAGCGCCAGTGCTCCGCCGGGGGCGTGGTGTCCTGGCTCGGCTCGGTGTTCAACGACTCTCCTCAAGGCGGGCGGCGGTCGGCGACATCGTACGGCCGTGACACCGAAACGCCACCCTTCCGGTTCCTTAGCGCTCGATCAGGGAATCCTGGTCCCCGGCGCCCGGCGTGATGTCACTTCCCCGGTGAGTATCCACGAAAACTCGTGCCGCACGGGGAGTTGACCGACCGGCGTCCCACTTCTACGTTCTTAGCGAACGCTCAGTAAGTCCTCGATCGACGGCGGTGTGTCCGCCGTGAACCGAGAAAGGAACCCATGAGCCGGCACCCCACCGATCCTCCCGGCCGCGATGTCGCGGGCCCGCTGGACGGCGTGCGCGTGGTCGAACTGGCGGGCATCGGGCCCGGTCCGTTCGCCGCGATGCTCCTCGCCGACCTGGGCGCCGACGTGGTGCGGGTGGACCGCCCCGGCCCCTCGCCGCTCGGCGGCGACCCCGCCCGTGACGTGACCAACCGCAACAAGCGCTCCGTCCTGGTCGACCTCAAGTCGCCCGGCGGACCGGACACCGTACGGGCCCTCGCGTCCCGCGCCGACGTCCTCCTGGAGGGATACCGGCCCGGCGTCGCGGAACGCCTCGGCGTCGGCCCCGAGGAGTGCCTGGCCGCCAACCCCGCCCTGGTGTACGGGCGGATGACGGGCTGGGGCCAGCAGGGCCCCCTCGCCCCGCGGGCCGGACACGACATCGGCTACATCGCCACCGCCGGCGCCCTGTCCATGATCGGCGCGCCCGGCGGACCGCCCGCCGTCCCCGTCAACCTGCTCGGCGACTACGCGGGCGGCTCCCTCTACCTGACCACCGGTGTCCTCGCCGCCCTGCTCACCGCCCGCGCCACCGGCCGCGGCCAGGTGGTGGACGCCGCGATCGTGGACGGCACCGCGCACCTCACCGCCATGTTCTGGGGCATGCTCGCCGAAGGCACCTGGCAGGACACCCGCGGCCGCAACCTGCTCGACGGCGGCTGCCCCCACTACGCCGTCTACGAGACCTCGGACGGCGGCTGGATGGCCGTCGGCACGCTCGAACCGCAGTTCTACGCGGCGTTCACCGCCCTGCTGGGCCTCGACGCCGGGGAACTGCCCGACCGCGCAGACCCGCGCAACTGGCCCGCCCTGCGCACCCTGTTCGCCAACCGCTTCAAGACCGCCACCCGGGCCCGCTGGACGGACGTCTTCGAGGGCACCGACGCCTGCGTCGCGCCCGTGCTCTCGCTGCGCGAGGCCGCCGGACACCCCCATCTGACCGGACGCGGCACCTACACCGAGGCGCACGGCATCACCCAGCCCGCCCCCGCCCCCCGCTTCTCCGGCACCCCCGGCACCCTGCGGCGCCCGCCGGCCGTCCCCGGGGCCCACACCCCGGAGGTGGCGCGTGACTGGGGCGTGCCCGAACTGCTGAAGGACCACCGCTGATGGAACTGTCCTCACCCCTGACGTACGCCGGGGATCCGCGCGAGGCCGCGGACCGGGCCGCCGCCCTGGAGTCCGCCGGCCTCGACGCCGTGTGGGTGGCCGAGGCGTACGGCTTCGACTCCCCGACGATCATGGGCTACCTGGCCGCGCGGACCGAGCGGATGCGGATCGGCTCCGCCATCCTCAACGTCTACTCGCGCACCCCCGCGCTGATCGCCCAGACCGCGGCCGGGCTGGACGCCCTCACCGGCGGCCGCGCGCTGCTCGGCGTCGGCGCCTCCGGACCGCAGGTCGTCGAGGGCTGGCACGGCCGCCGCTACGACCGTCCGCTGGGCCGCACCCGCGAGGTCATCGAGCTGTCCCGCCGGATCCTGCGGCGCGAGGTGATCGAGCACCACGGCATCACCGACCTGCCCCTGCCGCCCGAGAAGGGCGGCACCCTCGGCAAGCCGCTGAAGCTGCTGAACCACCCCGTCCGCGACACCGTGCCCGTCTACGTCGCGGCGCTGGGCCCGGCCAACGTCCGGATGACCGCCGAGATCGCCGACGGATGGCTGCCGTTCCTCTACGTCCCCGAGCGCGCGGCCGAGGTCTGGGGCCCGTCCCTGGCCGAGGGCGCCGCACGGCGCGACCCGGCGCTCGGCCCGCTCTCGGTCGTGGCCGGCGGTCTGCTGGCCATCGGCGACGACGCCGCGGCCGTCCGCGACCTGATGCGCCCCACCGTCGCCCTCTACGTCGGCGGCATGGGGGCGCCGGGCCGCAACTTCTACTACGACCTGGTCTGCTCCTACGGCTACGAGTCCGCGGCCTCGGCCGTGCAGGAGCACTACCTCGCGGGCCGCAAGAAGGACGCGGAAGCCGCCGTACCGGCCGAGCTGCTGGAGCGGCTCTGCCTCGCCGGCCCCGAGGGCTATGTCCGTGACCGCGTCGAGGTCTTCCGCGAGGCGGGCGTGACCATGCTCAACGTCACCCCCGTCGGCCCCGATCCCGCCCGGCTCGTCGAGCACGTGAGGAACTGGCTGTGACCCTGGAACGAGACCTGTACGGCCCCGACCACGAGGCGTTCCGCGAGACCGTGCGGACCTTCCTCGCCAAGGAGGTCGTCCCGCACCACGCGCGCTGGGAGCGCGACGGCGTCGTCGACCGCGAGGTGTGGCGTTCGGCCGGCCGCCAAGGGCTGCTCGGCACGGCCGTCGGCGAGGAGTACGGCGGCGGGGGGTCGGACGACTTCCGCTACAGCGCCGTCCTCATCGAGGAGTTCGCCCGCGCCGGCGCCTCCGGGCTGGCGCTCAGCCTGCACAACGACATCGTCGGCCCGTACCTCACCTCGCTCGGCACCGAGGAGCAGAAGCAGCGCTGGCTGCCCGGATTCGTCTCCGGCGACATCGTCACCGCGATCGCCATGTCGGAGCCGGGCGCCGGCTCCGACCTCCAGGGCATCCGCACCACCGCCACCGACGCGGGCGACCACTGGGTGCTCGACGGCACCAAGACCTTCATCTCCAACGGCATCCTCGCCGACCTGGTGGTCGTCGTCGCGAAGACCACTCCCGAGGGCGGCGCGCACGGGCTGTCGCTGCTCGTCGTGGAACGCGGTGCCGAGGGCTTCGAACGCGGCCGCAACCTCGACAAGATCGGCCAGAAGGCCCAGGACACCGCCGAACTGTTCTTCGACGGCGTGCGCGTCCCCAAGGAGAACCTGCTCGGCGAGGAGAACCAGGCGTTCACCTACCTCATGGGCAACCTCGCCCAGGAGCGGCTGGCGATCGCGGTCGGCGCCGCCGCGGCGGCCGAGGACATCCTCGGCGTCACCACCGCCTATGTGAAGGAGCGCGAGGCGTTCGGCCGGCCGCTGGCCAGGCTCCAGCACATCCGCTTCGAGATCGCCGAGATGGCCACCGAGTGCGCCGTCACCCGGGCCTTCATGGACCGCTGCATCGCCGACCACACCAAGGGCGAACTCGACGCGGCGCACGCCTCGATGGCCAAGTGGTGGGCCACCGAACTCCAGAAGCGGACGGTCGACCGCTGCCTGCAACTCCACGGCGGATACGGCTACATGAGCGAGTACCGGGTCGCCCGGGCGTTCCTCGACAGCCGGGTCCAGACCATCTACGGCGGCACCACCGAGATCATGAAGGAGATCATCGGCCGCTCGCTGCTCGGCTGAGCCCAGGCCGGCTCCCCGCCCCGGCAGCGGTGCTGCTGCGCGGCGCTCCTCACGACCCGAGACGGAAGGCACCCCAAGGTGAGCACCGAAGCGTACGTGTACGACGCGATCCGCACCCCGCGCGGACGCGGCAAGGCAGGCGGCGCCCTGCACGGCACCAAGCCGATCGACCTCGTCGTCGGACTGATCCACGAGACCCTCCGCCGGTTCCCGGACCTCGACCCGGCCGCGATCGACGACATCGTCCTCGGCGTGGTCAGCCCGCTGGGCGACCAGGGCGCGGACATCGCCCGCACCGCCGCGATCCTCGCCGGGCTGCCGGACACGGTGGCGGGCGTCCAGGAGAACCGCTTCTGCGCCTCCGGTCTGGAAGCCGTCAACATGGCGGCGATGAAGGTCCGTTCGGGCTGGGAGGACCTGGTCCTCGCGGGCGGTGTGGAGTCCATGTCGCGCGTGCCGATGGGCAGCGACGGCGGCGCCTGGGCACTCGACCCGATGACCAGCCACGAGACCGGATTCGTGCCGCAGGGCATCGGCGCCGACCTGATCGCGACCCTGGAGGGCTTCTCCCGGCGCGACGTGGACGAGTACGCGGCGCTCTCCCAGGAACGCGCGGCCACCGCCTGGAAGGACGGCCGCTTCGAGCGGTCGGTCGTGCCCGTGCGGGACCGCAACGGCATGGTCGTCCTCGACCACGACGAGCACCTGCGCCCCGGCACCACGGCGGACTCGCTCGCCGCCCTCAAGCCGTCCTTCGCGGGCATCGGCGAGCTGGGCGGCTTCGACGCCGTCGCGCTCCAGAAGTACCACCGGGTCGAGCGGATCGACCACGTCCACCACGCCGGCAACTCCTCCGGCATCGTCGACGGCGCCGCCCTCGTCGCCGTCGGCAGCAAGGAGGCCGGCGAGCGCCACGGCCTGACCCCGCGCGCCCGGATCGTCTCCGCCGCCGTCTCCGGAGCCGATCCGACCATCATGCTCACCGGCCCCGCGCCCGCCTCCCGCAAGGCGCTCGCCAAGGCCGGACTGACCGTCGGCGACATCGACCTCGTCGAGATCAACGAGGCGTTCGCCGCCGTCGTCCTGCGCTACGTCAAGGACATGGGCTTCTCGCCGGACAGGGTCAACGTCAACGGCGGCGCCATCGCCCTCGGCCACCCGCTGGGCGCCACCGGCGCGATGATCCTCGGCACCCTCGTCGACGAACTGGAGCGCCGGGACCAGCGGTTCGGCCTCGCCACCCTGTGCGTGGGCGGCGGCATGGGCATCGCCACCGTCGTCGAACGCCTCTGACCGTCCCGCCCTCAGCAGCCGTCCACCTCAACGGGAGACACACCAGCCATGGACACCACCGCGGGACCCGCCACCATCCGCTGGGAAGAGTCCGACGACCATGTCGTCACCCTCGTCCTCGACGACCCGGGCCAGTCCGCCAACACCATGAACGCCGCGTTCATCGACTCGCTGGACGCCGTCGCCGCACGGCTCGCCGCACGCGGCGACAGCCTCCGGGGCGTCATCGTCACCTCCGCGAAGAAGAGCTTCTTCGCGGGCGGCGACCTGCGCGACCTGAAGTCCGTCACCCCCGACACCGCCTCCCTCTCCTTCGAGGCCGGAATGCGGGTCAAGCGCTCGCTGCGCGTCCTGGAGACCCTGGGCGTCCCGGTCGTCGCCGCGATCAACGGCGCCGCGCTCGGCGGCGGTTACGAGATCGCCCTCGCCTGCCACCACCGTGTGGTGCTGGACAGCCCGGCCGCCCGCGTCGGGCTTCCCGAGGTCACCCTGGGCCTGCTGCCCGGCGGCGGGGGAGTGACCCGCACCGTCCGCATGTTCGGTGTGGCCGACGCCCTGCGCAAGGTCCTCCTGGAGGGCACCCGGTACGGGCCCGCCCGCGCCCTGGAGGCCGGCCTCGTCGACGAGATCGCCGCCGACCGGGACGACCTCATCGCCAAGGCGCACGCCTTCGTCGACGCCCACCCGCAGTCCCAGCAGCCCTGGGACGCCAAGGGCTACCGGATCCCCGGCGGCACCCCCGCGCACCCGCAGCTGGCCGCGCAGCTCCCCGCCCTGCCCGCGCTGCTGAAGAAGAAGACGGGCGGCGCCCCCTACCCCGCTCCGCGCAACATCCTCGCGGCCGCCGTCGAGGGTTCCCAGGTCGACGTGGACACGGCTTTCGTGGTGGAGGCCCGGTACCTGACCGACCTGGTCACGGGCCAGATCACCAAGAACATGATCCAGGCGTTCTTCTTCGACCTCCAGGCCGTCAACTCCGGTGCCGGCCGGCCGCAGGGGATCGAGCCGCGTACGGTGCGGAAGGTGGCCGTGCTCGGTGCGGGGATGATGGGTGCGGGTATCGCGTACTCCTGTGCGCGCGCCGGGATCGAGGTCGTCCTGAAGGACGTCACCGCCGAGTCGGCGCGGAAGGGCAAGGGCTACTCGGAGAAGCTGTGCGCCAAGGCCGTCTCACGGGGCCGCACCACGCAGGAGAAGGCGGACGCGCTGCTGGCCCGGATCACGCCGACCGCCGAGGCCGCCGACCTGGCGGGCTGCGACGTCGTCATCGAGGCGGTCTTCGAGGACACCGCGCTCAAGCACAAGGTGTTCCAGGAGATCCAGGACGTCGTCGAGCCCGACGCGCTGCTGTGCTCCAACACCTCCACCCTGCCCATCACCACCCTCGCCGAAGGCGTGGAGCGCCAGGCCGACTTCATCGGCCTCCACTTCTTCTCACCCGTCGACAAGATGCCGCTGGTGGAGATCATCAAGGGGGGGAAGACCGGCGACGAGGCGCTCGCCCGCGCCTTCGACCTGGTCCGGCGGATCGACAAGACGCCCATCGTCGTCAACGACTCCCGGGGCTTCTTCACCTCCCGCGTCATCGGCCGCTTCATCGACGAGGGCGTCGCCATGGTCGGCGAGGGCATCGAACCGGCCTCCGTCGAGCAGGCCGCCGCCCAGGCCGGCTACCCGGCCAAGGTGCTCAGCCTGATGGACGAGCTCACCCTCACCCTCCCGCGCAAGATCCGTGAGGAGACCAGGCGCGCGGTCGAGGAGGCCGGCGGCACCTGGCCGGGACACCCCGCGGACGGGGTGGTGGACCGCATGGTCGACGAGTTCGGGCGGCCCGGCCGCAGCGGCGGCGCAGGCTTCTACGACTACGACGAGGACGGCAGGCGGGCGGGGCTCTGGCCCGGACTGCGCGAGCACTTCACCCGCGAGGGCACGGACATCCCCTTCGAGGACATGCGGGAGCGGATGCTCTTCGTCGAGGCGCTCGACTCGGTGCGCTGCCTGGAGGAGGGCGTGCTGGTCTCGGTGGCGGACGCCAACATCGGCTCCCTCATGGGCATCGGCTTCCCGGCCTGGACGGGCGGCGTGCTCCAGTACATCAACGGCTACGAGGGCGGCCTGCCCGGCTTCACGGCCCGCGCCCGTGAGCTCGCCGAGCGCTACGGCGACCGGTTCCGGCCGCCGGCGCTGCTGGTCGCCAAGGCCGAGCGGGGCGAGACCTTCACCGACGCCTGACGCGCGATGCCTGACGCCTGAGGCCCGACGCCCGACGCCTGCCCGACCCTTCCCTTCCGCCCGCAAGGAGGCCCCGATGACATCAAGACCCCGTACCAGCGGCGACCTGTCCGACGACCCGGCCGACCGGACCCTGCCGCAGCTGCTCGCCCGCAACGCAACCGAGTACCCGCTGCTCCCCGGCCTCTCCTGGCAGACGGCGGACCCGGACGGCGCATGGACCACGCTCGGCTGGGCGGAGATCCACGAGCGCACCCGGAGCCTCGCCGCGGGCTTCCGGGCCCTCGGTGTCGGGCGCGGCGACCATGTGCTGCTGATGATGTCCAACCGGCCCGAACACTGGCTGTCCGACCTGGCGCTGGTCCGCCTCGGCGCGATCCCGGTCAGCGTCTACGGCACCTCGGCGCCCGAGCAGATCACCCACATCGCCCGCAACTGCCGGGCCCGCCTCGCCGTGGTGGAGGGGGCGGCGCAGGTGGCCGTGTGGGAGCCGCTGCTGGCCGACGCGGACACCCCGCTGGAGCGTCTGGTGGTGGCCGAGGAGGGCGCGGAGGGCCCCCACTCCCCGTACGCCGCCCTGCTCCGCGAACCGGAGCCGGAGCACTTCGCCGGGGAACTGGACACCGCCCGCCCCGAGGACCCGCTGACCGTCGTCTACACCTCCGGCACCAGCGGCGAGCCCAAGGGCGTCGTCCTGACCCACCGCCAGGTGATGTCCAACGCGCTGGCGCTGGACGCCGTGGTGGAGCTGCCCCCGCACGTCGAGCACATCTGCTACCTGCCCTTCGCCCATATCGCCGAGCGGATGCTGGGCATCTACCTGCCCTGCCACCGGGCCTCGCACGTCTACCTCTGCGCCGATCCGACGGGTGTCGCCGCCGTGGTGCGCAAGGTGCGCCCCGCGCAGTTCTTCGGCGTGCCGAGGATCTGGGAGAAGCTGTCCGCCGCCGTGCGGGGCGTCCTCTCGCTGATGCCCGCCGAGCAACGGGCCGTCATCGAGGAGGCGTTCGAGGTCGCGCGTGAGCACGTCGGCCACCGCGAGCGGGGCGAGACGCCGCCCGCCGAACTGGAGAAGCGCTACGAGCGGGTCCGCGAGGAGGTGCTGCTGCCCATGCTGGCCGCGGGCGGCCTGGACCGGGTGACCTGGTCGGCCAGCGCCTCGGCGCCCATGTCCGTCGACGTGGTCCGCTTCTGGGCCGGCTTCGGCATCGTCATCATGGACGCCTGGGGGATGACCGAGACCACCGGTGTGGCCACCAGCAACAGCCCCCGGGCCGGCTTCCGGCTCGGCTCCGTGGGGCGCCCGGTGGAGTCGGTCCAGGTCCGTGTCGCCGAGGACGGCGAGATCATGGTGCGGGGGTCGTCCGTCTTCTCCGGCTACCTCCAGCCGGACGGCTCGGTGCACTCCGGCCTGGACGCGGACGGCTGGCTCGCCACCGGCGACATCGGGCGGATGGACGAGGACGGCTACCTCTGGCTCACCGACCGGAAGAAGGAGATGATCATCACCTCCACCGGCAAGAACGTCTCCCCGGCACTGGTGGAGAACGCGCTCAAGACCCATCCGCTGATCGGCCAGGCGATGGTGCACGGCGACAACCGCTCCTACCTGGTCGCCCTGCTGGTGCTCGACGCGGAGGCCGCCCCCGCCTGGGCCGCGGCCAACGGCGTCGAGGCGGAGGGGGGAGCGGCCGCGCTGGCGGCGCACCCCGCCGTCCGCGCGGAGGTGGAGCGGGCGGTCGCCGCCGCCAACGCCCGGCTCAACCACACCGAGCAGGTCAAGCGGTACGAGCTGCTGACCGAGGAGTGGGGTCCGGCGACCGGTGAGCTGACCCCCTCGCTGAAGATGCGGCGCCGGATCATCCGGGACAAGTACGCCGAGGAGCTGTCCGGCCTCTACGAGGGCTGAGCCGCCCTTTCGCCGGCACGACGCTGCGGCCGCCGCCCCCCGGACCGGGGGGCGGCGGCCGCAGCGTCGTGCCGGGCCCGCTCAGAGGCCGTAGGTCTTGCCGATGACGTCCCGCTGGATCTCGCTGGTGCCGCCGTAGACCGTGGACACCACCGCCGCCCGCAGATGGCGCTCCATGTCGAACTCCGTGGTGTAGCCGTAGCCGCCCATCATCTGCATGCCCTCCAGCGCGGCCCGCTTGGCGAGTTCGGTCGCCTTCAGCTTCGCCATCGACGCCTCGCGCGGGAACAGCTTCTCCGGCTGGGCGTCGCAGTCCAGGGCCGTCTCGCGCACCAGCAGCCGGGTGCACTCGATCTCGGTGGCGAGATCGGCGATCCGGTGCCGCAGCGCCTGGAAGGAGCCCACCGGCCGGCCGAACTGCTCGCGCTCGCGGACGTAGGCGACCGTGTCGTCGAAGACCCGCCGCGCCAGGCCCAGCATGTTCGCGGCGAGGAACAGCCGCTCGTGGTTCAGCCCGGCCATCAACTGCGCCCAGCCGCCGTCCACCCGGCCGACGACCGCGTCCGCGGGCAGCCGCACACCGGTGAGGAAGACGTCGTTGACCTCCCGGCCGCCCATGGTGTCGATGCGCCGGATCTCCACGCCCGCGGTGCCGCCGGGCAGATGGAACATGGTCAGCCCGCCGTGCTTGTCCGCGCCGGTGCGGGCCACCAGCAGGATGTGCTCGGCGCAGTGCGCGTTGGAGATCCAGGTCTTCTGCCCGTCGATCACCCAGGTGCCGTCCGCCTCCTGCCGGGCCTGGCAGCGCAGCGCGCCGACGTCCGACCCGGCCTCCGGCTCCGACATGGCGATCGACAGCACGTCACCGCGCACGACACCGGACAGCACCTCGTGCCGCTGCCGCTCGGTGCCGAACTTCTCGTACGCCTTGGCGGCGATGACGGTGGTGATGAAGCCGCCCGCCGGGACCATGCCGTAGGAGGTCTCCTCCAGGAAGAGGCAGGCGTCGGCCACCCCGCCCCCGGAGCCTCCGTACTCCTCGGGCAGGCACACCCCGAGCCAGCCCAGGTCGGCGAGCCGGCCGTACAGCGCGGGGTCGTGGGCCTCGCGGCCGCCCGAGGTCAGCGCGTCGCGCTGCTCCCGGGTGCCGCATTCCCGCTTGGCGAAATCGCGGAGGGCCGCGACGAAATCTGCCTGTTCTTCGGTGAGGCGACTGCCCATCAGGTCCTCCTGGGTTCGAATCGCGTTACGAAGATACGATAGACGTTTCAGAGTCTCACCGGGAGGTGTTCGCCGGTATCGTGAAGGCCATGAGAACTGACACGGACGACTCGGAGCTCGCCCGGGCCATCGCCCAGCCGGAGACGGAGGACCGCACCGCGCGGCGGATCCTGGACGCCGCACTGGAGCAGTTCACCCTGCTGGGCCTGCGCCGTTCCTCCGTCGACGACGTCGCCAAGCGCGCCGGGGTCTCCCGCGTCACCGTCTTCCGGCGCTTCCAGACCAAGGACAAACTGGTCGAGGCAACCCTGCTGCGCGAGCTCGGCCGCTTCTTCCAGCGGCTGGACGCGGCGGTGGCGGCGCTGCCGACCATGGAGGAACGGGTCGTCGAGGGCTTCGTCGTCGCCCTGCGCCACACCCGCGCCCACCCCCTCTTCGGCGGCCTGCTGCGCCTCGAACCGGACGTCGTGCTGCCGTATCTGACCGTGCAGGGCGGCTCCTCGCTCTCCGCCACCGCCGCCTATCTGACGGGCCATCTGCGCCGCGCCCAGCAGGCTGAGGGCCGCCCCGACGAGGACCCGGGGCCGGTCGCCGAACTCATGGTGCGCGTCGCCGTGTCGTTCCTGCTGAACCCCGCCGGCTGCATCGCGATGGACGACGAGGAGCAGGCCCGGGCCTTCGCCCGCCGCTATCTGGCCCCGCTGCTGAACGCCTGACCGGCCCGGCCCGCCCACGCGGGGCGGACCGGGCCGGGACGCGGGTCCGCCGTTCAGCGGCGCCGGTGCAGCGACTGCGCGAGCCGCACCGCCCGCTCCCGTGTGGCGGCCGGCACGTCGAACGAGGTCAGCGCGATCGGCGGGGTGAACCGCTGCACGGTCGTGGACTGCACGGAGGTGAAGGCGCGCAGCCCCTCCTCGCCGTGGATCCGCCCGAAGCCGGAGTCCCCGGACCCGCCGAACGGCAGGGCCGGCACCGCGGCGAAGCCCAGCACCGAGTTCACCGACACCGCGCCCGCGCGCAGCCGCGCCGCGATCGCCGCCCCCGCCCGCCCGCCGCCGCAGAACACCGCCGCGCCCAGGGCGTAGCGCGAGGCGTTGGCCCGCTCCACCGCCTCGTCCACGTCGGCCACCGCGTTGATCGCCACGACGGGCCCGAAGGTCTCCTCCGTCATCGCCGCCGCGTCCTCCGGGACGTCGCTCAGCACGACCGGCTCCACATACGGGGCGCGCACCGAGCCGGGCCCGCCCAGCAGGGCCCGCCCGCCCGCCGACACCGCACCCGTCACATGCCGCTCCACCACGGCGACCTGGCCCGCCAGCGTCATCGGGCCGTAGGCCGCGTCCGCCCCGGCGCCGGTGGGCAGCGCCTTGGCGCGCTCCACCACCCGTTCGCACAGCTCCGCGTGGATCTCCCGCACCGCGTAGACGCGCTCGACCCCCGCACAGGTCTGCCCCGCGTTGCTCAGCGCGCCCCAGACGATCGCGTCGGCCGCCGCCGACAGGTCCGCGTCCGCGGTGACGATCACCGCGTCCTTGCCGCCGCACTCGGCGAGGAACGGCGTCAGCGTCTCGGCGCACACCGCCATCACCTTGCGGGCCGTCCCGGGCGAGCCGGTGAACGCCAGCTTGTCCACCCCGGACCGGGCCAGCGCGTCCCCGGTGGACGCCGCGCCGGTGACGGTGGTGAGCAGTCCGGCGTGCCCCGGCACCGCGTCGTTGAAGAGCCGCGCCAGCAGCACCCCGGTGCCCGGGGTCAGCTCGGACGGCTTGAACACCACGCCGTTCCCCGCCGCCAGGGCGTAACCGATGGACCCCATCGGGGTGTAGAGCGGATAGTTCCAGGGGCCGATCACCCCGACCACGCCCAGCGGCCGGTGCACCAGCGAGGCCCGCTGGTGGACGGTGAACAGCCCGGTGGACACCTTCCGCCGGCGCAGCACCCGCCCCGCGTTGCGGGCGGCCCAGGCCAGGTGCTCCAGCGTGAGCACCACCTCCAGCGCCGCGTCGCCGGCCGGCTTCCCCGTCTCCTCGGCGATGGTGCGCGCCACCGTGTCCAGCTCGGTGGCGAGTGCCTTCTTCCACCGCAGCAGGTGGTCGCGGCGCCGGGAGGCCGGCAGCGCCGCCCAGCCGGCCTGCACCGCCCGGACCCCGTCCACGGCCCGGGAGACCTCGGCCGGCCCGTGGGCCGGGTGCTCGGCGACGGGTTCGCCGGTCGCGGGGGAGTACGTGGTGAAGACGGGGGCGGGCCGTGCGGTTTCGGCAGTACTGGATTCCATGCGAATCCCCCTGTGAGTCGAAGATACTCAAACTATTGAGTTGTTTCATTCGCCGTCAATACACCGACGCCACAACGGTCCGGGCCGGCGCGCCGCGACGCGCACGGCACGCGGCGCTCTTCGGGCACGCCCCATCGACCCGCCTGCTCCCGGCGGGAGTTGGGCGTCGGGCGGGCGAGGTGCGGATGTGTGCCGGTGTCGGTCGGAGCGCGTCGGGACGCGGTCCGGTGTCGGTCGGACCGCGTCGGGACGCAGCCGCCCGGCGTCGGTCAGACCGCGTCCGGATGCAGCCCGGCGTCGCGCGCGAGCAGCGCCGCCTGGACCCGGTTGTCGACGTCGAGCTTGGTCAGGATGCGGCTGACGTACGTCTTGATGGTGGCCTCGCTCATGTGCAGCCGCCGGCCGGTGTCCGCGTTGGACAGGCCCTCCCCGAGCAGGGCGAGCACCTCGCGTTCGCGGGCGGTCAGCCCGTCGATGCGGTGTCTGGCCTGCTCCGCGCGGGCGGTGGCCCCCGGGGCCGCGAGCGTGTCCACCACGTGCCGGGTGGCCGTCGGCGAGAGGTAGGCGTTCCCGGCGGCCGCCGCCCGCACGGCGTGGATCAGCTCGTCGGGCGCGGAGTCCTTGAGCAGGAAGCCCGCGCTGCCGTGGCCGAGCGCGCGCAGCACGTTCTCGCGTTCGCCGAAGGTGGTCAGGATCAGCGCCCGCACCCGGGGCGCCGCGCGCCGCAGCTCGGCCAGCGCCGTGAGGCCGTCCATGACGGGCATCCTGATGTCCAGCAGCGCGACGTCGACGCCGGTGTCGGCGGCCCGCAGCACCGCCTCCCGGCCGTCACCGGCCTCCGCGACCACCTCGATGTCGTCGGCCGAGGTGAGGATCATTCTGATGCCGGCCCGGATGAGCGGCTCGTCGTCGGCGACGAGGACCCGGATCACAATGGCCTCCTGTGCGAAGTCGGTCCCGGAGCGGATGGCCCGTGGGTGGCCATCATGCCCTGATCCGTTCGAACACGGGGCGTGCGGTGGGCGGTCGGAGCGCGGCCGCGGCGCCTCAGGGTGCGTCGTCGAAGGTCTCCTTCGACACCAGCTTTCCGTCGCGGAAGCAGAACCGGAAGACGGTCGTGAAGTCGTCGGGGTCGTCGGACGCGAAGTGCCGGCAGGTCGCACCCTCGGGCATCGGCGGGCCCGACGTCGCGAGGTCCGCCGTCAGGAACGAGTCCTCGGCCGGCAGTTTCTCCTGGACGACGGCCTCGGGGTCGCCGGGGCGCGCGGACTCGTACACGCTCACCGGGATCATGGCCTTGTCCACCTCGTCCATCAGCGCGCTCACCCCCCAGACGCCCATGGCGATCACGCCCACCACGAGGACGGCACCGGTGACGGCGCAGCCGACGGCCAGGTTCCTCCTGCTGCTCATGATCGCGGCGAACTCCCCGTGCACGGGGGCCGCGCCGCCCCCGTTCGCCGCCCCCGCCCCCGGGTGCGCGGCGAAGCCGTCGTACGGGCCGGGTGCGGCCGGGCCGCCGGGATACCCGGCGCCGGGATGCGCGTCCCCGGGATACCCGGCGCCGGGACCCCCGGCGCTCACGGGCGCCGCGAACGCCGCCGCACCGGCCGGCTCCGGCGCGTGCGGCCGTGGCGGTGCCTCGCCGTGCCCGGCGCCGTAGGGCAGCATCCCGGCGATGCGGAACCCGCCGTCCGCGGTCGCTCCGGTGTGCACCATGCCGCCGACGAGCCTGGCCCGCTCCCGCAGACCCGTCAGCCCCTGGCCCCCGCTGATCCCCGCCGGGGCGGCCGGAGTCCCGGCCGGAGCGGGCCCGTTGGCGACCTCCACGACCAGGCTGTCCGCCTCGTAGCGCAGGGCCACGGCGATCGGGGCGCCCGGGGCGTGCTTGTGGGCGTTGGTCAGGCCCTCCTGGGCTATCCGGTAGGCCGCGTGGTCGGCCGCGGGAGCGAGCTGCCTGAACGTCCCGGACCGGTGCAGCTCCACCGTCGCGCCCGCGGCGCGGGACGAGGCGACGAGCTCCTCGACGGACGCCGCCGCCCGCGCCCGCGGCTGCTCGCCGCCCGCCGCCGGCACGAGCCCGGCCCCCGCGCCGCCGGGCTCGGTGCGCCCGCCGCCCCGGTCCGGCCGGTCCCGGACGTCGTGGAGGATGCCGACGGCCTCGCGCAGCTCCCCCATCGCGGCCACCGAGGCGTCCCGCAGGATCCTCACACCCTCCCGCTGGCGCTCCGTCAGATCGGGGTCGACCTGAAGCGCCCCGGCATGCACCGAGATCAGGGCGAGCTGGTGGCCCAGGCTGTCGTGCATGTCCCGGGCGATGCGGCCGCGCTCCAGCAGCCGCGCCTGATGGGCCACCATCGCCTGCTCGCGCACCAGTTGCTCGTTGTTGTGCCGCAACGCGAGCAGCAGCGAACGGCGTTGTGCCCGGTACCGGCCCACCAGCCCCGGCACGACGGCCAGCACCAGGAAAACGGCCGTGCTCAGCGCCCCCGTGACGAGCGGCAGCTCGGAGTCCGCACGCAGCTCGTTGTGGGTGGACAGCGCGGTGTACAGGACGAGCGCGCAGCCGTAGGCGGCGGCCATGCGCCCGGGACGCTCGACACGCCGCCCCGCCGACCAGCTCGCGTACACCAGCAGCAGCGACGCCGCGGGCAACTCCGCGGCCGTGACCGCCGCGAGGACCAGCACCGTCGCCGGCAGCGCGCGCCTGGCCAGTGACAGCAGGGCGACGCCCACCACGACGAGGAGGGTGCGCACGGTGAATCCGGCCACCATCGCGTCGAGGAGCCCGGGCAACCCGGCCTGGACGGTGGTGACCACACACTCCCCGGCGATCCGGCCACGGCTCCAGGGCGATGTCAGGGCACGGCGGAGCCTGCGCTGCCAGGCGATGCGGGCGGTGGGTGCGTCGGTCCGTTTCACGGGCCGACGATAGCCACCGCCCCGGAGCGCCGCATCATCCCCGCGTCGTCGCCGTGATCGACGAAAGTCGACTGCCCGCGCCCGTGTTGTGCCCGGGCGAGGTGTCCGCGCCGTCCCCCTTCGTCGTTCGGGTGCGCGACTTCCGGGAACTGCCCCGTGCGTCCGCCGGTGGTGAGGATGGACACCGGACGACGCAAGAGAACGACGATGGGGGAAGCACCTCGTGGACACCACGCAGCTCCAGGCGCAGGAGAGTTTCACCGTCAGACGGCGGACGACCCTGGCGGTCAAGAGGTACTCCGTGACATCGGCCCGCCCCGACGGATCGGCGGGCGAGACCGTCGCCTTCGCCGAGCAGAAGGCGCTGACGGCCACCGAACGGACGACGGTCTGGACCGACGAGTCCAGGGACCGCGTCCTGTGCACCTTCGAGGCCGGCCAGGCCCTCGACCTCGGCGCCGTCTACACGGTGCGGGACGAGGAGGGGAACGCCCTCGGGACCTTCCACGAGAAGCCGGTCGCCTCCCTGCTGCGCACGACCTGGGTCCTCGGCCGGCCCGGGCACGGGGATCTCACCGGACGCGAGCGCAACGCGGCGGTGGCCGTGCTGCGCCGGGTCTGGGACTTCCTGCCGTTCACCGACTTCGTGCCGTTCGTGTGGCCGCACCACTTCGACTTCACCGAGGGCGCCGACGGCGGGAAGCGGGGCATGACCGTCGACAAGCGGTTCGGGCTGCGTGCGCGGTACGTGATCCGCCTGACCGGTCCCGGCCTCGACCGCCGGCTCGCCATCGCCCAGGCCGTCGCCCTGGACGCCCTGCGCTCGGACTGACCCGCCCCCGCTCCCGCCGCATCCCCGTCCCTGCACGTCGCATCCCCGCCCCCGCCGCACCCCCTCCCCGCACCCCTCCCCGCACCCCGACCCACCCCCGCCGCCACCACCACCACGAGGAGAGCCGTATGACAGCGATCAAGGAGCCCGCCTGGAACGTCGTCGGAATCCTGGGCGCCGCCCGCGGCGCACGGGCATCCGCCGACGGACCCATCGGGTCCGAACACCTGCTGGCGGGCATCACCACGGCCAGGGGCCCCGCACGCGAAGCGCTCGACGGCGAAGGCGCGACCAGGACGGTGCTGATGGCGGTGCTGCGCGACAGGAGGGGAGGCGACGGCGATTGGGGCGGCTCGGACGACGCCGGGGCCGCCGTCGCCTCCACGGACGTCCTGGGGGAGGACGGCGACCGGGGCATCCGTCTCACCGGCGCCGCGGCCCGGGCGCTGACCGCGGCGATGCGGCAGGCCCAGCGGGAGGACGCGCCGAAGTTCACCGCGGTCCATCTGCTGCGGGCGCTGCTGGAGGAGGACAACCGCGCGGTGGAACTCCTCGGCGCCTGCAGTGTCTCACCGCTGACCGTGCGCACCCGGCTCGACGGCGGAACCGCGGCCGGGCACGACGACCTCGACCCCCTGCTGCACCCCACCCGCGAGGTCCTGCTCGGCCGCGGTGTGTACCGGCACCTGCCGCTGTGGAAGCGGTGGATGCTCACCTTCGCGGGCGTCAACTGGGCCGCGCGGCCCGCCTGGTGGGCCGCCATGGAGACCTACGAGCAGGCGCGCCGCCTCGGTTGCCGCGAGCCCGGCACCGAGCACATCCTGCTGGCGGTCCTGGCCACCCACGAGCTGGCCCTGCGCCACCCGCATCTGGCGAAGGAAGCCGCCCCCGGCGACGACTCCCGCTACGCGGGCGGCGAACTGCTGGCCGGCCTGGGAATCGACCACGCCGCGGTGCACCGCGCCCTGACCGGCGGACGCGTCCGGCTGACGGCCGACGCCCGCCCCGCCAGGGCCTACCTCGACGCGGCGACCCGCCCGTACGCCACCTCGCCCGCCGGCTCCTGCGCCCTGCCCGCCGCCGACCCGGGGACCGGCCCCCTGATCGAGGCACTCCTGCACGACGACACCCGCGCCCGGCAGCTGATCGACGCGCTGACCCCGGGCAGCTGACCGCCGCGCCGGGCCGGCCCCGGGAACCGATCGACACGCTGCCCCTGGGAACCGGCCCCGGGAACCGGCCCCGGCCCACCGGTCCCGCAGGCGCGCGCCGCCTACGATGGGGAGCCATGCGCGACGACACCCCGCACGAGACCCGCCGCGTTCGTCTGAGCCGGACCTTCGACGAGGACGCGGAGCTGTACGACCGGGCCAGACCCGGGTACCCGCCGGAGCTGTTCGACGCCCTGCACGCACTGGCCGGTACCGGACCGGGGTGCCGGGTCCTGGAGGTGGGGGCGGGCACCGGCAAGGCCACCGTGCCGCTGGCCGCACGCGGATGCCGGATCACCGCCGTCGAACTCGGCGCGGACATGGCCGCCGTCGCCCGGCGGAACCTGGCCGCGTACGAGGCCGTGGAGGTGGTGACCGCGGACTTCGAGACCTGGCCGCTGCCCGGCGACCCCTTCGACGCGGTCGTCGCGGCCACGGCCTTCCACTGGATCGACCCCGCCGTCCGCATGACCCGGGCCGCCGACGCGCTGCGGCCCGGCGGTGCCCTCGCCGTGGTCTCCACCCAGCATGTGGCGGGCGGCAGCGAGGAGTTCTTCGCCGAGGTCCAGCGCTGCTACGAACGCTTCGACCCGGCCACACCCCCGGGCCTGCGGCCCCCCGCCGCGGACGACGTCGACACCTCGGACCACGCGGCGGAGGCCGCCCGCAGCGGACGCTTCGGCCCCGTCGAACGCCGGCGCTGGCAGTGGGAGCTGACCTACACCACCGAGGAGTACCTGCGGCTGCTGCGCACCTACTCCAACCACCGCGCCCTGCCGCCGGAGGCCCTGGCGGGCCTGCTGAGCTGCGTCGCGGCCCTGATCGACGGCCGCCACGCCGGCCGGGTCACCAAGCGCCACCTCACCGAGCTGCGGGTGTCGCGGACCCTCTGACGGCCGTGCGCACCCCGGCGCCCGCCGTGTCAGGGGCGCGCCACGCCCCCGCGCCCGCCACGCCCCCGCGCCGCGACAGCGCTCAACCGCTCGCCGCCGGGCGCAGCCGCACGGGTACGGAGGCGTGTCCGTTGCTGATCAGACTCGGCAGCCTCTCCAGGGCGTCGCGCTCCGTGGTGAGCCGCGCGTCGGGGAAGCGCTCGAAGAACAGGCGCAGGGCGGTGGCGACTTCGAGCCGGGCGAGGGGAGCGCCGAGGCAGAAGTGGACGCCGTGCCCGAAGGCGAGGTGGTCCTTGCCGGGGCGCGTGGCGTCGAAGCGGTCGGCGTCCGGGTGCCAGTCGGGGTGGCGGTTGGCGGCGGCGTAGGAGGCGAGGATCGCCTCGCCCGCCCTGATCCGCTGCCCGTCGGGGAGGGGGATGTCGGTGCGCGCGTAGCGCAGCGGGAGGTGCTTGACCGCGGGCTGGTGCCGCAGTGTCTCCTCGACGACGTCCTGCCAGGTGCAGCGGCCCTCCCGGACATGGGCGAGCTGCTGGGGGTCCGACAGCAGGGTGGTCAGCGCCTGGTCGATGACGTTGGCGGTGGTCTCGTAGCCGGCGCTGATCATCAGGGTGTCGCGCAGTTCGGCGTCACCGAGCGCCGAGCCGTCGCCCTCGTCGTCGCGGGAGGCGATCAGGAGCGAGGTCATGTCCTCGCCGGGCTCGGCACGCTTGACCTGGATCAGCCCGTCCATCAGGCCGTAGAGCGCGGCGGTGTTGGCGGCCTGCTCCTCGGCGGTGAGATGGGTGGCGAACACGTTGTCCACCACGGCGCGGAACTCGGCGCGCCGGTCGGACGGGACGCCCATCAGCTTGCCGATGACGGCGATCGGGAGCGGGTACGCGAGGCGTTCGCGCAGGTCGACCGTGGCACCGTCCGGGAGTGTGCCGAGGTCGTCGAGGATGCCGGTCACGATCCCCTCGACGTCGTCCCGGAGGGCGGCGGCGCGCCGGGCCGAGAGCGCGGGGGCGATCATCCGCCGTAAGCGGCTGTGGTCGGCGCCGTAGGCGGTGAACATGTTCTCCACCGCGATCCACAGCGCCAGCGGCCAGGTGGTGACGGTCTCGGCGAACGCCGGCCAGTGGGCGCGGCCGTCCTTGGAGACCTCCTTGCTCGTCAGAAGCTGCTTGAGAAGGACGGGATCGGACACGGACCAGGCGCGCACCCCGAGGATGTCGACCTGCGTGGCCGCCCCGCGTCCGCGCAGGGCCCGGTGCTCGGCGTCCGGGTCGGACGCGGTGGGATCGAGGACGAGAATCCGCTGTTCGGGCACGGTGGGCCTCTTTCGGTGGGTGCGGGCGGCGGAGCCGCCGTGCCGGACGATCGGGTCGCGGCGGCGATCGTGATCCATCCTGCCCACCCGCCCGGCCGGTTTACCGTCCGCGAACGTGTCACAGGGACGCGGGCTGTCTCGTCTCGGTAGGTGAGGACACCGACGAGCACGGAGGAACACACGATGGACGCGCGACTCGTCTACTTCGCCAGCCCGACCGCGGGCAAGGCCCTCAAGTACTTCATGGCGGCAGGCCGGGAGATCAAGGACTCACCGCTGCCGGCCGCCACCCAGGAACTCGTGGCCCTGCGGGTGAGCCAGATCAACGGCTGCGCCGCCTGCCTCGACATGCACACCAAGGAGGCCGCCGCCGCGGGCGAGACCGCGGTCCGGCTGCACCTGGTCCCCGTGTGGCGGGAGGCCACGGTCTTCACCGGGGCCGAGCGTGCCGCGCTGGAGCTGGCCGAGCAGGGGACCCGGGTCGCGGACGCGGCGGGAGGCGTCGACGACGAGGTGTGGGCACGGGCCGCGGAGCACTACGACGAGGAGCAGCTCACGGCACTGGTCATGCTGATCTCGTTCATGAACGCGGTGAACCGGCTGAACGTCATCACCCGGCAGCCGGCCGGGGATTACCGGGTCGGGCAGTTCCACTGATCGACACACGGACCGCACAAGGGAGATGACGTGGGCAAGGTGGAGGAGTTCGAAGAGCTGCGGCCTCTGCTGTTCTCGATCGCGTACCGGATCCTGGGCAGCGTGGGCGAGGCGGAGGACGCGGTGCAGGAGACATGGCTGCGCTTCGACGCCTCGCCGACGAGGCCCGTGTCGGTCAAGGCGTTCCTGTCGGCGACGGTCACCCGCATCGCCATCGACGTCCTGCGTTCGGCCCGGGTGCGGCGGGAGGAGTACGTCGGGCCGTGGCTGCCCGAGCCGCTGCTGAGGGACCCCTACGAGGACCCGGCACGTGCGGCGGAGCTGGCCGACTCGGTGTCGATGGCGGCGCTGCTGCTCCTGGAGCGGCTCAGCCCGCTGGAGCGGTCCGTCTTCGTGCTGCGGGAGGTGTTCGCCTTCGGCTTCGACGAGATCGCCTCGACGGTGGGGCGCTCGGAGGCGGCGTGCCGTCAGCTTCTGGTCCGGGCGCGTCGCCACATGAACGAGGGACGGCCCCGGTTCGAGGCGGACCGGCGGGAGCGACAGGAACTGGCGAAGCGGTTCTTCGCGGCACTGTCGCAAGGGGACGTGGACGGTCTGCGGGGTCTGCTCTCCGCCGATGTCCAGCTCGTGGGCGACGGCGGCGGCAAGGCCCCGCAGCTTGCCAGGGCCGTCGTCGGCGCCGAGAACGTGGCCAGGCTGCTGGCCGGCGTCTACCCGCTGATGATGCGGGTCGACGTCACGTTCGAGCCGCACGAGGTCAACGGCCGGCCCGGCGCCGTCTTCCGCGACCGGGAGGGCAAGGTCCTCCACATCCTCGCCCTCGACATGCTCGACGGACGCATCCAGACCATCCGCTCGGTCATCAACCCCGACAAGCTCGGCCACCTCGGACCGGTCGCCGACGCCTGGGCCGTCGACCGGGAGGTGAGGCGGACCCGCAGGCGCGCCGCCGGCGGATCGGAGTGACGGTGATCACGGAAAACCGGGGGCGAGCGCTGCGTACGCTTACCGGGGCGTCCGGGCCGACGGCCACGCGACTCTTGTAGGATATGGAACAGCCCTTGACCTGCAATAACGCAGGCAGGGAGCCTCTTCGTGGGAGTAGTCTCGATGCTTCGCACCATGTTCAAGTCCAAGATCCACCGCGCCACCGTCACCCAGGCCGATCTCCACTACGTCGGGTCCGTCACCGTCGACCGGGATCTGATGGACGCCGCCGATCTGCTGCCCGGCGAGCTCGTGCACATCGTCGACATCACCAACGGCGCGCGCCTGGAGACCTATGTCATCGAGGGCGAGCGCGGCAGCGGCGTGATCGGGATCAACGGGGCGGCGGCGCATCTCGTGCACCCCGGGGACCTGGTCATCCTGATCAGCTACGCGCAGGTCGAGGACGCCGAGGCGCGCGCGCTCGTCCCGAGCGTCGTGCACGTGGACGCGGAGAACCGGATCGTGGCGCTCGGGGGTGACGCCGCCGAGCCGGTGCCCGGCGGCGACACGGTCCGTCCCCCGCACGCAGTGGTCTAGACCTCCGGCGCTCCCGTCGCCGGCGGGAGCGCCGAGCCCGTCCCGGGGTCACACTGGAGACAGAGCAAGGTGCCGGCCCGGCGCGGGGGTGCGTCGCACGGCACGGCCCGCCAGGCTGCGGGCCGGGGCCCCGGGATCCGGCCCGCCGTCGGTCCAGGGGGTCCCGGAGCCGTCATGACCATTCACCGGATCGGACACGAGATCTCCGTGCTGGGCGACCACCTGGAGGTCGCCGGGATCGGATTCCTCCCGGTCAACGCCTTCGTCCTGCACGCCGCCGAGCCCGTCGTCGTCGACACCGGTCTCGGCCTGCCCGACCGGGACTTCCTGAACACCCTCGGGTCGGTCGTCGACCCCGAGGACGTCCGCTGGATCTGGCTGAGCCACCCGGACCGCGACCACACCGGCGGCCTGTTCTCCCTGCTGGCGTCCGCGCCCCGGGCCCGGGTCGTCACCACCTTCGCCGGCGCGGGCATCATGTCGACCGAGCGCCCGCTGCCCCTCGACCGGATCTTCCTGCTCAACCCGGGCCAGTGCCTCGACGTGGGGGACCGGCTGCTGCACGCCTTCCGGCCGCCGCTGTTCGACAACCCTGCCACCATCGGCTTCTGGGACGAGAAGTCCGGGGCCTGCTTCAGCTCCGACTGCTTCGGCGCCCCGATGCCCTCCCCGGACCTCGCCGAGGGCGACAGCGCGGGGGACGTCAAGGAGGGTGACCTGCGGACCGCCCAATTGCTCTGGGCGACCGTGGACAGCCCCTGGGTCCACCTCGTCGACCCCGGCCGGTACGCCGAGACGCTGGTCCCGCTGCGCGTGATGGAGCCGGAGATCGTGCTCAGCACCCACCTCCCGCCGGCCGCCGGCCTCGCGCCGCGGATGCTGGACACCCTCGCCCTGGCGCCCGGCGCGGACCCCTTCATCGGCCCCGACCAGCACGCGCTGGAGGAGATGCTCGCCGCGTTCGAACCGGGGCGCGCGGGATAGCGGGGCTCGGTTCGAACGCGGCGGCGGAGGATCACCGGCCCCGTACGCGACTGGATCGGCCGCGGAAGGGAACGCGACCGTGAGACATCGGGAACGCACGACTTCGCACCTTGGAGGTCCGGCATGACCCACCCGTACCCCGACCCCGCACCGCCGGTGCCCACCCCCACGCCCGGCCCGCCGCCCGACCCGGGACCGCTGCCGGGTCCCGTGCCCACGCCGCCGCCGACGCCGGGGCCCGCGCCGGACCCCATTCCGCAGCCGCCCGGCCCCTCCCCGGAGCCGGTGCCTTCCCCGGAGCCCCAGCCCGGCCCGGTCTGAGCCCGCCCCCGGGCGGCCCGCCCGGCACATGTCGGCAGCCCGCCCCCGGGTGGCAGCCCGGCACACGTCGGCCCGGTGCGGCCCACCCCGCGGGGTGGGCCGCACCGGGCCGACGTGTGTCAGGGGACCGCGCTCAGTCCGCGGGCACCTCCGAGCGGTCACCCGCCCACAGAGTGTGGAACGCCCCCTCACGGTCGGTCCGCCGGTAGGTGTGCGCCCCGAAGAAGTCGCGCTGCCCCTGCGTGAGCGCCGCGGGCAGCCGCTCGGCCCGCAGGGCGTCGTAGTAGGCGAGCGCGGCCGAGAAGCCGGGCGTCGGCACGCCCTGGCGGGCCGCGGTGGCCACCACCTCGCGCCAGTCGTCCTGCGCCGCCCCGATCTCCTCGCCGAACCGCTTGTCGGTGAGCAGGCTGGGCATGTCCGGGCGCGCGTCGTACGCCTCGCGGATGCGGTCGAGGAACGCCGCCCGGATGATGCACCCGGCCCGCCAGATCGCCGCGACCGCGCCCGCGTCGATGTCCCAGCCGTACTCCTCGCTGCCCGCCCGCACCTGGTGGAAGCCCTGCGTGTACGAGACGATCTTGGACGCGTACAGCGCCTGCTCGACCCGGTCGGCGAAGCGCGCCGCCTCCTTCTCGTCCAGCGCGGCCGGCTCGGGGCCCGGCAGCCCGCGGGAGCTCTCCCGCAGCCCGGCGTGGCCCGACAGGGAGCGGGCGAAGACGGCCTCCGCGATCCCCGACACCGGTACGCCCAGGTCGAGGGCGGTCTGCACGGTCCACCGCCCGGTGCCCTTCTGCTCGGCCCGGTCGGCCACGACGTCGACGAACGGTTCGCCGGTCGCGGCGTCGGTGTGCGCCAGCACCTCCGCCGTGATCTCGATCAGATAGGAGTCCAGCCGCCCGGTGTTCCAGGTGCGGAACGTCTCCGCGATCCGGGCGGGGGAGTAGCCGGCGACCGACCGCAGCAGGTGGTACGCCTCGGCGATGAGCTGCATGTCGGCGTACTCGATGCCGTTGTGGACCATCTTCACGAAGTGCCCGGCGCCGTCCGGGCCGACGTGGGTGACACAGGGCGAGCCGTCGGGTGCCCTGGCGGCGATCCGCTCCAGCAGCGGGCCGAGCGATGCGTAGGACTCGGCCGAGCCGCCCGGCATGATGCTCGGCCCGTTGAGCGCGCCCTCCTCGCCGCCGGACACCCCGGCCCCGACGAAGTGGATCCCGCGCTCCCGCAGCGCCTTCTCCCGCCGGCGGGTGTCCTCGAAATGGGCGTTGCCGCCGTCGATGACGACGTCACCCTCCTCCAGCAGGGGCACGAACTCCTCGATCACCGCGTCCGTCGCGGCCCCGGCCTTGACCATGATCACCAGCCGCCGGGGCCGTTCCAGCGCCGCGACGAACTCCTCCGCCGACTCGCAGGCGACGAACGACCCCTCGTCGCCGAAGTCCTCGACCAGCGCACGGGTGCGGGCCGCCGTGCGGTTGTGCACGGCGACGGTGAGCCCGCCCCGCGCGAAGTTCCGGGCGAGGTTGCGGCCCATCACCGCGAGTCCGGTGACACCGATCCTGGCGGTTCCACTCATGCGATCGCTCCTGGAGTCGTCGGGCGCGGCCCCGGGCGGGCCGTTCGGGGGCGGGTGCCCACGCGGGCGGCCGGAACACTCCCGGGAACACCCGTGCCGGTGGATACGGACGCGCGGGTCCGTCCACCTCACCGATCCTCGGGGGAGGGCGGGCGGATCGCCCGCCGGGCACTGGGTATCTTGCTCCGAGGGAAGGAGCACGATGGCGGAGCGCGACAGACGGACAGTGCGTGACCTGCGGCGGGGGAATCGGGCCAGGGTCCTCGAGCGGGTGTACTTCGGCGGCCCCGCGAGCCGCCAGGAACTCGGGCCGGCCACCGGTCTCAGCTCCGGATCCATCAGCAACGTCGTCTCCGAACTCGTCGCCGAAGGGGTCCTGGAGGAGGCCGGCGTCGTCGACTCCGACGGCGGACGCCCGCGCACGCTGCTGCGGGTGGCCCCCGCCAGCGGCCTGCTCGCCGGCGTGGACATCGGCGAGACCCGGATCCGGGTCGAGCTGTTCGACCTCTCGCTCACCGAACTCGCCCGCGCCGAACGCCCCCTGGACCGGCACGGCTACGACGTGGAGCGGGTGGTGGCCCATGTGCGCGCCGCCGTCGGCCGGGTGCTCACGGACGCCGGCGCGGACGCCGCGCGGCTGCTCGGCATCGGTGTGGGCGTGCCCGGCCTCGTCGAACAGGACCCCGGCGCCGGCGGGGCCGTCGTCCACGGCCAGACCATCGGCTGGGACGCCGTCCCCTTCGAACGGCTGCTGCGCACGGCCGTGGACATCCCGGACGACGTCCCGCTCTTCATCGACAACGGCGCCAAGACACTCGGCCAGGCGGAGATGTGGTTCGGCGGCGGGCGGGGCGCGTCGACCGCGGCCGTCGCCCTGATCGGCTCCGGCGTCGGCGCGTCCGTCGTCCAGGCGGCCGACCCCGACGAGGCCGCCCGCCCGCGGGCCCTGGAGTGGGGGCACACCACCGTGCGCATCCGGGGCCGCCGCTGCCGGTGCGGCGCTGCGGGCTGTCTGGAGGCCTACGCGGGCGCGGCGGCCCTGCGCGAACGCTGGCAGGAGGCGGGCGCCGAGTTCCCCGCCGACGCCGACGACGAGACGGTCCTCGCCGCGCTGCTCGCCGCCGCCTTCCCGGAGGACGGCACCGCCCCGGACGCCCGCGCCGCGGACCTCCTCGACGAGACCGCCGAGTACCTGGGCGCCGCCGTCGCCGATCTGGTGAACCTCTTCTGTCCGGAACGCGTCCTGCTGGGCGGCTGGGCCGGGCTGCTCCTCGGGCCGCGGCTGCTCCCCGGCGTACGCCGTCACGCGGAGACGTACGCGCTGCGCCACGCCGCCGCCCGCACCACGATCGAGCTGGGCAGACTCGGCCCGGACGCGGTGACGGTGGGGGCGGCGACGCTGCCGCTGTCCGACTTCCTCAGCCGTGGCGGCAGCCGACGGCCGCCGAGTGCGCCCCGCGCACCCGTCCCGGAGGGCGGGATCCGGTCACTCTGGGCCTGAGACCTTGTCACCCTGTGTGCCCGCGACCTACGTTGGCCGCTTGCGGCATGACCTGCATGCGTGACCTACAGGTGGTGGGGGAGCAACATGGCCGGAACCGGTCGACACCGTCGATATCAGCCGAGTCGCCTCAACAGGGCGTCACTCACGGTCACGGCCGGCGGAGCGGGCATGGCCCTGCCGCTGGTCGGAGCCGGCACCGCGGACGCGGCGTCCCTGGACACCTGGGAGAAGGTCGCCGCCTGCGAGTCGACCGGCAACTGGTCGGTCAACACGGGCAACGGGTACTACGGCGGGCTCCAGTTCAGCCAGTCCACGTGGGAGGCCTACGGCGGCACCCGGTACGCCCCGCGCGCCGACCTCGCCTCCCGGGACCAGCAGATCGCCGTCGCCGAGAAGGTGCTGGAGGGCCAGGGCCCCAAGGCGTGGCCCTCCTGCTCGCAGCGGGCCGGTCTCGCGCGCGGCGGTGACGCCCCCGGCGTCGTGCCGGCCTCGCACACCACCCAGCGCCCGGCGGCCAAGGCGACCCCGACCACGGTGCCCACCCAGCGCGAGGGCTACACGGTCGCGCGCGGCGACTCGCTGTCGGGCATCGCCGAGCGGCAGGGCGTGGACGGCGGCTGGCAGCGTCTCTACGAGCAGAACCGCCGGACGGTCGGCGACGACCCGGACCTCATCTTCCCCGGCCAGCGGCTGGTGCTGCGCGCCCCGGCCAAGGCCGACCGCCCCGACACCGGCCGTCCCGCCGCCGGGAAGACGGCGGAGAAGCCGGCCGGCAAGCCGGCCGCGAAGCCGAAGCAGCAGGCGCCCGAGTCCGAGCCGAAGCCCGAGGCCAAGCCGAAGCAGCAGGCGCCCAAGCCCGCCACCGAGGCCCCGAAGCCCAAACCGAAGACGCAGCAGACGAAGACGCGCACGGAGGAGAAGAGCCGCTCCGGCTTCAGCGCCCCCGTCAGCTCCGGGCCGTCCACCGCCTACCGCAAGTCGGGCAGCTCCTGGTCGAGCGGCTACCACACCGGCGTCGACTTCCCCGTCGCCACCGGCACCTCGGTGAAGGCGGTCACCTCGGGCAAGGTCGTCTCGGCGGGCTGGGCCGGCGCGTACGGCTACGAGGTGGTCATCCGCCACCACGACGGCCGCTACAGCCAGTACGCCCACCTCTCGGCCCTGAACGTGCGCGCGGGCCAGCAGGTGTCAGCGGGGCAGCGCATCGCCCGCTCGGGATCCACCGGCAACAGCACCGGACCGCATCTGCACTTCGAGATCCGGACCGGGCCCGGCTACGGCTCCGACATCGACCCGCTCGCCTACCTCCGGTCCGGCGGCGTGTCGATCTGAGGCGGCGCGGCGGCCGCGCTGCGCCGCCACCAGCCCTCCCGGTGTGGTGCCGCCGCCCCGGGCGTCCGAGCGGACGTCCGGGGCGTCCGCAGGGGGCGTGTCCCCGTCGGAACCGAGGCGTTCGAGGGTGAGCAGCACCAGGCCGCCCGCCGCGAGGGCGCCGCACCCGAGCGCCAGGACCGTGCCCGTCACGCCGTAGCGGAAGTCCTCGCCGAAGAGCGTGATGCCGACGGCCGCCGCCACCACGGGGTTGACCACGGTGACGGTGGCGAGCGGTGCAGCAAGCCCGGAGCCGCGGTAGGACGCCTGCGAGAGCAGCAGTCCCGCGACGGCCAGCACCGCGATCACCGACATGGCCGGCCACTGGCCGAACGGCATGTCCCACTGCCAGTCCACGGCCACCGTCTTGGTGAAGACCGAGGCGATGCCGAAGGCGACACCCGCCCCGCCGGCCAGCAGCACACTGCGCAGTATCGGCCGGTGGACGCCCTGCGCCGTCAGGAAGAGCAGCGCCACCACACCGAGCGTGGCGCCCGCGAGGACGCCCCGCTGGCCGGTGCCCAGCGAGTGCGAGCCGTTGCCTCCGGTCAGCGCCAGCAGCCCGGCGAGCCCGACGGTCGCCATCACCGCGCCGCGCCAGGCGGTGGCCCCGGCCCTGCGGCGGACGAAGACGGCCGCCATCGGCAGCGCGAAGACGATGGTCAGCGCGCCCAGGGGCTGGACCAGGCTCAGCGGGCCGTAGGCGAGGGCGATGACGTGCAGGACGGCGCCCACGCCGTTGAGCGCCACCGCGATCCACCATCCCGTGTGGTGCAGGGGCGCGTAGGGACGGGACGGCGTCGTGGTCGCCACCTGCTCCTGGAGGATCGCCCCGGCCGCGTAGGCGACCGCGGAGACCAGTGACAGGAGCACGGACAGCGCGAGGGAACTCATGGTGACCACCCTGTCCCCCTTCCGCGTTCACGTCGTCGTTCTTGAGCAGGCACTTGTCCGTACTGCTGCGGTAGTACGGGAGTACGCCTCAGGTCCCTCTTCCGGCGGGGCGCACCGCACCCGGGGGACGGGCGCACGGCACGAAGCGCACGGTTCATCCCCCAGTATCCGATTTGCGCGCCCCTGTCGCGCGCCGCCGCCCTCGGGGCGCGCGAGGCGTGAGGCGGGTGGGCCGTCGCCCCCACCGCCCCGACGGGCGGACGCCGGGCCCCTCGGGCTCGCGTCGCGTGCGCTGCGACGGGCGGGGCGCTCCGGGCGTTCTCGTCGGGCCGGGTGCCGCGTCGCGCGCTGTGCCCTTCGGCCGCCGCGCCGTACCGCCCCGGTGAAGGGGCGGCGGGCCGCCCGTCGTGCGCCGTCCGTACGGCGGACGGCCCGCCGGTCATGGCCGGAGCGCTGCCGGCACCCCCGGTAGGGCATGCCGGACCCCCGTCCGGCATGCCCTACCCCCCTCGGTAGTGGCTCTGCCGGGAGACATAGTGGGGTGCGCGCGGGCCGGGATGTGTGGGCTCGGTGAAAGCTGGCGCGAAACGCATGTACCGCCCTTCCGCGGGGAAGGGCGAAGATTCCGTCCCAGGTCGCGAGCGGTCCGTCCGCACTCCGTGCGGCACACGGCGACAAGCGGTTGTCTCCGGAGGTGACGGCGCCATAGGTCTACACCAATCGCCGCCCAGCGCGCCCGCTGCTTTCGGCCAGCACCGCCGCCGCCCCATGATCCGGGCCCCGCAGTGACCGGCGTCATTTGGTCCGACCCCGCTCCCTCGGTAAAATCGCGCTTTTGAAACCGCGCATTCGAGTGATCGAGGAACCAAGACGGCGATGACCCTGACCGACGACAGCCCCGTGGCCTACGGCCCGGGCATCGACCCCGAGCGTCTCGCCGTCTGCCTCAGCGTGCTCGACGAGCTCGACAAGCTGGAGATCGACCACCCCGACGCCATCGCCGTGCGCAGGGCGACCGCCGGTGTCTACCGCACGGTCAAGCAGCGGCGGCGCCAGGAGCGGCGGGCCGCCAAGACCGCGCACGACCGCGCCGTCACCGAGGCCACCGCCACCGGCTCCGCGGAGCGCATCGACGACGAGACCCAGGGCCTGCTGCCCTCGTCCTCGGCCGCCGGGGAGATCGCCGGCATACTCCGGCGTCCCCGCTCCTGCTACATCTGCAAGACCCGCTACGTCGAGGTCGACGCCTTCTACCACCAGCTCTGCCAGTCCTGCGCGGCCGAGAACCGCGCCCGGCGCGACGCCCGCGCCGACCTGACCGGCAAGCGGGCCCTGCTCACCGGCGGCCGGGCCAAGATCGGCATGTACATCGCGCTGCGGCTGCTGCGCGACGGCGCCCACACCACGATCACCACCCGGTTCCCGAACGACGCCATCCGCCGCTTCAAGGCCATGCCGGACAGCGACGACTGGATCCACCGCCTGAAGGTCGTCGGCATCGACCTGCGCGACCCCGCGCAGGTGGTCGCCCTGGCCGACTCGGTGGCCGCCGAGGGCCCGCTCGACATCCTGATCAACAACGCCGCCCAGACGGTGCGCCGCTCCCCCCAGGCGTACAGCGAGCTGGTCGCCGCCGAGTCCGCCCCGCTGCCCGCGGGCGAGCTTCCGCCCGCCCAGGTCATCGGCACCTTCGGCAGCGGCGCCGTGGACTCCGTCGCGGCCCTCCCGGCGTCCGCCGGCGAGGGGCTGCGCGCCCAGGAGATCACCGATCTCGCACTCGTCAGCGGCTCCGCCTCGCTGGAGCGCATCGCCGCCGGCACGGCGATCGACGCGGGCGGCCTGGTGCCCGACCTGCACGACTCCAACAGCTGGATCCAGACGGTCTCGGAGGTCGACCCGGTCGAGCTCCTGGAGGTGCAGCTCTGCAACTCCACCGCACCGTTCATCCTGATCAGCAGGCTGCGCCCGGCCATGGCCGCCGCGGCAGGCCGTCGGAAGTACGTGGTGAACGTCTCCGCGATGGAGGGGGTCTTCAGCCGCGGCTACAAGGGGGCGGGCCACCCGCACACCAACATGGCCAAGGCCGCGCTGAACATGCTGACCCGCACCAGCGCCCAGGAGATGTTCGACACGGACGGCATCCTGATGACGGCCGTGGACACCGGCTGGATCACCGACGAGCGGCCGCACCCCGACAAGATGCGGCTGGCGGAGGAGGGCTTCCACGCGCCCCTCGACCTCGTCGACGGCGCGGCCCGGGTCTACGACCCGATCGTCCGCGGCGAGTCCGGCGAGGATCTGTTCGGATGCTTCCTCAAGGACTACGCCCCCGCCAACTGGTGACCCTCCGCCGGATATGCATTCCGGCACTTCTGGGCAACTCGACACCCTTCGGGGCATTTTCGGCCGGTGCGCCAGCAGGCGCGCCGGCCGTTGTCCATCTGGAGGGGGTCGTTGGCCTGAATTGGGCTGAATTCAGGGCCCCATCGAGCATGGGCCCGCTCATATGGTTACTCTGGGGTGAATGGACGGCCTCCAGGGACCTACTCGGTCCCCTCCGGCCGTCCTGGGACAGGTCCACCCGGCCGCGATCCCGCCAGAGTTGACGGCGCCACCGCGACCCAACTGACCCCGTCCCTGTTACGCGACACAGAGGAGTGCGCGGTGACACCAGAGGTGAAGCACGAAACGCGGCCGTCGGAGCGCGGCGGCGAGCGGCCACGCAAGGCCGATGAGATTCGCAACCTCGAGGTCTGGGCCCGTTCGGCCCCGATCCGACTGGCCGGATACGAGGAGGACCTCGCCGAGCCGCACATCCTGCCCGGCATCGACTGATCCCCGGTGCGGCTCCGCTCCGGCGGACCTCCCGCACCCGTTGATATGCGCCGCGACGCCGTGTCCCCGCCCCTCTTGGGCGGGGACACGGCGCTGTGCCTCCGCCGCCGTCAGCGCAGCCGGGTCGGCGCCAGGAACTCCCGGACCGGCGTCCGGTGCCACCAGGCCCCCGTCGCCCGGCGCTCGGCCCGCGTCGTGAACCGGTAGTGGAACAGCCGGGCCCGCACCTGGGCCGGAGGCGCGTCGGGGAAGGGGTTGTGCGCCAGCAGCCGCAGCGTGTCCCGGTCGCCCGCCAGCAGCCGCTCCACGAACGGCAGGAACCAGGAGCGGGCGTACGCGGGGGACAGCGCGGCGAACCACATCATCCAGTCCAGCCGCAGATGGTAGGGGGCGTACTGGCGCGGCAGCCTGTGCGCATCGCCCGGCTTGCCCCGGAAGCCGTACTCCCGCCACACGGTGCCCTCGTGGGCGACCGCGTCCCCCGTCCCCTCGACCACCAGTTCGTACCGCACCCGGCCGACGCTGCCGAACGCGCCGTAGGCGTTCACCAGATGGAAGGGGTCGTACGAGCGGTTCATCGCCTGGCGCCGGGAGAACAGATTGCGTGCCGGCCGGTAGCCGAGGGCCAGCAGCCCGGCGGCGACCGCGGACACGACGACCACGTACCAGAGCGGCGCGGCGGGCAGGGCCGGCGGCGTGACGACGGGGGAGGCGTCGACGGCGGACAGCGCCAGCACGATCGTCAGCCAGTTCAGCCAGGCGAAGTTCCCCGAGAGCACCAGCCAGAGCTGGGTCACCACGATCAGCCCCGCCGCGGCACCCGCCACCGGCTGCGGGGTGAACAGCAGCACCGGCACCAGGAGCTGCACCACGTGGTTGGCGGCCGTCTCGACCCGGTGCGCGGGCCGGGGCAGATGGTGGAACCACCAGCTCAGCGGCCCCGGCATCGGCTGGGTCTCATGGTGGTAGTAGAGGCACGTCAGATCACGCCAGCAGGCATCGCCGCGGATCTTGATGAGCCCGGCGCCGAACTCGACCCGGAACAGCACCCAGCGCAGCAGCCACAGCACGATCACCGGGGGAGCGGTGTGCTCGTTGCCGAGCAGGATCGCGAGGAAGCCCGTCTCCAGCAGCAGGGACTCCCAGCCGAAGCCGTACCAGGTCTGCCCCACGTTGACGATCGACAGGTACAGGGCCCAGAGGGCCGCCCACCACGCCATCGCGACGCCGAGCGGCAGATGGTCCGCGGCCCCCGCCGCCAGGGCGGCCGACAACAGGGCGCCCGCCCAGGCGACGGAGGCGAAGAAACGATCCGACCAGTGCAGCCGGAACAGTGTCGGCGCTCTCCGGGCCGGTACCCGGCGCAGGTACTCCGGCACCGGGAGCATGCCGCGCGTGCCGATGAGCGCCCGGAACTGGAGCGCGGCCGACACGAACGCGATCAGGTACACGACGGCCAGAGCCCGCTGGAACACCAGCCGGCTCAGCCAGTAGGCGTCGTCGCCGAACCACTCCATCCCACCCAGTATCCCGGCCGCCGGGCCGCGGCGGCGCCTGCCCGCCGAATGGGGGCGGGTCCGCCCCCGGCCCCCATCGCCGCGGCCCCGGGCGCCCGCACTCGGCTGACCAGTACGGACCCGGGGCCGCCGGGCCCCGGCCGCACGCCCCGCATCCCTGGGCTGAACGTGTTCAAGTCGCGTCGCTTCTGTCGATCCGTCAGAAATGGAGGAACACAGAACACAGAACACAGAACAGCGGCACGGAGACACGGAGCACCGGGCACGGATCACGGCCCCGGGGCGTGCGGCGCGGGACAACGGAGTGGGAGACGTGGTGCGTTCACCGATGCATCGTCTGTACGCGGCGGCCGCCGCGGTGTGCGTGGGCCTGCTGGCCACCGGCTGCGGCGGCGGGGAGCGGGAGTCCGCGTCGGGGGAACTGCTCCTCCAGGCGCTCGCCGCCCCCGGCCCCGACCCCTTCACCGCCTCCACCGCACGGTCGGGCGCCGCCTTCACACCCCCGCCCGTGACCCCGGCGCCCAAGAGCCCCTCCGGGAACGGCACCACCCTGCGGACGATCTCGGGCTCCACCCCCGGCCTCTACGCCGGGATCCAGGAGACCCCCGGCTGCGACGTCGAGGCCCAGATCCGCCTGCTGGGCAAGGACAAGGCCCGCGCCCGGGCCTTCGCCGACGGCGCCGGCGTCGAGGCGGGCGACATCGCCTCCTTCCTGCGCGGACTGACCCCCGTCCAGGTGCGCGCCGACACCCGGGTCACCGGGCACGGCTTCGACGGCGGCCGCGCCGCCGCCCACCAGGGCGTCCTCCAGGCCGGCACGGCCGTCCTGGTGGACCAGTACGGATCGCCCCGGGTGCGCTGCGCCGCCGGCAGCCCGCTGCGGCAGCCGATCGCCGTCACCACCGCCGTCGTGCCCAAGGGCAAGCCGTGGTCCGGCTACCGCGCCGACCGGGTGATCGTGGTCAAGCCCGCCACCCAGGTCGTCAACAACCTCCTCATCGTCAACCTCGCCGACGGGAGCTGGATCGAGCGGCCCACCGGCACCGACGGCGAGGAGGACGCCCGCCCCGAGGTGCTGCCGCCGGTGGACGCCGCCGAGGTCTTCTCCGACCTGTCGCGCACCGGTGCCGCCGGCACCGACGCCGCCGGCACCCCGAGCCCCTCCGAGGCGCCCGCCCCCGCCGAGCCGCAGCCGGTGCCCGACGCGCCCGCGCCCGCCCCCGCCGAGCCCCAGGACCAGCCGGTGCCCGCACCGGACGAGGCGCCCCTCGACGAGGACCCGCTGCCCCTGCCCGCCGAGCCCGGCAGCGGTCTCCCGGACACCGGTACCGGGCCCGACGCGGCTCCCGCACCCGACGTCCACCAGGGCTGACGGGGGCGGGGGTCATCCGGTCGTGGGATGCGGCGAATGATGGCAGAGTGGCCCCATGGCTGATCGGGCAGCGGGTGCCCTGTCGCTTCCCGACGACTGGCCGGCGCACGCGGACACGAGTCTGACCCTCAACGGCATGGGCTGCTTCGACTGGGACCTCACCAGCGGCCTCATGCACATGGACGCGCTCGGCCTCGACGTCTTCGACCTGCGTCCCGACGAGTACGACGGCCACCCCACCACGCTCGGCGCGCGGGTGCCGCCGGACGAGGGCGTACGGCTGGACACCCTGGTGACGCAGGCCCTCAAGCGGGGGCTCGACCGGTACGGCGCCTACTTCCGCATCCGCCGCCGCGACGGCACGCTGCGCTGGACCCACACCCAGGCGTGCGTCCGGCGCGACGAGAGCGGCCGCCCTGTGCGCATCATCGGCATCGTGCGCGACGCCACCCAGGAGCTCGCCGACGCCGCCGCCCGGATGGACGCCGACGACGAACGACGGCGGCAGACGAGCGTCGTCGAGTCGACCACCGCCGCCCTCGCGCACGCGCGGACGGTCGAGGACATCATCGAGCTGCTCAAGGGCTCCGGAGACCTCAAACTCCTCGGCGCGGCCAGCCTGGTCATGGGCCTGCTCGAATCGGGCCGGATCCACCTGGTCGCGGAGGGCCCCGAGGGCTCCTTCGTGCCCGGCACCCGCTACACCCGCATCGACGAGCAGTACCCGATGAGCGAGGTCGTCCGCACCCTCACGCCCCGCTTCATCGAATCGGCCGAGGACTTCGCCGACTCCTACCCCGTGCTCTGGCCGCACATCAGCGGGCTGGGCATCTCCTCCGCCGCCTACCTCCCGCTGATCGCGCAGGCCCGGCCCATCGGCGCGCTCGGGCTGCTGTACCGGGACAAGCGCGGGTTCACCGCCGACGAGCGCAACGTGCTCGTGGCGCTCGGCAGCAGCATCGCGCAGAGCCTCCAGCGCGCGGTCCTCTACGAGCAGGAGCACGACCTCGCCGAAGGGCTCCAGCAGGCGATGCTGCCCCGCCGGATCCCCGAGGTGCCCGGGGCGCAGATCGCGGTGCGCTACCGCTCGGCGCGCTTCGGCCGCGACATCGGCGGCGACTGGTACGACGTCATCGCGCTGCCCAGCGGACGGGTCGGGGCCGTCATCGGCGACGTCCAGGGCCACGACACCCACGCGGCCGCCGTCATGGGACAGCTCCGCATCGTGCTGCGGGCCTACGCGGCCGAGGGCCACACGCCGGCGACGGTGATGGCCCGCGCCTCCGTCTTCCTGGACGAGCTGGACACCGACCGCTTCGCCACCTGCACCTACGCGGAGGCCGACCTGACCACCGGGGTGGTGCAGATCGTGCGGGCCGGCCACGTCGACCCGCTGGTCAGGAACCACGACGGGAGCTGCCGCCGGCTGCCGCTGCCCGGCGGGCTGCCGCTCGGGCTCTCGGCCGAGTTCGGCCGGCTCGAATACCCGGTCAGCACCCTCGAACTCGACCCCGGGCAGACGCTCCTGCTGTACACCGACGGACTGGTCGAACAGCCCGGCGCCGACCTCGACGACGGGATGCAGCTGCTCACCTCGCTGGTGCACGACGGCCCCCGCGACCTCCAGCTCCTGGCCGACCACCTGTGCGAGGTCGTCGACGAACGGGGCGGCGACGACGACGTGGCGCTGCTGCTCCTGCGCCGCAAGGGCGCCCTCGCCCCGCAGGCGGGCGGCCGGCTCCAGCAGCACGTCGCCCAGAACGACGCGGAGGGCCTGCGCTCGGCACGGCACATGGTGCGGGCGGCGGTGCGCGCCTGGGGCGCCCGGGAGCGCGCCGACGAGATCGAGCTCGCCGCCGACGAGATGATCACCAACGCGCTGATGCACACCGACGGCGGGGCCGTGGTCACCGTGCGCGTCCTCACCGGTGCCCGGCGGCGGCTCAGGGTCGAGGTGGAGGACCGTTCCAGCGCCCTGCCCCGGCGCAGGGACGCGGGGGAGGACGGCGTCTCCGGACGCGGACTGCTGCTGGTGGACCGGCTCTCGGACGCCTGGGGCGTCGAGGCGCGGGGGAGCGGCAAGAGCGTGTGGTGCGAGTTCGGCGTCCCCGAACGGGACGCACGCTGAACGAAACGTGTTGTTGACCGTATGTGCATGATTCGTGCTTGACCGTGACCGATCGCAGGCGATTGACTGCGGAGTCCCGGCCTCCGAAAGACATGAGGACCCCGTGACCACTGAGCTACTCGCCCCGCTCGACCTGGCGTTCTGGCACCTGGAGTCGGCCGGGCACCCGATGCATCTGGGGGCACTCGCCGTGTTCGGCCCCGGGCCCGAGGGCGGCGGCCACGACGACCTCCCGGAGCTGCTGGCCGCCCGCGCCGCCGCGATCCCCCGGCTGCGGATGCGGGTCGCGGACGTGCTGCTGCCCATCGGCGGATCCGCCTGGACCATGGTCCGGGACTTCGACGTCCGGCGCCATGTCCACCAGGTACGGCTGGACGGCGACGACTTCGGCCGGGCCGTCACCGAAGCCGCGGGCGAGCTGATGGAGCGGCCGCTGGAGCGCGGACTGCCGCCGTGGGAGATGTATCTGCTGCGCTCCGCGGACGACACCCGGTGCGCGGTCCTCGTCAAACTCCACCACGCGCTCGCGGACGGGATGCGGGCCGTCGCCATCGGAGCCGGGATCTTCGACGAGATCGCCGACGCCCGCGCCACCGCGGCGCACCGCCCCCGCCCCGTCCCGGCCCGCACCCCGCCGGCCGGAGCGCGGCGGCTGGCCGGCTTCGCGCAGTCCCGGATCGGGGAACTGGGCCGGGCCGTCGGCGTCGGCGCATCCCTCGTCCGGGCCAGCCGTCTGGACCCCCGCGGACTGCCCGCGCTGACCGCCGCCCCCAGCGGCACCCGCAGGCTCGCCACCGCCGTGCTCCCGCTCGACACCGTGCACCGGGTGCGCCGCGCGTCCGGCGGCACGGCCAACGACGTGCTCCTCGCCGTGGTCGCCGGAGCTCTCGGACGGTGGATGACCGAACGCGGCGACCGGCTGCCCGCGGCCGGGCCGCGCGCCCTCGTCCCGGTGTCCCGGCGGCGCCCCGGGCAGCCCGCCGGCTCCGGCAACCGGCTCTCCGCCTACCTCCTCGAACTGCCCGTCGCCGAGCCGGACCCCCGGCTGCGGCTGGCGGCCGTGCGGGAGGCGATGGACCGCAACAAGGCCGCCGGACCGGCCCGCGGCGCCGGCGCCGTGGCCCTGCTCGCCGACCAGCTCCCGCCCCTGGCCCACCGCTTCGGGGCGCCGCTCGCCGGCGGCGCCGCGCGGATGCTCTTCGACCTCCTGGTGACGAGCGTCCCGCTGCCGCGCGCCGCCCTCTCCCTCGGCGGCCGCCCGCTGCGCGAGCTCTACCCGATGGCGCCCCTCGCCCGAGGCCAGTCGCTGGCCGTCGCCCTTTCCACCTACGGCGGGCGGGTGCACGCCGGACTCGTCGCCGACGGCGAGGCCGTACCCGACGTCGGGCGCCTCGCGGCCGCCCTGGGCGAGGAACTCGCCGCACTCGACGGGCTGCCCGGCGCCGCCTGAGGGCCGGGCCCGGCCGCCGCTTCGCGACCGGCGCGCCCGTGCGGCAAGGTGGAGCCATGCCAGAACTGCCCGAGGTGGAGGCGCTCCGCGGGTTCCTCGACGACCGGCTCACCGGCCGGGAGATCGCCCGCGTGACGCCCGTGGCCATCAGTGTGCTCAAGACCTACGACCCGCCGCTGACCGTCCTGGAGGGCGCCGAGGTCACCGCCGTCGAGCGGCACGGCAAGTGGCTGGACATCGGCGCGGCCGGGCTCCACCTGACCGTGCACCTCGCCCGCGCCGGCTGGCTCCGGTGGACGGACGAGGTCCCCGCCGCGCCACCGCGCCCCGGCAAGGGGCCGCTCGCGCTGCGCACCGTCCTCACCGACGGCGCGGGCTTCGACCTCACCGAGGCGGGCACCACCAAGCGGCTCGCCGTCCACCTCGTCCGCGACCCCTCCGAGGTGCCGCAGATCGCCGCGCTGGGACCCGACCCGCTCGCCGACGGCTTCGACCGGGCGGCGCTCGCGGCCGTGCTGGCGGGCGAGCGGCGGCAGATCAAGGGCGCCCTGCGGGACCAGAAGCTGATCGCCGGCATCGGCAACGCCTACAGCGACGAGATCCTCCACGCCGCGCGGATGTCCCCGTTCAAGCCGGTCCAGAACCTCGACGAGCACGATGTGGACGTCCTCCACGAGGCGCTGCGGAGCACCCTGCGCGACGCCGTCGAACGCTCGCGCGGGCTCGCCGCGGGGCGCCTGAAGTCGGAGAAGAAGAGCGGGCTGCGGGTGCACGGCCGCACCGGCCTGCCCTGCCCCGTCTGCGGTGACACCGTGCGCGAGGTGTCGTTCAGCGACTCCTCGCTCCAGTACTGCCCCACCTGCCAGACCGGCGGCAAGCCGCTGGCCGACCGCAGGCTCTCGCGGCTGCTGAAGTGACCCGCCCCGGCCGGTGACCCGCTCCGGCCGGTGACCCGCTCCGGCCGGTGAGCCGCCCCGGCCGGTGAGCCGGTCGGCGCCGAGCTCAGCCGCCGATCGAGAGCAGCCGTTCGCCGTTCTCGCCCCGGACCTCCCACCGGCCGATCTCGGCGGGATGCAGATCGGTTCCCCCGGTGACGTCCAGCGGGCCCGCGCTGCCGGGGCCGTCGGACACCCCGTAGCCCCCGTCCGGCACCCACCAGCTCAGCACCGGATGTTCCGCCCCGTCCTTGCCGATCGCAACGAGACGGCAGACCCGCGGTCCCGGCAGCGCCGTCAGCCGCATCGCCACCTCGGTGCCCCAGCCGTGGTCCTCCAGCGCCACCGACGCCCGCACCCCGGACACCGGGTCCTTCGCCACCACCCGCTGCACGGTCACCGGCGCCGTCCCGCGTGCCGCCACCACCGCGACGGGCGTCCCGACCACCAGCACGGCCGCCACCGCGGCCAGCGCCAGCCGCCGCCGGCCGTCGCGGCGCCGCTGCGCGCGGACCCCCTGCGTCAGCCGTTCCAGCAGGCCCGCGGAGGGCGGCGCCACGCCTCGGCCCGGCCCCGCGAGCGCCGCGACCGCGCGGGCCGCCCCCGAGAAGTCCGACAACTGCACGGCGCAGCGCCCGCAGCCGCCCAGATGCTCCTCGAAACGGAGCGCGTCACCCGGTTCCAGGACGCCCAGCGCATAGGCGGCCACATCACGGTGCGGCTGCTGGCTGCTCATCGGGGATCCTCGATTCCTGGTGTTACGGGCGGTCACCCTGCTATACGCGGCGGGGACGCCCTCTGCTCAACTCCCGGGTCACGCTTCGGACGCGATCGCAAACCCGTGTGCGCGCCGGTCGCGGACCGGGGCGTGGCCCCGCTCCGGCGGGCGCCTCTACACTCCGCAGCATGCTGCGCGTACTGGCTGTGGACGACGAGAGACCTGCGCTCGAGGAGCTGCTCTACCTGCTGCGGGCCGACTCCCGGATCCGCAGCGCCGAGGGCGCCACCGACGCCACCGAGGCCCTGCGCCGCATCGGCCGGGCGATCGACGCCGACCCGGACGGCGACGACGGGATCGACGTCGTCTTCCTCGACATCCACATGCCCGGCCTCACCGGGCTGGACGTCGCCCGGCTGCTCGCCGGCTTCGCGCGGCCCCCGCAGATCGTCTTCGTCACCGCGCACGAGGGGTTCGCCGTGCAGGCGTTCGACCTCAAGGCGGTGGACTACGTGCTCAAGCCGGTCCGCCGGGAGCGTCTGGCCGAGGCGGTGCGCCGGGTGCGCGAACTGGTGCTCGCCCAGCACGCGGGCGGGCCGCCGGACCGGGAGCCCGGGCGCGCCGCGCCCGGGCCCGCGGAGCCCGGGCGGGCCGGGGCGGACCGGGGCGCCGGTCCGGCGGTGGTGCCGGGACCGGCCGGCGAGCAGATACCCGTCGAACTGGGCGGGGTCACCCGCTTCGTGCCGGTGGACGAGATCACCTATGTCGAGGCCCAGGGCGACTACGCCCGCCTGCACACGGCCGAGGGCTCCCATCTGGTGCGCATCCCGCTCTCCACGCTGGAGGAGCGCTGGGCGTCGCGCGGCTTCGTCCGCATCCACCGCAGCCACCTGGTCGCGCTCGGCCGCATCGACGAGCTGCGCCTGGACGCGGGGGCGACGAGTGTCCGCGTGGGGGCCGCGGAACTGGCGGTCAGCCGCCGCCACGCCCGCCAGCTCCGCGACCTGCTGATGCAGCCCCGCAATCCCTGAGGGGCCTTCCCTGGAAGGCGGCCTTCCGGACGGGCACCCCGAGCCCGTCCGGCGATGGAGGACACGGCCGCAGGCCGTGCCCCAGCCACCGGCGCGCACGCCGAGAGGTGCGCGTGCTTGGTATCCCAGCCGTCCGGCGGACGACGACGGGCCGATGGCGGTGCCGCGTCGACCGGCCCGCACGCCGGTGGGGTGGCACCGCGCTGCGCGCGGTGTCCTCAATCGCCGGACGGGCTGAGATACGCGCGCTTGCCGGGAACCCGGCCAGCGCCCCCCGCAAGGAGGGCCCCCGGACCGTTCACCCCCGCACGCCGCCCGTTCGTCGCGGCGGGGGCGCCGTACGGCGACGGAGCAGGGCCGCTGGGCGAGCGGGGGCCCCGGGCCCCGGGTCCCGGCGGTCCCCGTGGGCCTAACCTTGATCACTGGGGGACCGCGCCCGACCGCGCAGGCCCGCTCCGGGGAAAGGGGCCCGATGTCCGACATCGAAGCACTGCTCGACGAGCTGCGCGGCCTCCCCGTGACCAGACCGACGGGCCAGGTCGAGCTGGAGGCGCTGCTGACGGCGGCGCGCAGCGCCGCGGGCCGCTGGGCCGATGTGCTGGAGGACATCCGCGAGTCCGCCCGCGGCCTCGCCGGCCCCCGCGCCGAGGCCGCGCTGGAGGTCGCGTTCCGCCGGGCCGAGGAGTCGTACGTCGAACTGGAGATCGCGCTCAGCGACTGCGCCCGCCCCAGCGGCCCCTGAGCACCCCCGGGCCGGACGGGCGGGATCCGCCGCCCTCCGTCTCTACCGTCGGTGATCACCGCTGCGTAGACTCCCCAACCCGGGCCGTCCCCGACGCCCCCGTCCCAGTCCTCCGACAGACGCTGGAGCGGACGCCGATGTCTGCAGAGCAAACCCCGCGGCGCGAGGTGGTCACCGGTGTGCCCCGCGGCGCACGCCGTCCGCCGGGGTACGCGCCCGCGCGCTCCGAGATCACCGAGCAGACCACGCTCGGCGCCACCTATGTGCGGTCCCTGATGCGCAGCCAGCTCCGCGCGGCGCTCTACGCCCTCGGCACGCTGGCGCTGTTCGTCGGCTCACTGCCGCTGCTGTTCGCCCTGCCCGCCGCGCTCGGCGGGTCCCCGGGGTCCCCGGCCCCGTTCGTCTGGGCGGCGCTCGGTTTCGGGGTGTACCCGGTGATGTGGCTGACGGCCCGCTGGTACGTGCGCCGGGCCGAGCGCAACGAACGCGACTTCACCCGGCTCGTCGAAGGCCGCTGACACGTGAACCAGACCTACGCGGTGACCGCCGTCACCGTCGTGGTCCTCGCCACCGTCCTGATCGGCGCGCTGGGGCTGCGGATATCCCGCACCACCTCCGACTTCTACGTGGCCTCCCGCACCGTGGGGCCGGGGCTGAACGCGGCGGCCATCAGCGGCGAGTACCTGTCCGCCGCCTCCTTCCTCGGGATCGCGGGACTGCTGCTGCTCCAGGGCCCGGACATGCTCTGGTACCCCGTGGGGTACACGGCCGGCTATCTCGTCCTGCTGGTGCTCGTCGCCGCCCCGCTGCGGCGCTCCGGTGCCTACACGCTCTCCGACTTCGCCGAGGCCCGGCTGGAGTCCGCGGTGGTGCGCCGGCTGGCGAGCCTCTTCGTCGTCGGGATCGGCTGGCTCTATCTCCTGCCCCAGCTCCAAGGGGCGGGCCTGACGCTGGAGATCCTGACCGGCGCGCCGGACTGGCTCGGATCCCTGGTCGTCGCCGTCGTCGTCACCGGGGCGGTCGCGGCCGGCGGGATGCGCAGCATCACCTTCGTCCAGGCGTTCCAGTACTGGCTGAAGCTGACCGCGCTGCTGGTGCCCGCGGTCTTCCTGCTGGCCGCCTGGGCGGGCGACGACGCTCCGCGTGCCCGGTTCGACGCCCCCGCAGTGCTGCGGGAGCACACCGACATCCGGGTCGGCGACACCGTGCGCGTCGACCTCGGCGCCCCGCTGACGGTGACGGTCTCCGGCACGGTTGACGGCGAGCGGTACCGCGGCGAGCGCGTCACCCTCGGCGAGGGCACCCACCGGATCGACGCCGGGACGGAGCTCGGCCTGCCCGCCGGGTCCCCGGTGCCGGAGCGTGCGGTGTCGGGCACCGATCCGGTGAGCTGGTCGCAGCCGCTGTCGGGCGGCCGGGACGGCTACCAGCTCTACGCGACGTACGGGCTGATCCTCGCGACGTTCCTCGGGACCATGGGGCTGCCCCATGTCGCGGTCCGCTTCTACACCAGCCCCAACGGACGCGCGGCCCGGCGCACCACCCTGATGGTGCTGGGGCTGATCGGCGCCTTCTATCTGCTGCCGCCGGTGTACGGGGCGCTGGGCCGGGTGTACGCGCCGGAGCTCGCGCTCACCGGGGCGGCGGACGCGGCCGTCCTGGTGCTGCCCGAGCGGGTGGTCGGCGGCCTGGCCGGGGAGCTGCTGGGCGCGCTGCTCGCGGGCGGAGCGTTCGCGGCGTTCCTGTCGACGGCCTCGGGGCTGACCATGTCCGTGGCGGGGGTGATCACCCAGGACGTGCTGCCCTCCCGCGGGGTGCGGCACTTCCGGCTGGCGACGCTGGTGGCGGTGGCCGTGCCGCTGTGCCTGTCGGTGATGACGAGCAACGTGCCGGTCGCCGACGCCGTCGGGCTGGCGTTCGCCGTGTCGGCGTCGTCGTTCTGCCCGCTGCTGGTGCTCGGCATCTGGTGGCGGCGGCTGACGCCGCCCGGGGCCGCGGCCGGGCTCGTGGTGGGCGGCGGGGCCGCGCTGACGGCCGTGATGGCGACCCGGGCGGGCCTGCCGCCCGAGGGGTGGGCGCACACGCTGATGGCGTGGCCCGCGGTGTGGTCGGTGCCGCTCGGATTCCTGACCATGGTGGCCGTCTCGCTGGCCACCCCCCGTCACATACCCTCCGGGGCCGCCGCGATCCTGGCCCGGCTGCACCTTCCCGAGGACCTCACCGGACGGCAGCAGACGGAAGGGGCGGAGCGATGACGGGCATGGAGGCGGCGGCGCTCGCGGCGGCGGGCGCGGTCCTGCTCGCGCTCGGGTTCGCGTGCGGCAGGGTCACCGCCCGGCGCGGCGCGAAGGCCGACCTGGATCTCGGCACGCCGGTGGAGCGGGCCACCTTCCACACCCTGCACACCGCGTCGCTGGCGGCGCCGCCGCTGCGGGCGGGACTCACCGAGGACACGGCCCGCAAGGCGGCCCGCAGGCTGCGTTCGCTGCTGGGCACCGAGGCGCTGTGCCTGACCGACCGGCAGCGTGTGCTGGCCTGGGACGGCCCGGGCGGCGACCACCACCGTGAGCAGGTGATGCTGCGGGTCGCCGAGGTCCTCGGGTCCGGGCGCAGCCAGAGCGTGCGCTCGGAGTGCGCGGACCTGGAGTGTCCGCTGCGCTGGTTCGTGATCGCGCCGCTCAGCGGCGAGGAGGGGGTGCTCGGCACGCTCGTCGCCTACGGGTCGCGGGAGTCGGCCGTCCTCGTGCGGGCGGCGACGGAGGTCGCCCGCTGGGTGTCGGTGCAGCTGGAGCTGGCCGAGCTGGACCGTTCGCGCACCCGGCTGATCGAGGCCGAGATCCGTGCGCTGCGGGCCCAGATCTCGCCGCACTTCATCTTCAACTCGCTCGCGGCCATCGCGTCGTTCGTGCGGACCGATCCGGAGCGGGCCCGTGAACTGCTGCTGGAGTTCGCCGACTTCACCCGCTACTCGTTCCGCCGGCACGGCGAGTTCACCCATCTCGCGGACGAGCTGCGCTGCATCGAGCAGTATCTGGCCCTCGCGGGGGCGCGTTTCGGGGACCGGCTGAAGGTCACCCTCCAGGTCGCCCCGGAGGTGCTGCCGGTGACGCTGCCCTTCCTGTGCCTCCAGCCGCTGGTCGAGAACGCGGTCAAGCACGGCCTGGAGGATTCGAGCACCGAGTGCCGGGTCACCATCGCCGCCCGTGACGCGGGCGCCGAGGCGGTGGTGACCATCGAGGACGACGGCGTCGGCATGGACCCGGAGGCGCTGCGCGCGATCCTTGCGGGCCGGGGGACCACGGCCTCGGGCATCGGGCTGCTCAACGTCGACGAGCGGCTGCGCCAGGTGTACGGGGACGACTACGGGCTGGTGATCGAGACGGCCGTCGGGGCCGGGATGAAGATCACCGTGAGGATCCCCAAGTACCGCGCGGGCGTGCACTCGTCGTCCGTCCGGCGGGTCGTGGGCTGACCGGGCGCCACGGCCCCCTCACCAGAGGTGGACGGCCAGGTGGCCGAGCGGGACGCCAAGTTCCCAGGCCGGCGTCCACACCTTGCTGCTCTCGTCGACCGTGCCGGGGAGCGGGCGGGACGGGTGCCACGGTTCGAGGTCCCCGAGGTCCGCGGCGTACACCTCGGTCGTGCGCAGCCAGTGCCAGGTCGCCGTCGCGAGCGCCAGGTCGGGGCCGTCGTGTCCCTCGCGGGCGGCGCGGGCGGCGAGCCGCTCCTCCACCCACGCGGGCCAGGGGTGGCCGCAGGCGGTGAGGGCGAGCCAGTGGTCGGTGTCCTGCGCGCCGCCGGAGGCGAACGTGTCGGCGCCGCCGCCCTCGCACAGGTGGACGGTGAGCGCGAGAGCGCGGTGTCCGGCGCGGAACTCCAGGGAGCCGGGGGCCACCAGGCCGCCGGTGCGCAGGATCACGTCGGCCGTGTACTCGGCGCACAGCCAGGCCATCGGGACGGCGAGCCCCGCCCCGCCGGTGCTCTCGGACCGCATGCCGTCCCCTCACTCTCGCCGTCGGTTCTCCGGGTCTGTGCACGAGCCTCCACCGTCCCTCACGGCGGGAGGCCCGGATTCGCTCAACTGCGGCGTGACGTTCGGCATACGGTCGCGCCGCGGCCGTGACCGGAGTGGGAGTCGCGTACGACCGAGGTGCGCGGGGCCGTTGTGACGGGCCGCCTGCTGTAGCCGGGCAGGCAGCCGGCGAGGGCGCGCAGGGCGTAGTGGGAGCGCGACTTCACGGTGCCCGCGGGGATGCCCAGCGCCTCGGCGGCCTCGTTGACGCTCATCCCGTGGAAGTAGATCTTCACCAGCACGGCGCGGTGCTCGGGGCTGAGCGATCCGACGGCGGCGCGCACGTCGAGCGCGGCGACCGCGCTCTCGGTGCGGTCCGCGGGGTCGGGTGTGGTGGCGAGGACGCCGTCGCCTATCTCGGCGGGGCGCGCCAGCCGGGAGCGCCGGGCGTCGATGGCGAGGCGGCGTCCGACGGTGAACAGCCAGGGGCGCATGGACTCGTAGGGCGCGTCGAACGCCTCGGGGTGCTGCCACGCGCGCACCAGCGTCTCCTGGAGCAGGTCCTCGGCGCGCTGCTGGTCCCCGTACGTGAGGCCCAGCAGGAAGCTCAGCAGCGCGGGCCCGTGCTCGCGCTGGAGTTCCGCCATGGCCCTCTCGTCGGTGGTCGCGGTCGCCGTCGCCATTGCCAACACCCCTTCACCCGTAGGTCGCCGTCACGTGGCGTATCCGAACGCATCGGGCCGCGCCGCGACAGACGCCGTACCCGGGTCGTCGGTGAACGGTCGCACCGGGCGGCGAGTGGTGCGGTGAGCGGTCGGCCGGGGTGGCGGACCGGCGGCCGTGCGGCGGGCGGTCGGCCGGGCGCGCCGCCCGCCGCCGTCCGGCCGCGGCCGTGCGCCCGGTGCCGGGGGCCGTTGCAGCGACGTCCCGGCTGCGTCGCTTGACTCGGCCCGGCCTCCCTGTCTCGTCAACAGTCCGATATGCGGTAAATCTGACAATTGAGACCATTCGGAGGCTGTTCGCGATGTCCTCTACCCCACGACCCCGGCGCGGACGGCGGCCCGGCCGCGCGGCGCTCGTCTGCGCGGCGCTGGCCGCCGTGGCCTGCGCCGCCGGCTGCGCCGCGGAGCGGACCCCGCCCCGGGCCGCGCCCCCCTCGGGGCAGGCCCCCTCCGCCGCGGGCGGCGCCCGTGCCGCCGAACGCCCCTTCACCCTGGCCGCCAGCGGAGACGTCCTCCCGCACGCGTCGGTCATCCAGCAGGCCGCCGCCGACGCCGGCGGCACCGGCTACGACTTCCGCCCCATGCTCGCCGGGGTCGCCCCCGTCGTCTCCCGCGCCGACCTCGCCATCTGCCACATGGAGACGGTGTACGGCGCGAACGGCGACTACAGCGGCTACCCCTCCTTCAAGTCCCCGCCCGAGATCGCCGAGGCCCTCGCGGCCACCGGCTACGACTCCTGCTCGACCGCCTCCAACCACACCCTCGACGACGGCGCCCCGGGCATCGCCCGCACCCTCGACGCCCTCGACCGGGCCGGCGTCGCCCACGCGGGATCGGCCCGCACGGAACGCGAGGCCGGCCGGCCCGCCTGGCTCTCGGCGGGCGGCGCGAAGGTGGCCCAGCTCGCCTACACCTACGGCACCAACGACATCCCGCTGCCCGAGGACCGGCCCTGGAGCGTGGCGCTCATCGACGAACAGCGCATCGTCGACGACGCCCGCGCCGCCCGGCGGGCGGGCGCCGACGTCGTCGTGGTCAGCCTCCACTGGGGTACCGAGTGGCAGAACGCCGTCGACGAGCAGCAGCTCTCCCTCGGCCGCGCGCTGACGGCCGCCGCCACCGACGGCCGCCCCGACATCGACCTCCTCCTCGGCACCCACGCCCATGTCCCGCAGGCGTACGAGAAGGTGGGCGGCACCTGGGTCGTCTACGGCATGGGCGACCAGATCGCCGGCGCGATGATCAACTACGAGGGCGTCCAGGACCCCCGGGGCAACCAGGGCTCGATCGCCCGCTTCACCTTCTCGCCCCCCGCGAAGCCCGGCGCCCGCTGGGAGGTCACCCGCGCCGAGTACGTCCCGCAGTGGATGGACACCGCCGCGGGCCGGGTCGTCAACCTCTCCGACGTCATCGCGAAGGGCTCCGCCCGGCCGGAGCACCACACCGCGCTGGCGGCCGTCACCTCGGCCGTCCTCGGCCGCGGCGCGGCCGAGGACGGCCTGGTCATGGGCCGCTGAGCCCCAGGTCACGGGCGTGGGCGGCCGCTGGGCCCGCCGGTCAGGGCACGACCGTCACCGGCCAGCGGCCCGCCTTGACGAGACGGACCGCGACCGACCCGATGATCCGGTGCCCCGCCGACTCCGATGCGCCCACCACCACGGCGTCCGCCTTCAGCTCGTCGGCCGCGGTGACCAGTCCCGTGTACGGGTCGCCGCGGAAGGTGTGGAACTCCCAGCGCACGTCCCAGATGCCCCGCAGCCGCTCGGCCGCCGTCCGGATCTCGGCGGCCAGCCCCTCCGCGATCTCCTCGGTGGTGCCGGCCACCGGCACCCCGAGCGCCGCGCCCGCCGGCATCACCGGCTGCACGTAGACGATCGCCAGCAGCGCCCCCTGACGGCGGGCGAGCCCGCTCGCGTAGGCGGCGGCCCGCAGCGACGAGTCCGACCCGTCCAGACCGACGACGACGACCTTCGGCCCGTCCGTGCCGCGTTCGAACCCCGGGGACGGCTGATGCTGAGTCACGCCTTCGAGGCTATCCGCCCGGCCCCCGGGCGGGCCCGCCGGGCCCGTCGCCCCGCTCCTTGCTCCAGGCGGGTCGAATTCGCGGCGTCCCCGTGTCGGTCGTACGTACGGGGCGACGGCCGTGCGAGCAGTGGGCCATGAAAAAGGATGAGCTGCTCGTTCCGCGCCGCTCCGTGCTGCGCGTCGCCGCCGCGCTCTCCGGCGCCGCGGTCCTCGGCGGCCTGCTGGCCACCGAACGCACCGGCATGCCCGAGCGCGCCGCGCCCGGCAGCAGACCCGGGGCGGCGCCGCCCGCCAGGGGACCGCAGGCCGGCACCCCCGCCCGGCCCCGGCCGGCCTCCGCCTACCGCCTCCAGCCCATGACCGCGCAGGCCCCGTTCACCCGCCGCGCGCTGCCGCCCGTGCGCACCCGCCCGCTCCTGGAACTGCCCGCCGAGGGCCGCACGATGGTGCTCACCTTCGACGACGGCCCCGACCCGCGCTACACCCCCGACATCCTCGCGACGCTGCGCGCCCACGACGTGCCGGCGATGTTCTTCGTCTGCGGGGAGATGGCGCAGTACCACCCCGACCTGCTGCGCGAGATGGCCGACGACGGCCATCTGATCGGCAACCACACCTGGTCCCACCCGCTGGTGCCGGGCCTCGCGCCGTCCGAGATCCGCAGCCAGCTCGGCCGCACCAGCGACATCGTCGAGAAGACGGTCGGCGCGCCCCCGCGCTGGTACCGCGCCCCCTACGGCGCCTGGAACAAGCACTCCTTCGAGATCGGCGCCGCACTCGGCATGGAACCGCTCGCCTGGACGGTGGACACCCTGGACTGGACCGAGCCCGGCACCGGCACGATCGTCCGCCGGGTCATGGACGGCGCGGCCCCCGGCGTCGTGGTGCTCTCCCACGACGCGGGCGGCAACCGCTCCCAGAGCGTCGCGGCCCTGCGCCGCTACCTCCCGCGCCTCCTCGCCGACGGCTACCGCATCACCGTGCCCCGCATCTGAGCCCGGACGGCCGAGGGCCCCCGCGACACCGTCGCGGGGGCCCTCGGCCGGAGCGGGGGGCGGCTCAGCGCGTCTTGACCATCCGCGCGAAGACGACCACGTTGCCGTCGTAGCCGTCCGCCTTGGTGTAGCCGCCGCCGCAGGTGATGACCCGCAGCTCCGGCTGGCCGGTGTCGCCGTACACCCGCACCCCGGGGAAGTCGTGCTTGGAGAAGACCTCCACGCCGTAGACCTCGAAGACCGCGACCCGGCCGTCCAGCCGGGGGACCTCGACGAGCTGCCCCTTCTCGACCGAACCGAGGCCGTAGAAGACGGCGGGCCCCGCCTGGTTGTCGACATGGCCCACGATCACCGCGGTGCCGCGCTGCCCCGGTGCCACGCCGTTCTGGAACCATCCGGCGAGGTTGGGGTCCTGCGGCGGCGGCGCCGCGATCCAGCCCTTGTCGTCGAGACCGACGTCCATCACGGGCGCGTCGACGTCGATGGAGGGCACCCGCACGGTGGCGGGCGGGGCGTACGGAAGCGGTTCGAGCGGCACCGGCAGGAAGGTCTCCCCGGTGTGACTGCCGAGCGACGCCGCCGCGGCCGGCTGCGGCGGTCCGAGACCGACGTCGACCCCGTTCCTCATCAGCGCGATCCCGCTGAGCATGACGAGCGCCAGCACGCCCCAGGGCGAGCGTCGTCTGGGCTCCCGGCCGAACGTGTCCCGGCTCGTGGTTCTCCCCTTAATGCGCATGCAGGCACGCTAAGCACGCGGGCCCGGGGCGGCGATCAGGGAAGGGCGAACGGGTGGCGGGGCCAGTCGGGATGACCCATCCGAGTAATGAGCGGATAAGACGTCTGACGGTCTGTGACCTGCGGCTCCGTCAGATCGGGACCGCCCGGCCCGGCGTGTCGGCTCACCGGGGTGGCCCAAGCCCGAAATGCGAGGAAAGGGAGCCTCGGTGAATGTTCCTGGTGGAAGGCGTCCTCGTCGAATATCCCGGAGCGCCGCTTCGGAGCGTCTTCCGCTGGAGGTTCAACGATGCGTGCTATCCGCGCTCTCGCGGTGACCGCGACCGCTTTCGCGGCCGTCGGGCTCAGCGCTCCACTGGCCGCCGCCGGCGGTGGGGACGGCCCGAGGAACGTCCAAGTCAGCCCCTCCTCGGTCTTCCCCGGGGGCACCCTGACGATCACTGTCGACGGATGCCGCCGCGGTGGCACCGTCAGCTCGAACGCCTTCCCCGACGCCACCCTCTCCCCGCGCGGCGACCGCGGCGGGGAGTCCACGGCCACCGCCCGCGTCCGCAACAGCGCCGCGCCCGGCAGCTACCACCTGACGGTGCGGTGCAACGACAGCTCGCAGACCGCGAGCGCCTCCTTCAACGTGCTGCCCGCACGGGGCGCCCAGGGCGGCCTCGGCGGTTCCATCGGCCCCACCAGCACCGAGATGGCCATCGGTGCCGGTCTCGTCGCCACGGCCGCGGTGGGCGGAAGCATCTTCATCGCCCGTCGCCGCCGTACGGTCAGCGGTCAGGTCTGACCGGCCGAACCTCCCGGTCGGCCCCACCGCCCGTCGCCCCGAGTCCCGGTCAGGGACTCGGGGCGACGGGCTGTCGGGGGAGGGCGGCTGAGCCGGCCGGCGCATCAGTGACGGCGGTCGGCGGAACGCCGGCGCAGGACCAGGACGGTCGCCGTGGCCGCTGCCGCGACCATCGCCCCGCCCGCGGCGATCTCCGCGGTGTTCATGCCGTCGATGCTGCCGCCCTCGCCGCCCCGCACACCCGAGGGGGCGATGGTCGCGGCGGGCCGGGTGGAACTCGCGGTCGGGGTGGAGGAGCCGCCCGCGATCCGCAGATCGAGGGTGCCGATCCGTCCGATGCAGTTGAACTGGACGGAGTAGACGGCGCCGGGCCTGGCGTCCCAGTCGACGACGGCGGTGGCCGCGCCGTTCTGGGGGATGGTCACGGTGTCGAAGACGCCGGACGTCACGGTGGTCGTGCTCGGGCAGCCGCCGGCGGTCAGCGTCACACGGCCGCCCGCGGACACCGTCGACGGTGTCACGGCGAAGTCGTACGGCGTGTTGTTGACGGCGAACGCGGCGGTGGGAGCGGTCAGGGCGAGTGCGGCCGCTCCGAGAGCGGCGGATGCGGCACGTATCGCACGCATGGTCGGACCTCCGGGTCCCCGAGGAGCAGCTGCGGAACCGTTTCCGCACAGGTCGGGGAGTGCTCCTCGATCACCGAAACGCTAAGAGCGCCCCCATCGGGCCGCGATCGGTGTAGGGCAATCGGGTCATACCGGTGGTCCGGCGGGGCGACGGCGGCAGCGTGTCGGCGGGTCATTCGGCGGGGCGGATGAGATGGGGCGCGGCCCGGGCGACGCGCTCGCGCATCGGCAGGCGCTCCAGCGCGTCGAGGGCCTCGCCCACGAGTGCGCTCAGCGGGTACGACAGCTCCGCCTCGAAGGCCGCCGCCGCGGCGGCGGTGGCCTCCCACTCGGCGTCCAGGGACGGCAGCAGGCCGCGTGCCCGGTCGGTGAGCGTGGCGACGCGCTGCCGGGCGTCGGCCCCGGGGGCGACGGTGGCCAGCCCCTCCCTGACGAGCTGGGCCACGGTCTGGCTCGCGGCCGAGTGGGTCACGCCCGTCGCGGCGGCCAGCGCCTGGACGGAGCTCGGCCCCTCGGCGGCGAGGGTGCGCAGATACGGGACCCAGCGCGGGCGGACGTCCGCCAGGCCGAGGTCCTCGTAGACGGCGGCCACGCCGGAGTCGAGCAGGCTCAGCAGCAGGCGCAGGCGGGTGCCGAGCAGTTCGGGGCCCGGTGCGGCGTGGGAGGGGTGCGGCATCGACACAATATAACAGTGCTGTTGTATTGTTCGGGGCCGCCGCCCGGACCGGGCGGGGGAGAGAGGGGACACGCCATGGCAGAGCTGTATCCGCCCATCGAGCCCTACGAGGAGGGGCTGCTCGACGTCGGCGACGGGAACCGCGTGCACTGGGAGGTGTCCGGCAACCCCGACGGCAGGCCGGCCCTGGTCGTGCACGGAGGGCCCGGCTCCGGCTGCCTCCCCGGGATGCGGCGGTACTTCGACCCCGCGGCGTACCGCATCGTCCTGTTCGACCAGCGCGGCTGCGGGCGCAGCACGCCCCACGCGGCCGACCCGGCCGCCGGCATGGGCGCCAACACCACGGACCACCTGCTCGCCGACATGGAGCGGCTGCGCGAACACCTCGGCGTCCGGCGGTGGGTGCTGCACGGCGGGTCCTGGGGCTCCACGCTGCTGCTCGCCTACGCGCAGCGGCACCCCGAGCGGGTGTCCGGGATCGTGGTCAACGGCGTCACCACCACCCGGCGCTCCGAGATCGACTGGCTCTACCGGGGCGTCGGACGCTTCTTCCCCGAGCAGTGGCACCGCTTCCGAGCGGGGGTGCCGGAGGCCGCGGAGCCCGGTGACGTGGTCGCCGCGTACGCGCGCCGGATGGAGAGCCCGGAGCGGGCGGTGCGCGAGCGGGCCGCGGCCGACTGGTGCCGCTGGGAGGACGCCGTCCTGTCACTGGAGCCGCACGGGGCGCCCGACGTCTACAGCGGGCGGCCCGACGACGCCCGGATCGCGCTCGTCCGCATCGCCGCGCACTACTTCTCCCACGGCGCCTGGCTGGAGGAGGGCGCGCTGCTGCGCGACGCCGGGCGGCTGAAGGGGATTCCCGGAGTCCTCTTCCATGGACGCCTCGACCTGAGTTCGCCCCTCGACACGGCCTGGGAACTGTCCCGCGCGTGGCCGGACGCCGAGCTCGTCGTCGTGGACGACGCCGGACACAAAGGGAGCGACGAACTGCGCACCCGGGTCAGGGCCGCGCTGGACGGGATGCGCGGCCACGGGTGAACCGGCCGCCCCGCCGATGAGTTGAGATCCGGCCAATTCACAGGCGCCCCACAGAGGGTGAATTCGCCTGGTGCCAGCGGGATTTCGACCATTCGCGTCCGCGACGGACAAGATTCTTCCCCCGGCGTTGAACACCCGCCGCCCCCACGTCCGTACCTAGGGCCATGAACGGCGCCGGGCGGCGCCCCAACCGGCTGGAAGAACAACGGGAGTGGACATGAACACCTGGCGGAACGCCTCGCTCGCGGTGACCGCGGCGGCCGTACTCGCGCTGACGACGGCGTGCGGTCAGGACCAGGGCACCACGACACCCAACGGTCAGGCCGTCGGCGCCGCGAATCCCGCGGCGCCCGGCGACGGAGGCTACGGGGCGGACGCCGGCTACGGCTCCGGGGGCGAGGAGGCGGCCGAGGCCAAGCCCGCGGGCCAGCTCGCCGTCTGGGAGAGCAAGGAACTCGGCCAGGTCGTCACGGACAGCGCGGGCTTCACCCTCTACCGCTTCGACAAGGACACCGCCAAGCCCCCGAAGTCCAGTTGCGAAGGCGACTGCGCGAAGACCTGGCCCGTGGTGGCCGCGGGCGGCGCGACCGCGGCCCCCGGCGTCGACGCCTCCCTGATCGGCGAGGTGACCAGGGCGGACGGCTCCAAGCAGCTCACCATCGACGGCTGGCCGATGTACCGCTACGCCAAGGACACCAAGGCCGGGGACGTCAACGGGCAGGGCGTCGGCGGCACATGGTACGCGGCCGCCCCCGACGGGAAGAAGGCGGAGCCGGGCGCCGCGGAGGAGGCCGGGGGCGAGGAGGCCGATCTCGCCGGGCTCTCGGTGCGCAAGGACCCCAAGCTCGGCGAGATCGTCGTCGACAAGGACGGGATGACGGTCTACCGCTTCATGAAGGACTCCGCCTGGCCCATGAAGACGGCCTGCACCGGCGCCTGCCTGGAGAAGTGGCCCGTGGTCGAGCCCGTCGAGAAGAACGACACGGTCGGCATCCTGAAGAAGGGCTTCGTCACCTTCGACCGGCCCGACGGCATCGCCCAGCAGACGATCGACTGCTGGCCCATCTACACCTTCTCCGGGGACGCCAAGCCCGGCGACACCAACGGCCAGGGCGTCGGCGGCACCTGGTACGCCGTCTCCCCGGAGGGCAAGCCGGTCGGAGCGCCCAAGTAGTCCCCACGCAGCTCCGGCCCGCGACCGGTCCGTCCCACACCCCCCGGTGTGCCGGCGGACCGGTCGCATGTGCGCCGCGCGCATTCCGCCGGCCGGTGACAGGCGGTCATGACGCATGCGCGTGCCGTCCCCGTATGACGACGTCCTGTCACCCGGTCCCGTGACCACGTCGTGTGACCAAGAACGGACCGCTAATTTCCGTTTGGACTCGCCCTCTTGGCGGGCGATCAGTAGCCTCGGCTCGAACACTGGCCATGGACATGGCCGACCCTCCGTGGCGACTTGTTGGAGACATCGATGGAGCGTCCCGCCTGGGCACCGCATGGCATCGACATATCGGTGCCGAGCGTTTCCCGTATGTACGACTATTACCTGGGCGGTTCGCACAACTTCGAGGTCGACCGGGAAGCGGCCCGCAAGGCCATGGAGTTCATGCCGGGCCTGCCGAAGATCATGCAGGCGAACCGGGCGTTCATGCGACGCGCGGTGGGTTACGCGGCGGAGCAGGGGATCACCCAGTTCCTCGACATCGGCTCCGGAATCCCGACCTTCGGCAACGTCCACGAAGTGGCGCGCGGGGCGGTGCCGGACGCCCGGGTCGTCTACGTCGACCATGACCCCGTGGCCGTCGCCCACGGCCGCACCCTGCTGGAGGGCGACGCCGCGTCGGCCGTCCTCGCCGCGGACCTGCGCAAGCCGAACCAGATCCTCGACAGCCACGAGGTCCGGGACCTGCTCGACCTCGGCCGCCCGGTGGCCCTGCTGCTCGTCGCCGTCCTGCACTTCCTCCAGGACGCGGACGACCCGGGCGCCGCCGTCGCCGCGCTGCGCGACGAACTCGCCCCCGGCAGCCTGCTGATCCTCACCCACGCCTCCTACGAGGGCGTCCCGGTCACGGCCGAGGCGGCCGGCGGCGCGGTCGGCGTCTACCGCGACATCCGCCAGCCGGTGGCCATGCGCGGACGCGAGGAGATCGCGGCGTTCTTCGAGGGCTTCGAGATGGTCGACCCCGGCCTGGTGCCCATGCCGCACTGGCGGCCGGACGGGCCCGTCGAGCAGGAGGATCCATACGCCTTCTCGGGCTTCTCAGGGGTGGGGCGCAAGGCGTGAGCCCCGACGCGCAGGCCGCCGGTTCCGCGGGGGAGCCGGACGCCCTGGAGGACCGCCTCCGGCGATTCGCGACCATCTGGAGCCGGGCCATCTTCCCGGTCACCGCCACGTCGCTGACCCGGCCCGCATTCGAACGGCATCTGCTGCCGATCGCCCGGGAACTCCACCGGGCGCTGCACGCCCGGCCGTTCACCCCGCAGTCCGCCCAGCAGGTCGGCGCCGCGCTCGTGGACGCCCACTGCACGGACCCCGACGCGCTGAGCCGCACGCTCGGCGTCATCGACGCCTACCTCGTCCTGTACTGCGGCGACCCCGAGGAGAGCGCCGAGGAGAGCCGCGCCCGCTGCGCACGGCTCCAGCACGCGGTCGCCGCCGGCTTCGCCCACGCGCTGCGCGAGCGCACGCTGGCCGAGCAGGAGGCCATCGCCCGCTCCTCGCTCCTCGCCCGCAGCGACGCGCTCCAGGCCATGCACGACACCGAGGTCCGCTTCCGGGCCGTGTTCGAGGGCGCCGCCATCGGCATCGCCATCGCCGACCTCGACGGCAACGTCCTGGAGGTCAACGACACCCTGACCCGGATGTTCGGCGGCCTCGAACACCATGTCCGCGGACGCCGGATGAGCGACTGGGCGCACCCCGAGGACCGGCCGCAGGTGTGGGACCTCTACCGGGAACTGGTGCGCGGCGAGCGCGAGGAGTACCGGACGGAGAAGCCGTTCTACCGCAACGACGGCACCGTGCTGTGGACCAACCTCACCGTCTCCCTGCTGCGCGACGCCGAGGGCGAGCCGCAGTACCAGCTCGCGCTGATGGAGGACACCACCGAACGCCGGCTGCTCAACCTGCGGCTGCGCTACGAGGCCACGCACGACGCCCTGACCGGCCTGCCCAACCGGACGCTGTTCTTCGAACGGCTGGAGAAGGCCGTCACGGCCGGGGAGGGCGCCCGCTTCGGCCTCTGCTACCTCGACCTCGACGGCTTCAAGGCCATCAACGACAGCCTCGGCCACGCCACCGGCGACCGGCTCCTCGTCGAGGTCGCCGACCGGCTCCAGAGCTGCGCCACCGCCCCGGGCGAGATGGTCGCGCGGCTCGGCGGCGACGAGTTCGTGGCCCTGACCACCGGCCCGGACACCGAGCGGGAGGTCGACGAACTCGCCTCGCGGATCCTCGGCTCGCTCGCCACACCGATCAACGTCGACGGCCGTGAGTTCACCGTCCGGGGCAGCATCGGCATCGTCGAGGGGCCGGCCGGCGAACGCACCAGCGCCGAGGTGCTGCGCAGCGCCGACATCACCATGTACCGGGCCAAGTCCGCGGGCGGCAACCGCTTCGAGCTCGCCGACCCGGAGGCGGACGCCCGCGCGATCACCCGGCACGGGCTGACCACCGCGCTGCCCGCCGCGCTGGAGCGCGGCGAGTTCTTCATCGAGTACCAGCCGCTCGTCCACCTCGGCGACGGCACGGTGCACGGGGCCGAGGCGCTGGTGCGCTGGTGCCACCCGCAGCACGGGGTGCTCGGGCCCGACCGCTTCATCCCGCTCGCCGAACGCACGGGCCTGATCGTGCCGTTGGGCCGCTGGGTGCTCCAGGAGTCGGTGCGCCAGGCACGCTTCTGGAGCCGGCGGCACGCGGACGGGGGGCCGCTGCGCATCAACGTCAACCTCTCGCCCGCCCAGCTCCAGCACCCGGGGCTGGTCGCGGACACCGTCGACGTGCTGGAGCGCTCCGGGCTGGAGCCGGGGGCGCTGTGCCTGGAGGTCACCGAGTCGGCGCTGATCGGCGCGGACGAGGATCTGCTCAAGCCGCTGCGGCAGCTCTCGGAGATGGGCGTGGACATCGCGCTCGACGACTTCGGCACCGGGTACTCGAATCTGGCGAACCTGCGGAGGCTGCCGGTGAGCGTGCTGAAGCTGGATCGTTCCTTCACGCAGGGGATGCAGCAGCATCCGTGCGACCCGGTGGACCTCAAGATCGTCGAGGGGATCGTGTCGCTCGCGCACAGCCTGGAGCTCGCGGTGACGGTGGAGGGCGTGGAGACGGGGGCGCAGGCGGAGCAGCTTCGGGAGCTGGGGTGCGATACGGCGCAGGGGTGGTACTACGCGAGGCCGGGGGCGCCGGATCGGATTCATGCGCTGGTGATGGCTGACGCGGTGTGAGGGCGGCCCCGTGGGGCGGCTTGTTGTGTGGGGTGGCGTTGCCCGGGGGTGCTCTTCGGGTTCGGCGCCGCCCTGGGGCGGGATGCCGTTGCCCGGGGTGCTCTTCGGGTGCGGCGCCGCGGCGGGGGCTCCGCCCCCGGACCCCCGCGCCTCGAACGCCGGCGGGGCTGGAGAGGGGGCCCCCGCGCCTCGAACGCCGGCGGGCCGGAGAAGGGCGCCCGGGGCGGGAGTCTAGGTCGCCGCCAGCAGCACCCGCTGGAGTTCGCGGGCGGCGCGGGGTGGGGCGACGTCGCTGCGGTGGGCCAGGGCGATGGTGCGGTGGAGGCCGGGGGGTGCGAGGGGGGTCGTGCGGAGGTCGCGGCCGGCGCCCTGGGCCACCATCGCCGGGACGACGGCCACACCGAGGCCGGCGCGCACGAAGCCGAGCACCGCGTCCATCTCGCCGCCGGCGACCGTGAACGACGGCTCGAAGCCCTCGGCGCGGCAGGCGGCGACCGTCAGGTCCCGCAGGTCGTAGCCGTGGCGGAACATCACCAGGGGCTCGCCCGCCAGATCGGCGATGCGCAGCGGTGCCGGCGGCGCGGGGGAGTCCGGTGAGGAGATCACCACCAGGTCCTCGCGCAGCAGTTCGACGGTGGTGAGGGCGGGGGACGGCGACGGCAGGGGAAGCACGACCAGCGCCAGGTCGAGCGCCCCGCGTGCCAGCTCGCGGACCAGGTCGTGCGAGCCGGACTCCTCGATGATCAGCTCGATGCCCGGATGCCGGTCGTGGAAGGTGCGCAGCACCCGCGGCAGCAGGCCCGTGCACAGGCTCGGCGTGGCGCCGAGGCGGACCCTGCCGCGGCGGAGCTGCGCCAGTTCCTGCACCTCGCGGCGGGCGGTCTCGGTGTCGGCGAGGATCCGGCGGGCCAGCGGGAGAAGGGCCTCGCCGGCGTCGGTGAGCGCGATGTTGCCCCGGGCCCGGCCGAAGAGATCGGCACCGAGCTCCTGCTCCAGGGCACGGATCTGCTGGGAGAGCGACGGCTGGGAGACATGGACGCGCTCGGCGGCGCGGGTGAAGTGACGGGTCTCGGCGACCGCGACGAAATACCGGAGCTGCTGGAGCTGCATGACTCCACTCTACGACGCCCGATAGGCATGGCCTATCGACGCGAGCCGGATCATGTCTTGGACCTCTGGTCGGGTGGGGGCCTACCGTCGGCGCCATGGCTCTGGACACGCGGACGGCACGAAAACCGTCCATGACGCGCACCTTCTGGGGATCGACCCTCGGCAAGAAGACGGTCATGGCCGTCAGCGGTCTGATCATGCTCGGCTATCTGGTCGCCCACATGTTCGGCAACCTCAAGATCTTCTTCGGCCCCGAGGAGTTCAACGCCTACGGGCACTGGCTGCGGACCATGGGCGCGCCGGTGCTGCACTACTCCTGGGCCCTGTGGCTGGTGCGGGTGCTGCTGCTCGCCGCCGTCGTGGGCCACGCCGTCTCCGCGTACCAGCTCAGCCGGCGCGACATCCGGGCCCGGCCCACCGGCTACGTCCACAAGCGCCCGCGGGCGAGCTACGCCACCCGCACCATGCGCTGGGGCGGCATCATCCTGGCGCTGTTCATCGTCTGGCACATCCTGGACCTCACCACCGGTCACGCCCACCCGGGCGGCTTCCAGGAGGGGCACCCGTACCAGAACGTGGTGGACACCTTCTCCACCTGGTACGGCAACACCGTCTACATCGCCGCGGTGACGGCCATGGGGCTCCACGTCCGGCACGGATTCTGGAGCGCCGCCCAGACCCTCGGCGCCGGCAACGCCGCCCGCGACCGCGCCCTGAAGGCCGTCGCCGACCTGCTGGCGCTCGCGCTGACCGCCGGCTTCGTCTCCGTACCCGTCGCCGTCATGACCGGAGTGGTGAGCTGACATGAGCTACCTCGACTACACCACCGGCGAACCCCTCGCCGACGCCAAGGCGCCCGGCGGGCCCGTCGCCGAACGCTGGGACACCCGGCGCTTCGAGGCGAAGCTGGTGAACCCCGCCAACCGGCGCAAGCACACCGTGATCGTCGTCGGCACCGGCCTCGCCGGCGGCGCGGCGGGCGCCACCCTCGCCGAACAGGGCTACCACGTCGAGCAGTTCTGCTACCAGGACTCCCCGCGCCGCGCCCACTCCATCGCCGCCCAGGGCGGCATCAACGCCGCCAAGAACTACCGCAACGACGGCGACTCGATCCACCGGCTGTTCTACGACACCGTCAAGGGCGGCGACTTCCGCGCCCGCGAGTCCAACGTGCACCGCCTCGCGCAGATCTCCGTCGAGATCATCGACCAGTGCGTGGCGCAGGGCGTGCCGTTCGCCCGGGAGTACGGCGGGCTGCTCGACACCCGCTCCTTCGGCGGCGTCCAGGTCTCCCGCACCTTCTACGCCCGCGGCCAGACGGGCCAGCAGCTCCTCCTCGGCGCCTACCAGGCGCTCTCCCGCCAGATCGCCGCCGGGAACGTCACCCTGCACGCCCGCACCGAGATGCTGGACCTCGTGGTGGCCGGCGGACGCGCCCGCGGGATCGTCGCCCGTGACCTGGTGACCGGCGAGATCTCCACGTACACCGCCGACGCCGTCGTCCTCGCCACCGGCGGCTACGGCAACGTCTTCTACCTGTCGACGAACGCGATGAACTCCAACGCGACCGCGGTGTGGCGCGCCCACCGGCGCGGCGCGTACTTCGCCAACCCGTGCTTCACCCAGATCCACCCCACCTGCATCCCGCGCACCGGCGACCACCAGTCCAAGCTGACCCTGATGAGCGAGTCGCTGCGCAACGACGGCCGCATCTGGGTGCCGAAGGCGCACGGCGACGACCGGCCGCCGGCCGAGATCCCCGAGGAGGAGCGCGACTACTACCTGGAGCGGATCTACCCCTCCTTCGGCAACCTGGTGCCCCGCGACATCGCCTCGCGCGCGGCGAAGAACGTCTGCGACGAGGGCCGCGGCGTCGGTCCCGGCGGGCAGGGCGTCTACCTCGACTTCGCCGACGCGATCCGGCGGATGGGCCGGCCGAAGGTGGCCGAGAAGTACGGCAACCTCTTCGACATGTACGAGCGGATCACCGCGGAGAACCCGTACGAGGTCCCGATGCGGATCTACCCGGCCGTGCACTACACGATGGGCGGACTGTGGGTCGACTACGACCTCCAGACCACCGTCCCCGGCCTGTTCGCCATCGGCGAGGCCAACTTCTCCGACCACGGCGCCAACCGGCTCGGCGCCTCCGCGCTGATGCAGGGCCTCGCCGACGGCTACTTCGTCCTGCCGTCGACGATCAACGACTACCTCGCGCGCGGCGGCTTCGACCCCGTCGACGCGGCGCACCCCGCCGTCGCCGAGGCGGTCGCCGAGACCCGGGAGCGCCTCGCGGCCCTGCTGCGCGCCGACGGCGACCGCACCCCCGACTCCTTCCACCGCGAGATCGGCGAGGTGATGTGGGAGCACTGCGGAATGGCCCGCACCGAGCAGGGCCTGCGCAAGGCGCTGGAGCGGATCCCGCAGATCCGCGAGGAGTTCTGGCGCCGCATCAAGGTGCCGGGCACCGGTGAGGAGTTCAACCAGTCGCTGGAGAAGGCCAACCGGATCGTCGACTACCTGGAGCTCGCCGAGCTCATGTGCCTCGACGCCCTGCACCGCGCCGAGTCCTGCGGCGGCCACTTCCGGGAGGAGTCGCAGACCCCGGACGGCGAGGCCGCCCGCGACGACGACGCCTTCGCCTACGTCGCTGCCTGGGAGTCCACCGGCGGCGCCCCCGTCCTGCACAAGGAAGACCTCGTCTTCGAGTACGTCCACCCCACTCAGCGGAGCTACGCATGAAGCTCACCCTGCGCGTCTGGCGCCAGAAGAACGCCGACGCCACCGGCACGATGGCGACCTACGAGGTCGACGGCATCTCGTCGGACATGTCCTTCCTGGAGATGCTCGACACCCTCAACGAGGACCTCATCCTGCGCGGGGAGGACCCCGTCGCCTTCGACCACGACTGCCGCGAGGGCATCTGCGGCGCCTGCTCGCTGGTCATCAACGGCGACGCCCACGGCCCCGAGCGCACCACGACCTGCCAGCTCCACATGCGCTCCTTCAGCGACGGCGACACCATCGACGTCGAACCGTGGCGGGCGTCCGCCTTCCCCGTCGTCAAGGACCTGGTGGTCGACCGCTCCGCCTTCGACCGGATCATCCAGGCCGGCGGCTACATCAGCGCCCCCACCGGATCGGCCCCCGAGGCGCATGCCACCCCCGTGCCCAAGCCGGACGCCGACTTCGCCTTCGAGCACGCGGAGTGCATCGGCTGCGGCGCGTGCGTGGCGGCCTGCCCCAACGGTTCGGCCATGCTCTTCACCTCGGCCAAGGTCAACCATCTGAACGTGCTGCCGCAGGGCGCGCCGGAACGCGAGACCCGGGTCCTCGACATGGTGGCCACCATGGACGAGGAGGGCTTCGGCGGCTGCACCCTGACCGGCGAGTGCGCCACCGCCTGCCCGAAGGGCATCCCGCTGCCGTCGATCTCCGCCATGAACCGGGAGTGGCTGCGGGCGGCCCGCAGGTCCCGGCGCTGACACCGGCGGACCGGTGGGCAGCCCGCGCGAGGGCCGGCGTCAGGGGGCGGCGAGCGCCCGGGCGAGATACGGGCCGGTGGGGCCGGGGGTCGTGCGGGCGACCTCGGCCGGCGGGCCCGCGGCCACCACCCGGCCGCCCTCGTCGCCGCCGCCCGGCCCCATGTCGATCACCCAGTCCGCGCGGGCGACCACGTCCATGTCGTGCTCGACGACGACCACCGTGTGCCCCGCGTCGACCAGCCCCCGCAACTGGCGCATCAGCACCTCCACATCGGCCGGATGCAGCCCGGTCGTCGGCTCGTCCAGCACGTACAGGGTGTGGCTGCCGCGCTCGCGCTGGAGCTCGCTCGCCAGCTTGATCCGCTGGGCCTCGCCGCCGGACAGCTCGGTCGCGGGCTGCCCGAGGCGCAGATAGCCGAGGCCGACGTCCAGCAGGGCCGCGAGGCTCCGCGAGGCGGCCCGGTCGCCGGCGAAGAACTCCGCCGCGGACTCCACCGTCAGCCCGAGGACGTCCGCGATCGTCAGCCCCCGCAGCCGGACCTCCAGCGTGGCCGGGTTGTACCGGGCGCCGCCGCAGTCCGGGCAGGGGGCGTACGTGGTCGGCAGGAACAGCAGCTCCACCGAGACGAAGCCCTCGCCCTGGCAGGTCTCGCACCGGCCGCCCTTGGTGTTGAACGAGAAGCGTCCGGCCTTCCAGCCGCGCGCCCGCGCGTCGTCCGTGGCGGCGAACAGCCTGCGCACCACGTCGAACAGCCCCGTGTAGGTCGCGAGATTGGAGCGGGGCGTGCGCCCGATCGGCTTCTGGTCGACCGTCACCAGCCGCTCCACACCCGGCAGTCCGGCGTCGACGGCGCCGACCAGGGTCGACTTGCCCGATCCCGACACCCCGGTGACGGCCGTGAGCACGCCCAGCGGCAGTTGGGCCGTCAGCCCGCGCAGATTGTGACGGGTGACGGGCCCGAGCCGTACCGTGCCGGACGGCTCGCGGGGCACGCCCGCCGGGACGGCCTCCCGCCCGAAGAGGAACCGGCGGGTCTGCGACCCGGGCACCCCGGCCAGCCCGTCGGGCGGCCCGCTGTACAGCACCAGCCCGCCGTGCTCGCCGGCCAGCGGCCCCACGTCCACCAGCCAGTCGGCCCGCCGGACCACCTCCAGATGGTGTTCGACGACGAAGACCGAGTTGCCGCCCGCCCTCAGCCGCTCCAGCACGACCAGCAGCGCCTCGGTGTCGGCCGGGTGGAGGCCCGCCGACGGCTCGTCGAGCACGTAGACCACCCCGAAGAGACCGGACCGCAGCTGGGTGGCCAGCCGCAGCCGCTGGAGCTCCCCGCTGGAGAGGGTCGGCGTCGGCCGGTCGAGGCCGAGGTAGCCGAGCCCCAGCTCCGTCACCGTGGCGACCCGGGCCAGCAGATCGGCCCTCAGCACCTCCGCGGTCGCGCCGCCGTCCGGCGCGGAGCGCAGCAGGGCGGCCAGCTCGGTCAGCGGCATCGCCGCCGCCTCGGCGATCGTCCGGCCGGCGAAGGTCACGGCCAGCGCCTCGGGGCGCAGCCGTCCGCCGCCGCACACCGGGCACGGCTCGCTGGTGAGGAACCGTTCGGCCCTGGCGCGCAGCGCCGCGCTCCTGGAGTCGGCGAAGGTGTGCAGCACATGCCGCCGGGCCCCGGTGTACGTGCCCTCGTAGGGGCGCTGGATCCGGCCCGCCTCCCGCACCGGGTGCACGGTGACCACCGGCCGCTCGTCGGTGAACAGGATCCACTCCCGGTCCTTCGCCGGGAGTTCGCGCCACGGGCGGTCCACGTCGTACCCCAGGGCGTCCAGCACGTCGCGCAGGTTCTTGCCCTGCCACGCGCCCGGCCACGCCGCGATCGCGCCCTCGCGGATCGACAGCGAGGGATCGGGGACCAGCAGCTCCTCCGAGGTGCCGTGCACCCGGCCGAGCCCGTGGCAGCGCGGGCAGGCGCCGGCCGCGGTGTTCGGCGAGAACGCGTCCGAGTCCAGCCGCGGCGCGCCCTCGGGGTAGTCGCCCGCCCGCGAGTACAGCATGCGCAGCGAGTTGGAGAGCGTGGTGACCGTGCCGACCGACGAGCGCGAGCTGGGCGCTGAGCGGCGCTGCTCCAGCGAGACGGCCGGCGGCAGTCCGCTGATCCCGCCCACCGCCGGGGCGCCGACCTGGTGGATCAGCCGGCGCGCGTACGGGGCGACCGACTCGAAGTAGCGCCGCTGCGCCTCCGCGTAGACCGTGCCGAAGGCGAGCGAGGACTTCCCCGACCCGGAGATGCCGGTGAACACGACGAGCGCGTCACGGGGGATGTCGACGTCGACGCCGCGCAGATTGTGCTCACGGGCGCCGCGGACCCGCACAAAGCGGTCGTGAGGGCTGTCCATGGCGGTTCACCCTACGCGTCCGCGCTGGTCAGGGACGCGAGGCCCGCCAGGCCGGCCAGCCGGCGGAACGAGTCGAGCAGCGCGTCACGCTCGTAGGTGCTCGTGGTCACCAGCACCTCGTCCGCCCCGCTCTCCGCGACGACCGCCGACAGCTCCCGCGCCACCTGCTCCGCCGTGCCCGCTACATGACCGCTCAGCCCCGACTCGTACAGCTCGCGCTCCCGGGCGGTCATGGTCAGCGCCGCCACCCGCTCGGGCGGAAGCAGTGGCGGGAAGACGCCGTGGGTACGCGAGTACGCCATCGACCAGGCCTCCGGCACCAGCAGCCGGCGCGCCGCCGCCTCCGTCCCGGCCACCACCACCGTGCCCGCGACCACGACGTACGGCCGCTCGGCCCACGCCGAGGGCCTGAAGCCCTCCCGGTAGGCGTCCACCGCCGCCAGCAGCCGCTCCCGGCCGCGCAGATCGCCGATCACCAGGGGCAGCCCGGCCCGCGCGGCGACCGTCGCCCCCTCGCCCGTCGCCAGCACGAACGGCGGCACCCGCAGGCCCTCCGCCGGGTACGCGTGGACCCCGGGGTGTTCGTCCGGTCCGCCGGTGAACCAGCCCAGCAGCTCGTCCAGTTGCCCGGCGAAGCCGTCCGCGTCCTTCTTGTCGTGCCCGAGCGCCCGGCGGACCGGGTCGGTGAAGCCGACCGAGCGGCCGAGACCCATGTCGATCCGCCCGGGGAAGAGCGACTCCAGCACCCCGAACTGCTCGGCCACCACCAGCGGACGATGGTTCGGGAGCATCACGCCGCCCGTCCCGACCCGGATGCGCGAGGTGGCCGCCGCGACCGCGGCGGCCAGCACCGTCGGGGCGGAGCCGGCGACCCCGGGCACGCCGTGGTGCTCCGACACCCAGAAACGGTGGTAGCCGAGCGCCTCCGCCTCGCGCGCCAGCCGCACCGTGTCGCGCAGCGCCCCGGCGGGGTCCGCGCCCTCACGGGTGCGGGAGCGGTCGAGGACGGACAGCCGGACGGCGGCGACGGTGTTCACCTCTGCTTCAACGCCCGCACGCGGAGGGGATTCCCCCGGGGAAAAACACCTGGTGGCCGCGGTGCGCCCGATGTGATCATGCGCCCATGCGATTTCGACCCGCCACAGCGGACCCGACGGACCTCGACCGTGCCCTCACCGACCCCGGCCCCGGCGACCCCGTGCCCGCGCTCGGTGCCGGGAAGATCCGCGAGGAGCTCGACGCCCACCGCTTCAGGCCCGAGTGGACCTGGTTCGCCGAGGACGGCGACGGGCGGGTCGTGGGCCGCGCCCTGTGGTGGGGACGGGCCGACAGCGAGCGGCCCATCGCCCTCGACTGCCTCCGGATCGCCCCGGAGGCGGGCGACCCGGCGGACGTGGCGGCGGGGCTGCTGGCCGCGGGGCACGCGGCCTTCGGCACCGCCCCCGTCTACAACGCCTCCCTGCCGCGCGGCTGGCGCGACGACGCGGCACTCGCCGCCGCCGTGGAGTGGCGCCGCGAGGCCGGCGCACGCGCGGGGCTGAGCAGCGTCATCGAGCGGCTGCGCTACGAGTGGACCCCGGCCGCCCCGCTGCCCGCACCGCCGCGCCGGCTGACCTTCCGGGACGGCACGGACGAGGAGTTCCTGGAGGCGTTCGTCCGCCTGTCCGAGGGGAGCCTCGACCTCCACACACAGAGCGAGCTCCGCACGGCGGACGCCCGTGACGTGGCCCGGGCCGACATGGACTTCTACCTCGACTGCCCCGGCGAGCGGTCCTGGTGGCGCCTGGCGCACCTCCCGGACGGCGCCCTGGCCGGCCTCGCCGTGCCCTCCGCGACGCCCTACCACCGCAACGTCGGCTATCTGGGCGTCGTCCCGGAACTGCGCGGGCAGGGCCTGATCGACGAGATCCTCGCCGAGATCACCCGCTTCCACGCGGCCGGGGGCGCCGAGCGCGTCACCGCGACCACCGACACCGTCAACGTCCCGATGGCGGCCGCCTTCGACCGCGCGGGCTACGAACTCACGGAGATCCGCCTCGTCCTGGAGCCCCCGCCCGCCGGGTGACACCGGTGGGCCGGGCCGCTCCGCGGGGGGAGACGCAGGTCACACGCGCGCCTGTCACATCGGTCCGCTCCGTTCCGTCACAGGGGTACAGCAACCGCAACGGAAGGACCCCACCGTGGACGCCCGACTGAACCTCTTCGGCAGCCCGCTCGCCGGCACGTTCCTGAAGCACCTCGTCTCGGCCGGCAAGGCGCTCTCCGACTCCGCGCTCCCCCTGGAGGTGCAGGAGCTCGTGAAGATCCGCGCCAGCCAGATCAACGGGTGCGGACTGTGCCTCGACATCCACACCAAGGAGGCCGCGGCGGCCGGCGAGAGTGCGCTGCGCCTGAACATGATCGCCGCCTGGCGGGAGACCATGGTGTTCACCGAGGCCGAGCGCGCCGCGCTGGAGATCACGGAGCAGGGCACCCGTATCGCCGACGCGGCGGGCGGGGTCTCCGACGAGGCGTGGGAGGCGGCGGCCAGGCACTACGACCAGGACCAGCTCCTCGCGCTGGTGTCCCTGATCGCCGTGATCAACTCCTTCAACCGGCTGAACGTGATCCTGCGGCAGCCCGGCGGGGACTACCGGGTCGGCCAGTTCGCCTGACGGGGGCGGACGGCGGGAGGGCGCGGACGGCCATGGCCGTCCGCCCCCTCCCGCCGTTCCGGCGCGCCTCAGCCGGTGGCCCCGCCGAGGTGCGGGAAGCGGAACTCGGTCCGGCTCTCGGCCGTGGTGCCGGGACGCAGCACCGGGCTCGGGTACTCCGGGCGGTTGGGGGCGTCGGGGAAGTGCTGGGTCTCCAGGCAGACCGCCGCGTGCCGTTCCAGCGGGCGGCCCGCCGCGTCCTCCAGGGCGCCGTCGAGATGGTTGGCGGTGAAGACCTGGATCCCCGGCTCCGTCGTCCACACCTCCATCACCCGGGACTCCCGCGGCGCGGCGAGCCGCGCGGCACGCCGCAGCCCCCCGTCCGCCGCGCCGGCCAGGACCCAGCAGTGGTCGAAGCCGCCGGCTCCGCGTACCTGCTCGTCCGCCGCGCCCACCCGCTCGCCGAGCACCCGGGGGGAGGTCAGGTCGAACGCGGTGCCGGCCACACCGGCGGGAGCGCCGGCGAGCGGGATGCTCGCCGAGTCGACCGGGAGATAGGCGGGGGCGTCGACCTGGAGGGTGTGGCCGAGGACGTCGCCGCCGCCCGCGAGGTTGAAGTACGCGTGGTTGCAGAGGTTGACCACCGTCGGTTGGTCCGTCGTCGCCGTGTAGGCGCACGACAGGGTGCCCGCGGCGTCGAGGGTGTAGGTGACACGGACGTCCAGGGTGCCCGGGAAGCCCATGTCGCCGTCCGGGCTGCGCAGCGACAGGCGCACCCACGCCGTGTCGTCCCCGGAGCCGGCCGCCGCCTCCCACACCTTGGTGTGGAAGCCCTCCGGGCCGCCGTGGAGGGTGTGGCCGCGGTCGTTGAGCGGGAGTTCGTACGTGGTCCCGTCGAGGGTCAGCCGGCCGTCGGCGATGCGGTTGGCGTAGCGCCCGACGACGGCCCCGAAGTAGCCGCCCGCCTTGTCGTAGGCGTCGGCGGACGGCAGGCCCACGACCACGGACCGGACGTCGCCGGCCGTGTCGGGGACGCCGAGGGAGTGCAGGACGGCGCCGTAGGTGAGGATCTCGGCGTGCACACCGCCGCCGGATTCCAGGCGCCACAGCGCGACGTCCTCTCCGCTCGGGGAGGTGCCGAACGGGCGCTGCTGGGCGGTGGGTCGGGGCATGATCATTCCTCGGGGGGAAAGGGCTTTCACAGGATGACGGGAAGGTCCGGGGCCCGGGCACGGGGCCCGGCGGCGACCGTGCTCAGGGGCCGGTCCGGCCGGTGCGGGTCGACTCCCGGACGATGAGGCGGTACCCGGGCCGGATCCGCTGCGGCTCCGACACCTGACCGCCGCCCAGCCGTTCGACGATGCGGTCCACGGCGAGCCGGGCGATGGCGGGCTTGTCGGGGGAGACGGTGGTGAGGGTGACGGCCCCGTAGCGGCTCTCGTCGATGTCGTCGAAGCCGACCACGGCGATGTCCCGCGGCACGTCGAGCCCCCGCTCCACCAGGGTGCGCATGGCGCCGAGGGCGATCAGGTCGTTGTAGGCGAAGACCGCGTCCGGGCGCTCGCCGCGGTCCAGCAGGGCCGCCATCGCTGCCGCGCCGTCGCCCCGGCCGTAGCCGTCGGTCGCGACGACCAGGCTCTCGTCCGGCTCCAGGCCCGCCTCGGCGAGCTCCTCCCGCCAGCCCCGCAGCCGCAGATGGGCGGGCTGGCGCTCGCGGCTGGTGCGGGAGCCGAGGAACGCGATCCGGCGCCGGCCGAGGTCCAGCAGATGGCGTACCGCGGTGCGGGCCGCGGCCACGTTGTCGATGGCGATCTGGTCGTAGGGCGCCTCGTACTCCCGCTCGCCGAGCAGGACCAGCGGCGAGGTCTCCTGCCGGGCGAGCAGGTCCTCGTTCTCCAGATGGATCGGACTGAGGATCAGCCCGTCGATCACATGCGACCGGAACTCCTGACTGACCAGCAGCTCCCGTTCGCGCAGCCCGGCGGTGTGGTCGACCAGCACCGTGTAGTCGTGCGCGGCGGCCGCGTCGATGACGGCCCCCGCCAGCTCGGCGAAGTACGGGTTGCCGAGCTCGGGCACCGCGAAGGCGATGATGCCGGTCCGCCCCTTGCGCAGATGACGTGCGGTGAGGTTCGGGCGGTAACCGAGTTCGTCGATCGCCTGCTGCACTCTGGCGCGCATCTGCGGCGTGACGTGGGGATAGTTGTTCACCACGTTCGACACGGTCTTGATCGACACGCCTGCCCGCTGCGCGACGTCCTTCAGGCTGACGCCCACGGCACTCCTCTTGCTCGACATGCTCGGTCCGGTCGGTCCGGCCGGCTGGGGCCCGGCGCCGGCCGGGACGGTGACGGCCGGGGCCCCGGCGGCCGTGCGGCCGCGCGGAGCCCCGGCGGGTTCACGCTGTTCTTCGGCTTCGCGCCAGATACCGCTGGGCGACCACGACGAGGATAAGGAACCCGCCGCTGACGACCGACTGGTACGAGGAGTTCAGCGAGCCGATCTGGTTGATGAGGTTCTGGATGACCGCCAGCAGCAGCACGCCCCACAGGGTGCCGCTGACGGACCCGGCGCCGCCGACCAGCAGGGTGCCTCCGATGACCACGGCGGCGATCGCGTCGAGTTCCATGCCCGCGCCGATGATGGTGACGCCGGAGGACAGCCGCGCCGCGTTCACCGCACCGGCCAGACCGGCCAGCAGACCGCTGAGCAGGTACACCATGATCTTGGCGCGGGCCACCGGCAGCCCCATGAGGGTCGCGGCGTCGCTGCTGCCCCCGACGGCGAACAGCGTCTGCCCGAAGGAGGTCCGCTGGAGCACCAGGCCGCCCGCGCCGAACAGCGCCAGCGCGATCAGGATCGGGTACCCGAAGCCCCAGACGCTGCCCTGCCCGAGCTCGGCGAAGAACGACCCCTTGGGCACCAGATAGGTGGTGGCGCCCTCGTCGGTCAGGGCCAGCAGCAGGCCGCGGGCTCCCAGCAGCGAGGCGAGCGTGACGATGAACGGGGCCATGCCGGCCCGGGCGATCAGCAGTCCGTTGATCAGCCCGATGCCGCCGCAGACCACGAGCGGCACCAGCAGCGCCGGCAGGACGCCCCACTGGGAGGCCCATGCGGCGAGCACCCCGCCGAGGGCGAAGACCGAGCCGACGGACAGGTCGATCCCGCCGGTGATGATCACCAGCGTCATGCCCAGCGCCACGATGGCGAGGAACGACGCCTGGACCGTCACACCGCGGGCGTTGTCGAGGGTGGCGAAGGTCGGGTAGACGAAGGAGGCGATCACGATCACCAGCAGCAGCACCGCGAGCACGCCCTGGCGCTGCACCAGTTCGGCGATCCGCTCCCGGCCCGAGGGCCGGGCGCCGTGGGCGTCCGCGGCCTTGGGGGATGGGGGCGCGGAGCCGCCCGCCGGGGAGGCGGCGAGGGACGAGGAGAGTTTCATCGGGATCGGCGCTCCCGTGCGACGTAGACGGCGGCGATGATGATGGCGGCCTGGGCCATCTGGGCGGTGGAGTCGGGCAGGTCGTGCTTGACCAGCGTCGCCCGCAGGAGCTGCATCAGCAGCGCTCCGGCGACGGTGCCCAGCACCCGCACGGAGCCCCCGCTGAGCGGGGTCCCGCCCACGACCACGGCGGTGATCGCGGAGAGCTCCATCAGGTTGCCCAGGGACGAGGGGTCGCTGGCGGTGAGCCGGGCGGTGGCGAGGATGCCCGCCAGCGCGGCCAGCACACCGCACAGGATGTAGACACCGGTCAGGACGCGCTTGACGGGCAGACCGGCCAGGGCCGCCGCGGACCGGTTGCCGCCGATGGCGACGATCTGGCGGCCGAAGGTGGTCCGGTGCACGAGGAAGGCCACCGCGAGCGCGAGCGCCGCGGCGATCACCACCACCAGCGGGACGCCGAGGACGCTGCCGGTGCCGAGGGCGAGCAGGTCGGGGTTGACGATCTGCTTGAGCTGGCCGTCCGCCATGACGAGGGCGATGCCGCGCCCGCCGACGAACAGCGCGAGGGTGGCGACGATGGGTTGCAGTCCGACGACGGACACCAGGGCGCCGTTCACCGCGCCGACCACGGCGCCCGCGAGCAGCGCGATGAGCAGGGCCGGGACCAGTCCGTAGCCGAGGTAGAGCGGCAGCAGCGCCGCGGCCAGCGCCATGGCGGAGCCGACCGACAGGTCCACGCCCTCGGTGCCGATGACCAGGGCCATGCCCAGCGCCACGATGACGATGGGGGCGACCTGGATGAGCTGGGTGCGGAGGTTGTCGGTGGTGAGGAAGTGGTCGGTGAAGACCGCGTTGAAGAGCAGCAGCGCGGCGACCGCCGCGTAGACGCCGTACTCCTGGAACCACGCGGGGACGCTCGGGCGCGACGATCGTCGGGCCGGCGCCGCGGGCGCGGTCGCCTGGGTGGTCATCGGGGGTCCTCCTTGCCGGCCGCGGATCCGGCCGGGGTGTGCGCGTCGGGGGCGGCGGCCGTGCCGGCGCCCGCGTCTTCTCCGGCGCCTGCGTCTTCTCCGGTGCCCGGGGCGCCGTCGGGGCCGCCGGAGGCGTCGGGTGCGGCGTCCTGGCGGGTGCCGGCCGGGGCGGTCACGTCCGTGTCGCCGGCCGGCCGCGCGGCGGGGGAGTGGTCGGCGAGGGCGGCGAGCAGCGACTGCTCCCCGACCTGCTCGCCGGTCAGTTCGCCCGCCGTGGCGCCGTTGCGGAGCACCACGATCCGGTCGGCGCCCTCGACGAGCTCCTCGATGTCGGAGGAGATCAGCAGCACCGCCAGCCCTTCCTGGGCCAGTTCGTCGATGAGCGCCTGGACCTCGGCCTTGGCGCCGACGTCGATGCCGCGGGTGGGCTCGTCGAGCAGCAGCACCTTCGGCTCCAGGCACAGCCAGCGGGCGAGCAGCACCTTCTGCTGGTTGCCGCCGGACAGTTCGCCGACCTTCTGCTCCGGGCTGGACGCCTTGATGCGCAGCCGCTTCATGAAGATGTCGACGACCCGGTCCTGCCGCGCCCGGGAGACGATGCCGGCCCGGGAGAGCCGGGGCATCGCCGCGAGCACGATGTTCTCCCGCACCGAGAGCCCGGGCACGATGCCGTCCGCCTTGCGGTCCTCCGGCAGCAGGCTGATCCCGGCCCGGATCGCGCCCGCCGGGGTGAGCCGTCCGACGCGGGCGCCGCCGACCGCGATCTCCCCCGAGTCGAGGGTGAGCGCCCCGGCCAGCGCCCTGGCGGTCTCGCTGCGGCCGGAGCCCAGCAGTCCGCCGAGGCCGAGCACCTCGCCGGGGTGGAGTTCCAGCGAGACGCCGTCGAGCTGGTGCCTGCGGGACAGGCTGTCGGCGGTGAGCACGGGCGTGCGCGCGATGTCGTGCCCCTCCTCCCCGAAGCTGGTCACGCCGTGCCGGCGCACCTCGGAGATCTCCCGGCCGAGCATCATCGACACGAGCTGCACCCGGTCCAGGTCGGCCAGGTCGCCGGTGTGGATGTGCTTGCCGTCCCGCAGCACGGTGACCCGTTCGCAGACCCGGTAGAGCTCGTCCATCCGGTGGCTGACGTAGACGACGGCGATGTTCTTGCGCCGCAGGTCGCCGATGACCCGGAAGAGGGTCTCTACCTCGCGCGGTTCGAGCGAGGAGGTGGGCTCGTCCATGATGACGACCTGCGCCTTGACGGAGACCGCCCGGGCGAGGGCCACCATCTGCTGGGTGCCGATGCCCAGGGTGTGCAGCGGCCGGCGCGGGTCGACGGTGACGCCGAACCCGCCGAGCAGCTCGGCGGCCTCGCGGTGCATCCGCGGGAAGTCGATCAGGCCCAGGCGGGTCCTGGGTTCGCGGCCGAGGAAGATGTTGCGTGCCACGCTCATCAGCGGTACCAGGTTCACCTCCTGGTAGATCGTGGAGATGCCCGCCTGCTGGGCCTCGAAGGGACGGGCGAAGGACACCGGCTCGCCCGACAGCAGCAACTCGCCGCCGTCCGGGCGGTAGACGCCGGTGAGAACCTTGATGAGGGTCGACTTGCCCGCGCCGTTCTCGCCGACGAGCGCGTGGCTCTCACCCGCGCGCAGGGAGAACGAGACGTCGTCGAGCGCGACCACGCCGGGGAAGCGTTTGCCGACGCCGCGGGCCTCCAGCACCGTCGGCGCGGCCGACGGCTGTGTGCCGGTCGCCGCGGACGCTGCCGCTTCGGGGGGTGCCATTCACGTGGCCTTCCGGAATCGATCGTGCAAGGTGGGGCCCGGGCCGCCGCGGGAAGAGAGCACCGCGGCGGCCCGGAGCGTGGCAGGCCGGCGTGTGGCCCGGCTCGCCCGGTGTTCTGTACGACGCGGCGTGCCCGCCGGGCCGGTGAGCCGTCAGTACGCTCCGCCGAGGGACGCCTTGGCGTTGCCCTCGTCGTAGGCGCGGTCCGCGATGATGACGTCCTCGGGGATCCCCTCGCCGGAGTAGAACTTCTGCGCGGTGGCGAAGGCGAGCGGGCCGAACCGGGGGTTGGACTCGATGACGGCGTTGAGCTCGCCGTTCACCAGGGCCTGCACGGCGTTGCGGGTGCCGTCGATGGAGACGATCTTGATGTCCTTGCCGGGCTTCTTCCCGGCCGCCTTCAGCGCGGTGACCGCGCCCAGCGCCATCTCGTCGTTCTCGGCGTAGACGGCGGTGATGTCCGGCTTGGACTGGATGAGCTGCTCCATGACCTGCTGGCCCTTGTCGCGGGCGAACTCGCCGGTCTGCTGGGCGACGATCTCCAGCCCCGGGGCCTGGGCCTTCACCTGGTCGACGAAGCCCTTGGTCCGGTCGGTCGTCACGCTGTTGCCCGAGGAGCCGAGGAGGATGGCGACCTTGCCCTTGCCCTCCGTGGCCTTGATCATCGCGTCGGCCGCGCGCTTGCCCTGCTCGACGAAGTCGGAGCCGAGGAAGGCCAGGTAGTCCTTGCACGCGGTCGCGTTGACCTTGCGGTCGATGGTGAGGACCGGCACCTTCTTGGCCGCGGCGGCCTGGAACGCGGGCTCCAGACCGTCCGAGTTGAGCGGTGCGACGATCAGGAACTGGGCGCCCTGGGAGAGCATGTCCTGGATGTCGCTGATCTGCTTGGAGAGCTGGGACTGCGCGTTGGTGGTGAGCAGCTTCTTGACGCCCAGCTTGGCGGCCTCGTCCTTGATCGACTGGGTCTCGGCGATCCGGAACGGGTTGGCCTCCTTCTCCGACTGGGAGAAGCCGACGACGGCGTCCTTCAGGTCGAGCTTCGGCGCGCCGTAGGTCTCGAGGGTGCAGCCGTCGCCCGAGGACGCCGCCGGGGTCTCGGCCGCCTGGGCGGCCTGGCTGCTGTCGCCGCCGGCGCTGTCCGAGGTCTCCGACTTGGCGCAGCCGGACACGGCGAGCGCGGTGGCGGCGGCCAGCGCACAGGCGACGGCGAACGTGCGTGATCTCTGCGGAAGGGTCATCTGAGGACACTCCTTGGCGGGGGGACAGCACCGCCGAGTGGCGTGCGGTCTGACGGGGAAGGTGAGTGGACGGAGCCTGCCGGCCCGGGTGCGCGGCAGACGAGAACCGTCCGCCCGGAGCGGCGAAGTACGGGGCGCGAAGCCGCCATGAGTGCTTCGGCGGCTTCGGCTTTCCAACGTTATAAGGGTGCCGGAGCTCGGGTGGCAAGAGTTCTGCGGAACGTTTCGCGTACATGACGAAACCGTGTCCTGCCCCGGTGGCGACCGGTCGGAGCCGGTGTTCCAACTCGTCGGTGCAGGGGGTCTGGACAGCCGCCGGGAGGCGTGCTGTCATTCCGCTGCACCTCATTTTTCCATCGTTGGAATGGCCATCGCCGAAACGTTCCCCCGTGGGGGCGTCCGGCGGCCACCGGACCCCGGCACCCCCTGTACCGGTGTCCGGCCGTGCCATGCCCTCGGCAGGAGTCCGTCACCCGTCGCCCCCGGCGGCCCGGTCCGCCGGGGCGCGAGGCGTCCAGCCGTCGTGACCACGGGCTCCTCGGCCGGCCCGGCCCCCTGCCCGTCCGGCTCCGATCCCCTCTGTACGAGGAAAGATTCGATGACACAACGACACACCCGCTCCCGCACGAGACTGTGGGCGCTGCTGACCGCGGCCGCCCTGGTGCTGCCCACGAGCGCCCTGCTGCCGACCGCCGCGGCCGCCGAGCCGTCCGCCGGCACCTTCGCGTCCGCGTCCTCCTCCGAGAGGGCCGCCATCGAGGTGCACGGCCTCAAGGGCGAGTACTTCGCCATGTCGGCGCCCGGAGCCCGGGACTTCGCCGAGCTCGGCGGCACCTCGCTCGACCCGCAGATCAACTTCCCCGGTCTCACCACCACCTTCGAGACGCTGACCGGTTCGGCCGAGCACACCACCGCGCGCTGGACGGGCAGCATCGAGGCGCCGACCACCGGCGACTACACCTTCTACGGCATCGGTGACAACGGCTTCCGCCTCTTCATCGACGGCAAGCCCGTCATCGACCACTGGGTGGGGGACTGGGACCGGGAACAGACCAGTGCGCCGGTGCGGCTGACGGCGGGCCAGAAGGTCGACTTCCGCATGGAGATGTTCCAGGACGTCGGCGGCGCCAACATGTTCCTGCGCTGGTCCACGCCCACGCTGCCCAAGCAGCTCGTGCCGGAGTCGGCGTTCACCCCGCCCGCCGACTTCGAGGTCTACCCCGTCGAGCTGACCGTAGGCGAGGACGGCCGCACCCTGCGGGCGCGGTTCGAGAACGCGGTGGCCGGCATCAAGGGCCTGGCCGAGCACCTGACGATCGAGGCCGACACCACCGCCATGCCGGTGAAGTCCGTGGCCGCCGCCCGCGGCGACCGCAACTCCCTGGTGGTCACCCTCGGCGAGCCGATCCAGAAGAACCAGTCCGTCCGCGTGACCTACGACGGGAAGGGCGGTCTCACCGCCGGCGGCGAGACGGTGCCCGAGATCGTCCGCTCGGCCCGCAACACCTCGACCCACCGCATCACCACCTCCTGGGGCGACAAGGTCGACACCAGGAAGCCGCTCCCCGAGTACCCCCGGCCGCAGCAGGTGCGCAGCGCCTGGCAGAACCTCAACGGCCCCTGGGAGTTCAGCGGCGCCGAGGCGGGCGAGCAGCCCGTCTTCGGCAAGAGCCTCGACGAGAAGATCATCGTGCCGTTCCCGGTCGAGTCCCAGCTCTCCGGGATCGAGCGGCACGAGGACCACATGTTCTACCGCAAGCTGGTGAACGTCCCGGGCGGCTGGAAGGTCGGCAAGGGCAACCGCCTCAAGCTCAACTTCGGCGCCGTCGACTACCGGGCCCGCGTCTTCGTCAACGGCAAGCAGGTCGCCGACCACACCGGCGGGTACAACGCCTTCACCGCCGATGTCACCGACGCCCTCAAGGGCAGCGGACCGCAGGAGATCGTCGTCGCCGTCACCGACACCGGCGGCGCCAACCAGCCCATGGGCAAGCAGTCCACCAACCCGGGCGGCATCTTCTACACCCAGTCCTCCGGCATCTGGCAGACCGTCTGGATGGAGCCGGTCGCCGACGTCGCCATCGACGACATCGTCACCACACCGGACATCGACACCAGCAGCCTCGCGGTGACCGTCCAGTCCGGCACCGCCTCCCCGAAGGCCCGCGTCGAAGCCGTCGCACGCGACGCCAGGGGCAAGGTCGTCGGCCGGATCAGCGGCCCCGCCAACAAGGAACTGCGCCTGCCCGTGGCCGGCCAGCGCCTGTGGAGCCCGGACGACCCGTACCTGTACGACCTCGACGTGAAGCTCGTCGACGGCAGGTCCTCCGACAGCGTCGACAGCTACTTCGGCATGCGCAAGATCGCCGTCGAGAAGGTCGGCGGCTACCCGAAGCTGGTCCTCAACGGCAAGCCCGTCTTCTCCCTCGCCACCCTGGACCAGGGCTTCTGGCCCGACGGCCTCTACACCGCGCCGAGCGACAAGGCCCTCGCCTTCGACCTCGAAGCCCACAAGAAGCTCGGCTTCAACGCCGTCCGCAAGCACATCAAGGTCGAGCCGGCCCGCTGGTTCTACCACGCCGACAAGCTCGGACTGCTGGTCTGGCAGGACTTCGTCTCCGGCAACTACACCGACGAGACGGGCCAGAAGGCCTTCGTCGACCAGGGCCGCGAGATGATGCGCCAGCACCACGACTCGCCGTCCGTCATCGGCTGGATCGTCTTCAACGAGGGCTGGGGCGAGTGGGACCGCGAGGCCACCGGCCGGATCACCGACCAGGTCAAGGCCGCCGACCCGTCCCGTGTCATCAACGCCCACAGCGGTGTCAACTGCTGCAACTCCAAGGGTGACTCGGGCCGCGGCGACATCATCGACCACCACGACTACAACAACACCGACCCGGCCTACCCGGACGGGACCCGCGCGGCCATGGACGGCGAGCACGGCGGATTCACCCTGCGCACCCCCGGCCACATGTGGCCCGGCACGCCGACCGTGATCTACAGCGGCGTCGCCGACAAGGAGGCGCTGACCCGCAAGTACGTCGAGAACACCGAGAAGTTCTACCTGGAGGCCGCCGGCGCCGAACTCTCCGGATCGGTCTACACCCAGATCTCCGACCTGGAGAACGAACTCAACGGTCTCTACACCTACGACCGCCGCGAGATCAAGGTCGACCCCGCACGGGTCCGCGACATCAACCACAAGGTCATCGCCGCCGGCGCGGCCGCCGGTGACCGCGACGCGCTGAAGGGCGGCGGCTCCTGGACCCTCGACGAGGGACAGGGCACCACCGCGAAGGACTCGGGCCCGAACGCCCTTCCCCTGCACCTCGGCGAAGGCACCGCCTGGACGCCCGGCGTCAGCGGCAGCGGCCTGTCCTTCGACGGCAAGGGCGCCTTCGCCCAGACCGAGGGCCCCGTCCTCGACACCACCGGCGACTACTCCGTCGCCGCCTGGGTGAAGCTCGACTCCGTGCCGTCCAACTACGCGACCGCGCTCAGCCAGGACGGACGCCGCCAGGAGAACCCCTTCTACCTCCAGTACGGCCAGGGCGCCTTCGCCTTCAGCACCCCCGGCGCCCACCGGGCCCGCGTCGAGACGACCCCCGAGACCGGGCGCTGGTACCACCTCGTCGGCGTCCGTGAGGGCGGCGAGATCCGCCTCTACCTCGACGGCGAACTGGCCGCCACCGCGGCCGCCGGCCCCGCCGACGTGAGCACCGGACCGCTGGCCGTCGGACGCGCCAAGTGGGGCGGGAACAACGTCGACTTCTGGCACGGCGCCGTCGACCAGGTCCACGCCTGGGACAAGGCGCTCACCGCGGAGGAGGTGGGCACGCTCCACCGCCAGGAGCAGCCGTAGGCCTCCGGCCCACCCACCGGGGCCGGTGCGGCCGGTGCGCCCGCACCCGCCGCACCGGCCCCGGCCGCGCTCCGGCACGCGGCCCGAGCGCCACGCGGCCCAGCGGTCCGGGTGGCGGTCCCGCACGCGTCCGAGCGGTCCCGCGCCCGCCCCAGCGGTCCGGGTGGCGCCGCGCCCGTGCCCGCACGCGTCCGAGCGGTCCGGGGCGCGCGCCCGCTCCCGCACGTGGCGCAGCGGTCCCGAGCGGTCCGGGGCGCGCGCCCCCACCGGCTGTACCGGCCCCCGACCGGCCCCCCCGCACCGGCTGTACCGGCCCCCGGCCGGCCCCCCGCACCTCCCCCTTCCTTCCGCGTCCTTCGCACCGGCACGCAGAGACGGAGCACCCGCATGCCCCTCGACCGACGACAGTTCCTGCAGACCGGCGCCGTCGCCGCGGGCGCCGCCGCCCTCGCCGCGGCCCCGGCGGCCACCGCGGCCGGCCGCGACACCGCCCGGGCCGCGGGCGGCGCCGTCCGGGCGTCCGCCGCCTCGCTCTACCCGCCGGTGGGCGACGGCACCTCCGTCCTCGACCACCGGGCGCTGCTCGGGGACGTCGTGGAACCCCAGTGGTACGAGGCCAACATCCCCTTCGTCGACCTGCCGGACGAGGCGATCAGGGACACCTACTACTACCGGTGGCGCGTGGTGAAGCACGCGCTGAAGTACACCGGACCCGACGAGGGCTGGATCCTCTCCGAATTCCTCGGCCCCGTCGGCTACTCCGCCCCCAACGGCGGCATCGTCGCCGCGGCCGCCCACCACATCCGCGAGGCACGCTGGCTGCGCGACAGCCGCTACCTCGACGACTACATCGACTACTGGCTGCGCGGCAGCGGCGCGGGCCCCAAGCCCGCCACGGACTTCCTCAACAAGAACACCACCGACTGGGCCCACCAGTACTCCTTCTGGATCGCGGACGCCGTCGTCGCGCGGGCCTCGGCGGACGGCCGCTGGGACTTCGCCGTCGACCGGCTGCCCGAACTCCAGCGCCAGTGGGAGGGCTGGGCGCCGCAGTTCGACGAGGAACTCGGCCTCTACTGGCAGACCCCGGTCTGGGACGCCATGGAGTACACCGCGAGCTCCTACCAGAGCGACGACCCCTACCACGGCGGCGACGGATTCCGGCCGACGCTCAACGCCTACCAGTACGGCGACGCCAAGGCGATCGCCGCCCTGCTGCGCCGCCGTTCCGGGCCCGGGGACCGGGATGCCGCCCGCCGCTACGAGAGCCGGGCGGAAGCCCTGCGCACCAGCCAGGAACGCCTGCTGTGGGACGAGCGGGACCGCTTCTACAAGCACGTCATGCGGGACGGCAACCCCGACCGCCGGCGCATCGCCGACCGCGAGCAGATCGGCTTCGTCCCCTGGTACTTCCACATGGCGCCCGCCGAGAACGCGGAGGCCTGGGCCCAGCTCACCGACCCGCAGGGCTTCCACGCGCCCTACGGCCCCACCACGGTCGAGCGCCGCAGCCCCTGGTTCATGCACGAGGCCCTCGACGGCTGCTGCCGGTGGAACGGCCCGAGCTGGCCGTTCTCCACCAGCCACACCCTCACCGCCCTCGCCAACCTGCTCATCGACTACCCCGCGCAGCCCTGGATCGGCCCCGGCGACTACGTCGCCGCGCTCCGCTCCTACGCGCTGACCCACCGCAAGAACGGCTCCCCGTACATCGCCGAGGCGCACCACCCCGACGAGGACCGCTGGATCTACGACGGGCGCGGCCACAGCGAGGACTACAACCACTCGACCTTCAACGACCTCGTGCTCTCCGGACTGCTCGGCATCCGCCCGCAGCCCGGCGCCGAGGTCGAGATCGCCCCGCTCGCGCCCGCCGCCTGGGACCGCTTCGCCGTGGAGAACCTGCCCTACCAGGGCCGCAACCTCACCGTCCTGTGGGACAGGGACGGCACGGCCTACGACCGGGGGGCCGGGCTGACCGTCTGGCTCGACGGCCGGCGGATCCACCGGCAGCCCGACCTGCGGCCGGTGCGGCTCCCCGTCGGCCGAGCCGGCCGCCGGCCGGCCCTGCCGCACCTCGTCGACGACCTCGCCAACGTCGCCCGCAGCGGCTACCCGGCCGCGAGCGCCTCGTACACCTTCGCCCTCGACAGCCCCGCCAGGGCCGTCGACGGCCAGGACCTCCACATCGACACCCCGCCCTCCCGCTGGACGAACTACCAGAGCCCGCGGGCCACCGACTGGCTCGCCGTCGACCTGGGCGTGGCGGTACCGGTGTCGGACATCCGGGTCTCCTTCTACGACGACGGCGGCGGTGTCCGCACCCCCGACTCCTACACGCTCGAACACCGGACCCCGGACGGCGGCTGGGCCGAACTCCCGGGCCAGCTCCGCACCCCGGCCCTCCCGCAGCGCGGCGTCCTCAACCGGGTGCTGCTGGAGCGGCCCGTGACGACCGACGGTCTGCGGCTGACGCCCGTGCGGGACGGGGGCGGCGGGGTCGGGGTGAGCGCCTGGCAGGCGTGGCGGACCGAGGACCCGAGGCTCGGCGCCGCCGTCCTGACGGCAGGGGGCGGCAGGGTCGCCGTCGCTCCCGGCCGGCCCGTGGAGGTGGTCACCACGGTGACCGCGACGGCAGCCGTGACCGTGCGCCCCGAACTTCTCGCCCCCGCCGGCTGGCAGGTCGCACCCCGCCGGGCGGTGCACGACGAACGCGTCCGGGCCGGTGCGGTCCTGCGCACCCGCTGGACGGTGACGGCCCCCGCCGACCTGCCGCCGGACGCGGCGGAGCCGCTGCGCCTGCTCGTCCACTCGCGGCTGGAGGACGGCTCGCCGGCCGTCACGGGGGACGTCGCCCCGACCCGGGCGGAGTGACGCAGGACGGAGTGACACCGGGCGGGGTGACCTCGGACGGAGTGACACCGGGCGGGGTGACCTCGGACGGAGTGACACCGGGCGGGGTCATCTCGGGCGGCGCGCAAGGGCGGACGCCGGAGCGCGGGTACGGCGCCCGGCCCCGCCCGCACGCCCCGTCCGGGGCGTCCCGGCGCTGAAACGCGGCGGGCGGGGCAGAAGACCATGCATGGACCGACACCACCTCACCACGACCCGCCGCGGGAGCGGCACCGCGAACGACCCCACGTGGACGGGCTGGATCTACGCCGCCCTCGGCGCCCTGGCCGCCGCCCAGTTGCTCTCGGGCCTGGTGGGCGCCGGGGCCTCTTCCACCGCGTCGCTGCCGGGCCTCGTCGGAGTGCTGTGCTTCCCGCTGCTCGCCGTGACGGCCTTCCGCAGGTCCCGGCGCGACAACTGACCCTGCCTCACCGCACCGGTGCGTCGGCCGCCGCACCGCCGCCGCTCCGTGCCCCCGCGCGCGGAGCCGCACCGCCGCCGGGCGCCCCCGCGTCCGACTCGGCCCCCGCGTCCGGGTCGGCCCCCGCGTGGAGCCGCTCCGCCCCGATGCGCTCGATGCGTGCCGAACCCCACCCCGCCAGGGACTCCAGGGCGGCGTTGAGCGTGACGCCGTGCTCCGTCAGGGAGTACTCCACCCTCGGCGGCACCTCGCCGTACACCTCACGGTGCACCAGAGCGTCCTCCTCCATCTCCCGGAGATGCTGCGCCAGCATTTTCTCGCTCACGCCCGGAAGCCCGCGCCGCAATTCGGCGAACCGCCGCCGCCCGTGGGCCTGGAGTTCCCAGAGAATCAGCGACTTCCATTTCCCCGAGACCACATCCATGGCCGCGTCGATTCCGCAGAAATAGGGACCGCGCCGCCCCGTGCTCGCCATCGTTCCCCCAGGGTCACTTACCGGAAGGTGAGTATCCGACTATTTAGTGCGTACTCGTCAACACTACCGGCGCGCGAGAGGCTCTCCACGAAGCGAAGAACCCCTGGAATGCAGGGAATACACGGAATCACGGGAGAGACCCGAACATGACCACCGAAACCAACACCCCGGTCACCGTTCTCGGACTGGGCGCGATGGGCACGGCGCTCGCCGGCGCGCTGGTCGGCGCCGGACACCGGACCACGGTCTGGAACCGCTCGCCGGGCAGGGCCGGGGCGCTCGTGGCGGGCGGCGCGGTCGCCGCCGGCACCGCCGCCGAGGCGATCCGGCCCGGCGGCCCGGTCGTCGTCTGCCTGCTGGACCACGCCTCCGTCCACGAGGTGCTCGACCCGCTGGCGGGCGAGCTGTCGGGCCGGGCGGTCGTCAACCTGACCACGCACTCCCCGGCGCAGTCCCGCGAACTCGGCGCCTGGGCCGCCGCCCACGGCATCGCCTACCTGGACGGCGGCATCATGGCGGTGCCGGCCATGATCGGCGGCCCCGGCGCCGCGCTGCTCTACAGCGGATCGGCGCCGGTGTTCGAGGAGCACCGCGCCCTGCTGGAACTGTGGGGCGACGCCACGTACTTCGGCGACGACGCGGGCATGGCGTCGCTGTACGACCTGGCCCTGCTCGCCGGTATGTACGTGATGTTCGCCGGCTTCCTGCACGGCGCCGCGATGGTCGCCCCGGCCGGTGTGCGGGCGACCGACTTCGCCGCGCTGGCGGCGCCCTGGCTGAGCGCGATGACCGGCGGGTTCCAGGGGTACGCCGAGATCGTCGACGGCGGCGACTACACCGTCCCGGGGCAGCAGAGCCTGGAGTTCTCGGACCTCGGCGACATCCTCGCCGCCGGCGCCGAGCAGGGCGTCGCCGACGACGCCGTCGCCATGGTCCAGCGGCTCATCCGGCGTCAGATCGACGCCGGACACGGCAAGGAGGGCTTCGCCCGGATCTTCGAGAGCATCAGGAACTCCGCCTGACCCCGGCCTCGTACGCGCGGCCCGACCCCGGCCTCGCACCCGCCGCCCGGCCCGGCCCGGCCTCGTACCCGCCGCCCGGCCCGGCCCGGCGCGCCTCACGCGCGCCGGGCCGGCCGGGCGGCTCCGCCGTTCCGGCGCACAAAGCCCTGGGCATTGTCGGTGGGGCTCCCTACCATGGTCATCACCTACCGAGTCCTGCTCGACCTGCGCCTTCGTGTGCTCCGGCCGAGGCCAGGGCCGGGCCCATCGCGCATCGTGAGGGGGGGACCCCGCGATCGCCCGACCCGCTCCCGCGGCCGGTGCCGGCCGTGCGGCAGCCCCCTCATGCCCATGACTCTGCACACGCCCGACGCCGCCGGCGACCCCGCGGTGAACTCCTTCCAGGTGGACCTGCGCGGTCTGGTCGACCTGCTCTCCCACCACCTCTACTCCAGCCCCCGCGTCTACGTCCGCGAACTCCTGCAGAACGCCGTCGACGCCGTCACCGCCCGCCGGTCCCACGATCCCGCCGCCCCGGCGACGATCCGGCTGAGCGCCACCGGCGACGCCGTCGTCATCGAGGACAGCGGCGTCGGTCTCACCGCCGACGAGGTCCACACCCTGCTCGCCACCATCGGCCGCAGCTCCAAGCGGGACTCCCTGGAGAGCGCCCGGGCGGAGTTCCTCGGCCAGTTCGGCATCGGCCTGCTCGCCTGCTTCGTCGTCGCCCGCCAGATCCGCGTCGTGACCCGCTCGGCCCGCGAGCCCGGCGAACCGCCCGTCGAGTGGCTGGCGAACGACGACGGCTCGTACACCGTGCGCACCCTGCCCGACGAGGCCCGCCCCGAGCCGGGCACCACCGTCCGCCTGGAGCCGCGCCCCGGCGCCGAGGAGTGGACGGCCCCCGACCGCGTCGCCCAGCTCGCCGCCGACTACGGCTCCCTCCTGCCGTACGACGTCACCTTCAGCGGCCCCGGCGTCACCGGCCGCCCGCTGACCGACCGGCCGGCCGTCTGGGACCGCGCCCACCCGACGCCCACCGCCCGCCGGGTCGCCCTCGCCGGGCACTGCGCGCGCCAGTTCGGCTTCACCCCGCTCGACTCCATCGACCTCGACCTGCCCGTCGCGGGCGTCCGCGGCGTCGCCTACGTCCTGCCCGAGGCCACCAGCCCCGCCGGCCGCGCAGCCCACCGGGTGTACCTCAAGGGCATGCTGCTCACCGACCGCGCGGACAACCTGCTGCCCGACTGGGCCTTCTTCGTCCGCGTCGTCCTGGACACCGACACCCTGCGCCCCACCGCCTCCCGCGAGAACCTCTACGACGACGAGACCCTCGCCGCCGTACGGGAGGCGCTCGGCGCCCGCATCCGGGACTGGCTCGCCGAGCTCGCCGCCGGCGACCCGGACCGGCTCGCCGCCTTCCTCGGCGTCCACCACCTCGGTGTGAAGTCCATGGCCCGGCACGACCCGGACCTGTTCGCGCTGATGCTGCCCTGGCTGCCGTTCGAGACCACCGACGGCCGCACCACCCTCGACGACTTCGTCCGCGCCCACCCCCGGGTGCACTTCACCCGCACGGTGGAGGAGTTCCGCCAGGTCTCGCCGATCGCCGCCGCGCACGGCCTCGGCGTCGTCAACGGCGGATACACCTACGACGCCGACCTGATCGCCCTGCTCCCGCAGGTCCGGGACGGCGTCACCGTCGGCGAGCTCGACGCCGGAGCCGTCACCGCCCACCTCGACCCGGTCGACCCCGGCCAGGAACTGGCCCTCGCCGGCTTCCTCGCCACGGCCCGGACCAGGCTCGACGCGCTCGGCTGCGACGTCGCCCTGCGCGCCTTCCAGCCCGTCACCGTGCCCGCGCTCTTCCTCGACGACCGCGAGGCCCGGCACGAACGCGACCGCGCCGCGGCCGAGGAGAGCGCCGACAGCCTCTGGACGGACATCCTCGGAGCCCTGCGCGGCTCCGCGCCCCGCGCCCGGCTGGTGCTCAACCACAACAACCCCCTCGTCCGCCGGATCGCGGCCGTCACCGACGCCGAACTCGCCGGCACCGCCGTCGAGTCGCTCTACGGCCAGGCCCTGCTGATGTCCCAGCGCCCGCTGCGCCCCTCGGACGCCTCCCTGCTCAACCGGGCGTTCCTGGGGCTCCTGGAATGGGCCACCCACACCACCACCCCCGCTCCGGCCGCCGCCGAGGAGGACGACAAGTGACCAGCGCCCCCACCCCCGACGAGATCCGCCGTGCCCTGTGGGAGAACAGGTCCGCGCCCAACGGGCCGCTCCGCAACGCGCGCGGCGAGGAGCTGGTCGCCGCGGCGGAGGCGTCCGGCGACCGCGATCTGCTCCGGGCCGCCCTGTTCGGCGTGATCCAGGCCTACGAGTACAGCACCGAACGCGGCAAGATGATGGTCCCGTTCGCGCGGCTGATGCGTGAATGGGACGAGGACCCGTCGGCGTTCGACGCCCACGACACCCACACGTTCCACTGGCTGTTCAAGTGGGTCAGCTCCGGCATGATCACCCTGCCGGAGATGCCGCTGGCCACGATGGAGAAGTGGCTCGCCGAGATGGAGCGCCGCTACCGCACCGCCGGCCACAGCGAACGCGCCGTCCGTCAGGCCGAGTTCGAGCTGGCCGACCATGTCGGCGACACCGCGAGGGCCGCCACCGCCTTCGCCGCCTGGACGGCGGCGGAGCGGGACAGCATGGCCAACTGCCACGCCTGCGAGCTCAACGACCAGGGCACCTACCGGGTGGACCAGGGCGACGACGAGCGGGCCCTGGCCACCTGGGCGCCCGTCCTCGACGGCAGCACCGCCTGCATGGAGGAACCGCACCGCGTCCTCGCGCTCTCGCTGCTGCCGCTCGTCCGCACCGGCCGCCTCGACGAGGCCCGCGCCAACCATCTGCGCGGCTACCGCATGGCCAAGGGCAACGAGAGCCTGCTCGCCTCCGTCGGCAAGCACATCGAGTTCTGCGCCCTGACCGGCAACGAGGCCCGCGGCCTGGAACTGCTGGCCGAGCACGCGGCACACCTCGGCACCGAGGGGGACCCGGGCAACCCCTGGACCAGGCTCCAGCTCTCGGGCGGCGCCCTCGTGCTGCTGCGCCGGCTCGTCGCCCTCGGCCTGGCCGGGCAGCCCGCCGTCCCCTACGAGGGACGCCCGCACACCGTCGGCGAACTCCACGACGCGCTAGCCGCCCTGACCGCCTCGCTCGCCGCCGCCTTCGACCGGCGCAACGGCAACGACGCGGTCTCCTCCTGGCTCCGGCGCCGCCTGGAGGCCGAGCCCCTGACCGACCGGCTGCCGCTCGGCGTCGGCACCGCGCACCCCGTCGTCCGGCCCGTCGCCACTCCCGTGGTGCCCGCGGCCGCGGACATCGCCGGCGAGGACGTCACGGCACTCGTCGCCCGCGCCCGCGAGCTGCGCGCCACCGGGCACCCCGCCACGACGGCCCTGTGGGAGCGCGTCGGCGCCGCCCTGGAGCGCACCGGCACGGAGCCCGACGCACTCCTCGCCGTCGAACTGCGCGAGCACCGCGCCCTGGCGGCCGGACGCGCCGGTGCCCCCGACGCCAGGGCCGGGTTCGAGGAGGTCGCGGCCGGCTTCCGTGCCGCGGGCGAGGAGAGCCGCGCGGCCCTGAACGACCTCCGGACCGTCTACGCAGCCCTCGACGGCGGCGCCGCCCCCGAAGAGGTGCTGGGACTGCTCGACACCGCCGCCGGATCGGCGCGGGCGCTGGACACCGCCCACCCCGAGCGCACCCGGCGGATCGCCACGGCCGAGATGACGGGCGCCAGACTGGCCGTCGTCCTCGCCCCCGACGAGGACGGGCACGAGCACGGGGAGACCCACGCCCGCTTCGAGGCGGCGCTCGCCGCCTTCGTCGAGGAGTACGGGGCCGCGGCCGACGTCAGCGACCTTGTCGCCGAGGCGGAGCAGATCCGCGCCGACCGGGCCTGGCAGACGGGGGACGGCGAGAGCGCGGACGCCCTCTACGCCTCCGCCGTCCGCCGCTGCACCGACGCGGACCGGCCCTGGGACGCGGCCGAACCGCTCACCCGCCGAGCCCAGTTGCGGATGGCCTTCGGGCACCCGGCGGACGCCGAGGAGTTCGCCCGCGAGGCGCTCGTGCTGGGCGCCGAACTCGCCGACCCCGAGCGGCTGGGCAGGATCCGGCTCACCCTCGCCGAGGCCCTGCTCGCCCAGGACGGCAAGGAGGCGGAGGGCGCGGAACACGCCTTGGAGGCCGCGCACTGGTTCGACGAGGCCGGACACTCGGACGGTGCGGGCGCGTTCGCCCGGCTCACCCTCGCCCAGGCGTACGCCGGGGCCGGGCGCTCGGCGGAGGCGGCCGAGGTGCTGGAGTCGGCCCTGCCGGCCCTGCCGGCCCTCGTCGGACACGGCGACGACGCGGCCGTCCGGGCCCGCGACACCCTGGCCCGCTGCCTGCGCGACCTAGGCGACCACCGGGGCGCGGCCGAGCAGTACCTGCTGGCCGCCGACGTGACCAAGGGCTGGGACGACGACCGGCCCCACGCCCAGGCCGCCACCCTCGCCGCCGAGAGCCTCGCGGCCGCCGGGATGACCGGCGAGGCCGTCGCCGCCTACCGCCGCGCCATCGACCTGTGGCGTGCGGTCGGCGAAGCGGTCCTGCTGGCACGGGCGCTGCGCTCGCTCGCCTGGCTGCACGCCGGCGACGGGGAGCCGGAGGCGGCCCGCTCGCTGATGGACGAGGCCCTCGCGGCCGTGGCGGACGGCGACGAGCCGTCCCACCTCCTGGAGCGCGCCCGCACCTGGACGCAGACGGCGGAACTGCTCCTGGACGGCCTCGACGGCGTTGACGAGGACGCCGACGACGACGAGGGCGAAGGGGCGGCGGACGGCCCCGATTCCGACGCGGCCCTCACGGCCGCGATCGCCGCCCGCGAGCACGGCGCGGCCGTCCGCCGGGAGGCCCTCGCCCTGCTCGACCGCGCCGCTCCCGCCTTCGCCGCCCTCGGCGAGCCGGCGCTCGACGAGCGGGTCCGGTGCGTCGTGCGCGCCGCCTGGACGGAGAGCGAGCTCGACCTCCCGGCCGAGGCGGCGGGGCGCGTCCGCGCCCTGATGGCCGACGTCTCCGTCCTGGGCGACGGCCCGGCCGCGGCCCACCTCCCGCGCCTGGAGCGCACCCTGTCCCACCTGTCCGGCTGAGACAGCCCGGCCCGTCCGGTCCCGTCCCCGGCGTCCGCGCCGGGGACGGGGCGACGGACCGGTGCGCTCCGAGGGCCTCGGGCGCCGTGAGCAGAGGCCTCCGCGTGCCCCCGGCGGCTCCGTCCGGAGTGCGGTGTGGTCGCGTGCCGGCCGGTGCTGCCGGGCGGCTGGTGGACCGCCCGTGTCGGGCGGGTGGGGTGCGTGCCGCGGGGCGCCCCGACCCGGCGCGTTCCGGGCGGGTTCCACCGCCGGGGCGACGGCGTCGGACAGCCCCTGCCCCGCACCTGGCCGGCGACGGCCGCGGCTGCGGGGCGCACCGCGCGGTGCCCGGGCGAGTGGCGGGCGGGGTATGGGGCACACTGCACGGGTGGTGCACAGGCAATTACCCCCCGAGACCAACGAGTTCGTGGGCCGCCGGGCCGAGTCGGATAAGCTGGTGCGCGCGCTCGCGGACCACCGGCTGGTGACCGTCGCCGGGCCCGGTGGCGTCGGCAAGACCCGGCTGGCCCTGCGGGCCGCCTCCCTCGTCGACGAGAAGGCCCATCGCGACGGCGTCCGCTGGGCCGATCTCGGCTTCCTCCAGGGGGACCGGCTGCTCGTCGCGACGGTCTCCGACGCGGTCAACCTCTCGCACCACACGCCCCGGATGCCCGCGGACACCCTGTGCGCCTGGCTGGCCCCGCAGGAGACCCTGCTGGTGCTGGACTCCTGCGAACACCTCGTCGGCCCGTGCGCCGACCTCGTCGCCGATCTCCTCACCGCCTGCCCGGGGCTGACCGTGCTCGTCACCAGCCGGCAGCCGCTCGGCCTGCCGGGCGAACAGGTGCTGGAACTCGACCCGTTGCCGGCCGGCGGCCCCGACGCCGCCGAACTCTTCCGCCGGCGCACCGAACACGCCCTGGGCGAACCGCTGCCCGACACCGCGGTTGCCGCGGTCGACGACATCTGCCGCCGGCTGGAGGGCATCCCGCTCGCCATCGAACTCGCCGCGGCCCAGGTCCCCCGCCTCGGCATCGACGGTGTCCGCGACCGGCTCGCCACGCGGTTCGACGTCCTGGAGAGCGACGACCCCGCCCGGCCGCGGCGTCACCGCGCGCTGCGGACCGCCGTCGGCTGGAGCCATGAGCTGTGCGAACCGGCGGAGCGGCTGCTGTGGGCGCGGCTGTCCGTCTTCCGCGGCCCCTTCGACGCGGGCGCGGCGGCCGAGGTGTGCGCGGACGGCCCGCTCGACGCCGCCTCCGTCCCGGCGGTGCTCACGGCGCTGGCCGCCAAGTCCGTCGTCCGCAGGGAGGGCCCCCGGCTGCGGATGCTCGACACCGTGCGCGAGTACGGGAGCATGTGGCTGGACGCGCTGGGGGAGCGCCACACCGTCGCCGACCGTCACGCGGCCCGCTGTCTGCGCCTGGTCCGCCGCGCCCACGCGCAGTGGCTCGGCCCCTCGCAGGCCGACTGGTACGGGCGCATCGCCGCCGTGCACACGGACCTGTGCACGGCGCTGGAACACCTGCTGGAGGCCGATCCGGAGGGCGCGCTGGAACTCGCCGGGACGGTCGGGTTCTTCTGGGCCTGCTGCGGTCATCTGCCCGAGGCGCGCCACTTCGTGGAGTCGGCGCTGGCCCGCTGCCCCGGCACGGGCCCCCACCACGCCCGTGCGCTGTGGGCGCTCGGCGTCGCGCTGACCCTCCAGGGCGAGTACGGCCCGGCGCGCGAGCGCAGCGCGGAGTGCACCCGGGCCGCGCGGCGGTGGGGCGACGTGGAGGACAGGCTGGACGCCGCCTATCTCTCCGGCCTGCTCGGCCTGTTGACCGGCAGCCCCGAAGCCGCCTACCGGGAGGTCGGCGCCGCGCTCGACGAGGCCGGGGACCGGCCGTGGGGCGAGGACGGGTCCGGCGCCTCGGGCGCGCGGGCCCGCTGCCTGCTGGTGCGGGTGTTCGCGCTCACCGCGTCCGGCCGGCTGACGGAGGCGGGCGACGCGGCGCGGGACCTGCGCGCCCGCTGCGGCGACCTGGGCGAGTCCTGGACCCGGGCCTACGTCAACTACCAGCTCGCGCTGATCATGCTGCTCACCGGCGACCCCGGCGCCGCCGCCCGGCACGCGCGGTCCATGCTCATCGGCAAGCGCGGCCTCGGTGACGGTTTCGGTGTCGCCCTCGGCCTCGACGTCCTCGCGGCGGCGCTCGCCGCCCTGGGCGAGGGGGAGCGGGCCGCGCTGGTCAGCGGCACGAGCGAGACGTACTGGAGGGCGGCGGGCCATCCGCAGCGCGGCACCCCCGAACTCGCGCCGCTGCGCCGGGAGTGCGAGCGCAGGGCGCGGGAGGCCGCCGGCGACGCCGCCTACGAGGCGGCGTTCGCCGAGGGCGCGGCGGGCGCGCCCGAGGACGGGCTGGAGGCGGCCCTGCGGATGGCCTCCGCCGTGTAGCGCGCCCCGCGCACGCGCCCGCGCGGGACACGCGTCGGTGCACGAGCCGATGGAGACCGGCTACAACCCGCGCGGGACACGCATCCCGACGCGCCCCTGCGGGGACACCCGCCGCATGCGCCAGCGCGAGGACATGATGCCGCCCGCGCCCGCGACGGAACACGCCCGCGACGGAACACGCCCGCGACGGAACGTCCCCGCGACGGAACGCGCCCCCGCGGGGACGGGTAACCGCGCGGGAGTTGGTCAGGCGTCGCCCTCCTCCGGCGGCGGAGCGGACGTCTTCGCGGGCGGCGCGGGGGCCGCGTCGCGGGAGCAGGCGCTGTTGTCGCAGGGCCCGTCGCTGTACACCGGCACGTAGACGCCCATCGTCTTGTGCCGTTCCACCGTGGCGGGCAGCGGACTGTGGCAGGACGGGCAGAGATGCCCGGACTGCGAGGCCGCCGCGTGCTTGTCGGACATACAGCCACTTTACGCCCGCTTTGCGTGCTTTTGAACTCCCCGTGGCCGGGGAAACGCCGCCCCGGAGCTCAGCGCTCCTCCTCGGCCTCCCGGCCGCCCTCCGGCTCGCCCTCCGGTGGTCGCAGCACACTGAGCGCGACGGAGGCGCCGAGCACCACCACGATCACCGCGAGGCTGACGAGCGAGGGGATTTCCGGGACGGCGGTGCTGAACAGCTCGTGGCTCGCCTGGAGGATCAGCTTCACGCCGATGAAGGAGAGGATCAGCGCCAGGCCCTTGCTCAGGTAGTGGAACCTGTCCAGCAGCCCCGCCAGCATGAAGTACAGGGCCCGCAGACCGAGGATCGCGAAGGCGTTGCTGGTGTAGACGATGAACGCGTCGCTGCTGACCGCCAGTACGGCCGGCACGCTGTCGACGGCGAAGACCAGGTCGGCCGCCTCGATCGCGGCCACCACGGCGAGCAGCGGGGTCGCCACCCGCTTCCCGGCCTCCTTCACGAAGAACTTCGCCCCCGCGTAGTCGTCCGTCACCGGCACGACCCTGCGCAGCGCCCGCACGGCGAAGCTCCTGCCGGGATCGAAGCTCTCCTCCTCGCCCGTGAGGATCTTGTACGTGCTGTAGAAGAGGATCGCGGCGAAGACGAACAGCACGGCGGTGAAGCGGCTGACCACGGCCACACCCGCGGCCAGGAAGATCCCGCGGAAGACCAGCGCCCCGAGGACGCCGAGGAACAGCACCCGGTGCTGGTAGGCGCGCGGGACCTTGAAGTAGGCGAAGATCAGGGCGAAGACGAAGAGGTTGTCGACCGACAGGCTCTTCTCCAGCAGCCACGCCGTCGAGTACTCGACCCCCGCCTGCGTGCCGACCACGGCGAAGACGATCCCGCCGAAGACCAGGGCCAGCCCCACCCACACGCCGCTCCAGGCCGCCGCCTCCCGGAAGCCGATGACATGGGCCTCCCGGTGCGCCAGGAGATCCACCGTCAGCGAGACCAGGACGGTGGCGGCGAAGACGACCCAGAGCCAGAAGGGCACGTCGTGCACGGGGCGGACCTCACAGACGACCGGTGGAACCGGGCTCCCCCTCACCTACGAGTCTGGACGAACGCCCCGGCGTCCGCCCGGCGGACCGGCCGCCGCCCCGCCCCGTGAGTCCCGCGCGTGCCCGGCACACCCCCGTCCCCGGCGCACCCCCGCCCCGGCAATCCTCCCGCCCCGTGCCCGTGCCCGCTGTCGGAGCAATCCGCGGCGCCCGCCCCGCGGCGGCCCATCGTGTACCGGGCGGCCGTCGCCCCCACGGCCGCCGGCCAGGTACCTCGACCCGGGAAGGCCATCACCGTGCATCTGCTGCTGCCGGTCCTGTTCGCACTGCTCGCGGCGCTCAGCAACGCCCTCGCCACCGTGCTCCAGCGCAAGGCGGCGCTGAGCGTGCCCCGGTCGGACGGGCTGCGGGCCGGGCTGCTGCTCGACCTCCTGCACCGGCCCGTGTGGCTGGCCGGGATCGTGGCGGTCGTCGCGGCCGGCGTCTGCCAGGCGGTCGCGCTGGCCACCGGACCGCTGACGATCGTGCAGCCGCTGTTCGTCCTCGAACTGCCGCTGGCCCTGATGATCGCCTCGCTGATGTTCCGCACCGGACTGCCCGCCCGCGCCTGGGCGGCCGTGGCCGCCGTCGTCGTCGGCCTCGCGACCGCGCTGGCGGCGGCCGACCCGTCCGGCAACCGGACGCAGGTGCCGCTGGACCGCTGGATCGTCGCCCTCACCGTGTGCGCGGGCGCCATGGCCCTGCTCGTGGCCGCCGCGCTGCGGCAGCCCGAGGGGCGGGCCCGGGCGGCGTGCCTCGCGTCGGCCACCGCCATCGGCTACGCCGTCACCGCCGCGCTGATGAAGGAGTCGATGCACATCCTCGACGACGACGGCATCGCCGCCTTCCTCACCACCTGGCAGACCTACGGCTTCGCCGCCTTCGGCGCGAGCGCGCTCTTTCTGCTGGAGCACGCCATGCAGGCCGGACCGCTGGTCGCCTCCCAGCCCGCGCTCACCCTCGGCGACGCCACCGTCAGCCTCGCCCTGGGCATCACCCTGTACGAGGAGCACGTTCGCACCGGCTGGTGGGCCGTGCCGCAGGCGTGCGGCGTCGCGCTGGTCGCCGTCGGGGTCTTCGCCCTCGCCCGGACGGAGCTCGCCCGGACATTGGCGGACACCGGTACCCCCGAGCGCGCCACTTCCTGACCGGCGGCCGGGCCCGGGAGGGCGCCGTGCGGCCGGGGCGGGTCAGCTCCAGCCGAACCGGCGGTTCACCACCGAGGCGAACTCCTCAGGCGTCAGCACGGCGTCGCCGTTCTGGTCGGCGGCGTCGAACAGCGCCGAGGAGCCGTCTGCGTCCGTGACGCCCCAGAAGGGCAGATCGCCCGAGGCGGCCAGGGAGGGCCCCTTGGTGCGCAGCGCCGTGATCACCTCGGCCCGGGTCAGCGTCCCGTCGCCGTCGAGGTCGAGCGCGTCGAACAGCTTGCGCGCCTTCTCGCTCACGGTGGTCTCCTGAAGTCCGGGGGCGGTCTCATCGCAGAGGATGACGCGGTCCGCCCCGCTCCGGTTGCCTGCCGTGCGCGTCTTCCCGCCCGCCGCCGCCCGCCGCTGCTCAGCGCGCCGCCGGTCCGGTCACGGCCGGGACCGCTTCACCGGCGGAGGCCGCGTCACGGGAGGGGACGCGGACCATGAACACGTCCACCGCGTCCGAGGATTCGACCGTGAAGCCGTGCCGTGCGTACAGCCGGGCGGCCGGACTGCCCACCAGCACGTTCAGGCGCACGGTGGCGTTCTCGGCGTCGCAGCGCGCCAGCAGCCCGCGCAGCACGGCGGAGCCGACGCCCCGGCCGTGGAGCTCGGGCGCCAGGTAGAAGTGCTCCAGCCAGTAGCCGTCGCCCTCGGGCCGCAGCGCCACACAGCCGAGCAGGGCGCCCGACACCCGGACCGTCCAGGTGTGCGCGGGCACGAACGCGTCGCGCAGGCGCTGCCGCACCCGCCGGTCGTCGTAGCGGCCCAGCCGTTCGAGATCCGGCCGCATCGCCTGCGCCCGTATCCCGGCCAGGGTCTCGACGTCGCCGGCCGACGCCGCGCACAGCTCGAACTCCACCATGATCGCCATCGTAAGGGTCTGCCACAGTCCTGTGACGGGGCGGTTGCGCGGCGTCCGCGCGGGGCACGACCCTTGACGCTCACGTGATCACGTGAAGGGGGAGACGTCATGTCCGCGGGGGAACAGAGCCGGGTGCCGGCCTATCCGGGCGTCGAGAAATTCGTCGACGCCTTCGACACGCTCGTGGTGCAGCCGCGCCGTACCCGCAGCAGGGTGCCGGTGGTGCTGCTCAGCGAGCCGGGCGACGGGCAGGCCGGGCGCCGTATCGTCGCAGGGCTGCGCTCGCGGCTGCGCGGCCGGGAGGGGCGTCTCGCCCCGCACGCCTACCTCGACGGGGCCTCGGCGGACCCGGCCGCGCCGCCGCTCGACCTCTACGAGCAGATCGCCTACCAGCTCGACGCGACCATGCCGCGCGGCACCGGACGGCTGCGGCTGCCCTCGTACCGGCTGCTGCGCGCGGTCGTCACGGCGCCCGCCGTCGAGGGCCTGATGGAGCGGCGCCCCGGCGAACTGCGCGACCACTGCTACGCCGCGCACCGTGAGGTCTCCGGGCTCGCCCGCGGCCTGTGGTGGCTCGGCGGCCGGGACCAGGCCAGTGGCGGGACCCTGCTCGAACTGCTGTGGAACTTCGTGGCGGGCCCGCTCTTCCAGCGCCTGCCGCGCGCCCTGTACGGCCGGCGGGCGGGCCGCCGGATGCTGGGCCGGAGCCGTGCCGGGGGACGGCGCTGGTACGCGGAGTGGGTGCGCCAGCAGCAGGGCACACCGCCGTCCGACTTCTTCCGCTCGGCCGTCGACCTGGTCGGCGGCGGACCGGACGGCGACCCCGAGCAGCTCGACCGCATCCTGGTGCACGCGCTCCTCGCCGATCTGGAGGCCGCGGCCCGCAAGCGGCTCTTCGGTCCGTGGCGCCGGCGGCGCGTCAGCCGCTTCGTGATCCTGGTGGAGGAGGCGGGTCCGGCCGAGTCGAGCCTCCAGCGCTTCCTGCGGGAACTGCGCGCCGCCATGGAGGACCTGCGGTGCACCTCGGTGGTGGCCGTCGCGGCCGGGGTGCGCACGCTCGCCAGCCGGATCCCCGACATCGAGGTGCCCGGACTCGCCGCGGCGGGCGCCGATCTGGCCAACATCGCCCAGCGCGGCACCCCGCCCGGGCGGCCCTCCGGGATGGTGGTGCCCGTCGCCGAGGAGGCCGCGGACGACCAGGCGGCCACCTACTGGCTGGGGCGCTGGCCGACGCTCGCCCCGCCGGCGACCCGGTGGGGGCCCGGCACCGAGGTGGGCGTGGCCGCCGTCGGGGGCCTGCTGGCCCTGGCCGTGGTGGGCGGCCTGGTCACCGGTGTCCCGTTCGACCCGACGGGCCCCGACCCGTGCCTCGGGTCCACGTTCCTCGGCACCGACGGGCAGTGCGTCGGCGTGGCGGAGGGCGCGGCGTCGTTCTCCACCGGCGACAGCGAGCGCGCCGTGCGGGACGTGCTGCAGCGCATCGAGCGACAGAACAAGCAGGTCGAGAGCGAACTCGCGGGCCGCGACGGCGACGACCCGCGGCCCGGCGCCCGGACCGTCGTCTACTTCGGCCCGCTGAGCGGCGGCAAGGACGCCGAGGACCCCGTCCGCGGCGGCACCCTCGCCGAGCTGCGCGGGCTCGCCCTCGCCCAGGCATACGTGAACACCCAGGCGCTGCGCTCGGGCGAGCGCGTCCCGCTGCGCGTCCTCGCCGCGAACGCCGGCGACCGCTTCCGGGACGCGCCCGCCGTCGCCCACCGGATCGTCGAACTGGCCGCCCGGGACCGCTCGATCGTCGGCGTGGTGGGCTTCGGGCAGAGCAGGCGGCGCACCTACGACGCGATCCGCATCTTCGACGCCGCCGGGCTGCCGATGGTCGGCACCTCGGGGACCGCCGACGAACTGCTGCGCCAGGGCGGTCACTACTACCAGACCGCGCCGACCGACACCCGCGCCGGGCGGGTCATGGCGGCGTTCGCCGCGCACGCCCCCATGACGGACGGCGGGCCGGCCGTCCGGGTGCGGCTGGTCGCCGACCCGTCGGACGCGTACAGCGCCAGCCTCGCCTCGGCCTTCCGGGCCGCGTACGGGGCGTCGCGCACCGAGTCGCTGCTGTACACGCCGACGGACTCGCCCGAGCCCTCGGCCCTGCCCGGAGCGCCGTCCGGCACGCAGGTCGCGGCGGTGGAGGACCTGGCCCGCGAGGTGTGCCGGGCCGTCGCCGAGGAGCCGCGCACGGCCGTGGTGTGGGCCGGCCGGGGCAGCCATTTCCAGTTGTTCCTGGAGGAGTTGAGCCGGGACGCCCGGGACTGCCCCCGGCTCGCCGTGCTCGGCGGCGACGACGTCACCAACGCCCTCACCGAGGAGCGGCGCCCCTGGGAGGTCTTCGGCGGCCTGAGCCTGTACTACGTCTCGCACGGCCGCGCCCCGGCCCTGTCCGACGTCAGCGGTGAGGCGGCGGCCTTCCTGGCGGCGTACGACCGCACGTACGCCGGGGACCACGGCAGCCGGACGGGGGCGATGCGGCAGGACGCCCATGTGGCGCTCGCCTGGGACGCGATGCGCTATCTCGCGGAGGGCGTCGACCAGGCGTGGCGCGGCACCGGCGGCCACGACGAGCGGCTGGACCGCAGCCTCCTCCAGGCGGTGCTCTACCAGGGCCTGGGCGGGGGCGGGGTCGACGGCGCCACCGGGCGGATCGAGGCGCACGGCGCCGCGGGCGGCGGGCGGGTGAGCGAGCGGAAGCTGATAGCGGTCGAGCGCGGCGGGGTCGGGGGCGCCCGGACGGTGCTGCTGTGCGGAACGGTCGCGCGCGGCGACGTACGCCGGACCTGGGGGGACGCGGAACACCCCTGTCCATGAGCCGGACGTCGCCGGGCCCGGTCAGGGCCCGGTGATTTCCGGACGGTATCCTGGTCAAATGCCTTGATGGTCGATTTTGTCCGTTGTAGAGAAATATTAGACTGGGTCGATGCGCACCACTGACGGCTTCCCCTCCCCGCTCCCCGCTCCGGACCCGACCGGGCTCCAGGAGTTCGCCGTGCTGCTGCGCAGGATGAACGGCGAGTTCAACCGGATCGCCCAGGAGTTCGCGCACGCGCAGGGGCTGCATCTGACGGATGTCCAGGCGCTGATCGCGATCCTGGACGCCGACAGCGAGAGCGACGCCGATGCGGGGGCCGAGGCCGGGCAGCCCATGACGCCCGGCCGGCTGCGCAAGCGCCTCAACCTCACCTCGGGCGCCATGACCGCCTGCCTCGACCGGCTGGAGCGGACGGGGCACATCCGGCGCGTCCGCTCCGCCGACGACCGCCGGGTGGTGCACCTCCACTACGCCGAGGCGGCCAAGGAGCTGGCCCGCGACTACTTCATGCCGCTGGCGCGCGGCACCGACGCCGCCCGCGGGCGCTTCACCCCCGCCGAACTCCGCGTCGTGGTCCGCTTCCTGGCCGAGATGAACCGCGAACTGGCGCTGCTGCGCCGCTGACCGGACGGCTCCCTCCGTACCGGCGCCCCTGCCGGCAGTCGCGCCGATACCGGCCGCCGGACCCGGCGGCCGGTATCGGCATGTCCCGGTCCGTCCCCTTCCGGCACCCGATCTGATCGAACGATCCCGAAGGATCGAAAATTGATCGTGTCGTATCCATTGATTGAAAACTTGTCCATTGCTAGAAAGCGGTCACTTGCTCTTCCCGCCACCGGAGGACCCGATGACCCCTTCCTGGACCCGCCGCGGTGTACTGCACGCCGCCGGCGGCGCCGCGCTCGCCCTGGGCGCCGCCGGCCAGGCCGCCGCCGCCCCGTCCGCCTCTGCCGCCCCGTCCGCACCGCCGTCGCCGGACGCCGCGGCGGCGACCGCCGACGACTGGGCCGCGCTGCGCGCCGTCTGGCGCGACCTCGTCCTCGGAACCAGCTTCAGCCCCACCGCCGAGCCCTTCGCCACCCGCCTGCGCGAACTGGGCACGGAGGCGGCCGGACACCTCGGCGCCATGGCGCCGGCCACCGGATGGCTCTGGCCCGACCTCGACTTCGGCGACCCCGACCCGGACAAGGACACGGAGTCCTACGGCTACTCCGCCCGCCTGGTGGACAGTTACACGCGGCTGCGGACCATGGCCGAGGCCTACGTCCGCGCCGGGACCGGCCTCACCGGCGACCCCGCGCTCGCCGCCGGCATCCTCACCGGACTCGACCACCTCCACGACCGCGCCTACAACGCCGCCCAGGCGCCCTACGGCAACTGGTGGAGCTGGCAGATCGGCGCGCCCCAGCGCCTGCTCGACCTCTGCGTGCTGATGTACGACGCGATCCCGGCCGACCGGCTCGCCGCCTACTGCGCCGCGGTGGACCACTTCGTCCCCGACTCCGCCGTCGCCTCCTACACGGGCACCAGCACCGGCGCCAACCGGGTCGACCTCTGCCGCGTGCTGGCCCTGCGCGGCGTCGTCGGGCAGGACCCGGCCAAGACCGCCCTCGCCAGGGACGCGCTCTCGCCCGTCTTCCCGTACGTCAGCACAGGCGACGGCCTCTACACCGACGGGTCCTTCGTCCAGCACACCTACGTCCCCTACACCGGCAGCTACGGAGCCGTGCTGCTCGGCGGCATCGGACTGCTCCTCGCCCTGCTCACCGGCTCGCCCTATGCCGTGACCGACCCCGCCCGGCAGATCGTGCTGGACGCGGTGGAGCACGCCTGGGCGCCGCTGATCCACAACGGGCTGATCATGGACGGCGTCAGCGGACGCGGCATCAGCCGCGGCATCATGCTGTCCGACCCGCGCGGGATCCAGCAGGACGACCACACCCGGGGGCACGGCATCCTCGCCTCCGTGGTGCTGCTCGCCGAAGGCGCGAGCAGCGCGGAACGGGCGCGCTGGCGCGGCCTGGTGAAGGGCTGGATGCGCCGCGACCACTACAGCCCCGTCCTGGAGGACCGCACCCTCTCCCTCGCCTCGCTCGCCTGGCTCGCCGGGGTGCAGAACGACACCTCCGTCCCCGCCGCCGGGCAGCCGGCCGGGCACCGGCTCTTCGCGGCGATGGACCGCGCCGTCCACCGGCGGCCCACCTGGACGGCGTCCCTCAGCATGGCCTCGCGGCGCATCACCCACTACGAGACCGGCAACACCGAGAACCTGCGCGGCTGGCACACCGGCAGCGGAATGCTCTACTGGTGGGGCGACACCTACGGCAACGGCCAGTACTCGGACGCCTTCTGGGCCACCGTCGACCCCTACCGGCTGCCCGGCACCACCACGTCCGCCAAGCGCCTGGCCGACGCCGCGGGCGGCGACTGGGGCGCGTCGCGTCCCGCCGTGGACTGGGTGGGCGGCGCCACCGACGGCACCATGGCCGGCATCGGGCAGCACCTGCGAGGGCTCGGCAGCACGCTGCAGGCGAAGAAGTCCTGGTTCTTCGTCGACGACACCGTCGTGTGCCTCGGCGCGGGGATCACCTGCACCGACGGCACCGCCGTGGAGTCGGTGATCGACAACCGCAACCTCGGGGCGAACGGGGCCCACCCGCTGACCGTCGACGGCAGGGCCATGCCCGCCGCCGCGCCCTGGTCCGCCCCGCTCACCGGCGCCCGCTGGGCGCACATCGGCGGCTTCGGCGGCTATGTGCTCGGCGGCACCGCGGGCGTCAGGGGCCTGCGGGAAGCACGCACCGGGCGCTGGAGCGACATCAACAAGACCTGCGCGACGACCCCGGTCACCCGCCGCTACCTGACACTCCTCGCCGACCACGGCACGGACCCGGTCAACGCGGCCTACGCCTACCAGATGCTGCCCGGGGCGTCCGCGGCGAGGACCGCGCAGCGCGCCGCCGACAACTCCTGGATGCAGGTGCTCGCCAACACGGGCGACGTCCAGGGCGTGCGGGTGCCGTCGGCCCGCTTCACCGCGGCCAACTTCTTCGCCGCCGGGACGGCCGGCACCCTGACGGCGAGCGCGCCGTGCGCGGTGACGGTGCGGGAACGGGGCAACGGCACCGCGGTGGTGTGCGTGGCGGATCCCGCGCGGCAGGCGACCTCGCTCACGGTCACCTGGAACCGGCCGGTCGCCGCCGTGCTGTCCCGCCCGGGGACGGTCGCGTCGGCCGCCACCGGCGGATCGCTGCGGCTGACCTTCGGCAGCCTGACCGGCACGGCCGGCGCCACCCAGAAGATCACCGTACGACTGGGCTGAGGCGGCTGAGCCGGGAGGCCGGGGCCGAGGCGGCCCGGCTCGGACGGCCGTGGCGCGACGACCGCGCCCCCGCTCCCGCCCGCGCGTCACGCGCGGGCGGGAGCGGAACCCTCAGCAGCCCATCGTCCAGGTGTGGGAGTCCCCGCTGTCGTTGCCCCACCCGTCGTGCGCGATCTCCTGGCCCGGGGCCAGGCACACCGTGCCGAGACCGATCAGTCCCGGGTTCTCGTACACCTGGACGTGGTCCTTGATGCCCGGGCCGGAGATGCCGTGGTTGGCCCAGGACGAGTCCAGGTCCTGGATGCCGGGCTCCCAGTCGTGGTCGTCGCCCGACCAGTTGGCGCGCTGGCCGCCGTAGTTCGCGTCCGTCCAGGCGCAGAAGTGGCCGCTCGGGCACTGGGCCGCCTGCGCGGAACCCGTGGTGGCGAGCGCGGCTCCGGCGGCCAGCAGGGCGGCGGTCAGCAGGGCGGTGCGGTGCTTGATCACGAAAGTGGCTCCTGATGTCGTACGGGTGGATGTCACCGGCCGGACGGCCGGTCGAGCAGGGTCTCGGCCTGCCGCAGCGCGCGGACGCGCATCCGCTCCCAGTCGGCGACCTCGGCGCGGTGGGTGCGGCGGACGGAGGCGAGATCGGTGCCGCGGTGCGCGGCCTCGGCCTTGAGGTTGTTGACGACGGCCGACGCGCGGAACCAGGCCCGCTCGTCGCCGTAGAGCCTGCGGTGGGCCGCGGCGAGGCAGCCGTCGGTGTGGGCGCGGATCTCGTGTCCGGTGGCCAGGGTGAGGGAGAGCTCGGCGCTCCCCGCCCCGAAGAGCGCGTCGCTCACCCGCAGGGCCTCCCGTTCCGGCGGGGGAGCGGCCCCGGGCCGGGGCGGGGTGAGGCCCTGCCGGGTCAGGCAGGCGTCGGTGAGCCGCAGTTGGGCCGCCCTGACGACATCGTCGGGGCGCGGGGGAGCCGGGGGCGCGGCGCAGGCCGCCGTGCAGACGAGCAGTACGAGGGCGGTCAGCACGGCGCGCGGCGGGCGCGGTCGGGGGCGTGGCATCGTCGTCTCAGCCCTGCGCGCAGCCCATCGTGGTGTCGCTCACGCCGTCGAGGCGGGCCGCCCAGGCCGTCCAGTCGTCGTCGTAGTCGTCGACGCGCAACTCCCGGTGGAAGCAGCCCCGGTCGCCGAAGTGGATCGCGTGGACGCTGCCGCCGGAGCGGTTGTCGAACGACCGGGCATGGCGCCGGACGGACGGCCCGGCCTCCGCGTAGCCGCCGGGAGAGTAGCACCAGGCGTGCCCCGCCTGGCCCGGCTCGGACCAGAAGCACGCCTTGCCCGGCACGGCGGCGGCGGCCGGTCCCGGCGCGGCGGACAGGGCGAGGAGGAGGGCGGCGACGCCGGTCAGGGCGATGGGGAGGCGCATGGGTACATCCCGGAGTGAGGGCGGGGAACGCTGTGCACGGCGGTCATCCCCGGCCCTCGGGGCGATTACTCTTCGTGTCACTCCTGACGGTGAGTAATCGGATTGTTGATCTTGACGCGGTGTGCCCGGCGGGGCGGGTGCGGTGCGTCACGGCGCCCGCCGCGGCGTGGGCGGCGCATCGGTTCTCACCGCTCCGGACCCGGCGCGACAGGGAGTCCGGAGCGGCTGTTGGGGGTGCCAGGTAATGGCAAGCGCTTTCTATCCTAGCAGGCGCCGCAGGAGGTTCTTGTGGTGGATGTTCGGGGACGATGCCGCGCACGCGGTTGACGCGTGACGGGTTCGCTTCTACGGTCCGTTCAGATATATGACCAATGTTCGAAATGTCGAACAGGAGGCTCGTGTGTATCGCAGGAGAACCGCACTTCTCGCCTTACCCGCCGCGGTGCTGCTCGCACTGATTCCCGGCACGGCGTCCGCATACCCGAATCCCGGCCATGTCACCGGGTCCGTGATCACCCACGACCCGTCGATGATCCGGACCTCGTCCGGGCAGTACCTGCTGTACGCCACGGGCGGAGGCGTCTCGGGCAAGACCTCGTCCGACCGCATCGGCTTCACCGCGACGGCGGACGCCTTCCCGTCCCGGCCGGGCTGGTGGTCGCGCTACTCGCCGGTCCCGGAGGCGTGGGCGCCCGACATCTCGCACCACGGCGGCAGTTACCTGATGTACTACTCCGTCTCGTCCTTCGGCTCCAACACCTCCGCCATCGGACTCGCGGTCTCCGCCACCGGAGCGCCGGGCAGCTGGACCGACCGGGGCATCGTGTACACGTCCGGTTCCTCCAGCGACTACAACGCCATCGACCCGAACCTCTTCGTCGACGACGACGGCAGGTGGTGGCTGTCCTTCGGGAGCTGGTGGACCGGGATCAAGATGATCCGGATCGACCCCTCGACCGGGAAGCAGCTCGCCTCGGACACGGGCCGGCGCTCCCTGGCCTCCCGTCCGACCGGCACCAAGGCGGTCGAGGCGCCGTTCGTCGTCAAGCGGAACGGCTACTACTACCTCTTCGCCTCGTACGACACCTGCTGTGCCGGTACCGCCTCCACGTACAAGGTCAAGGTCGGGCGCGCCACCAAGGTCACGGGGCCGTACACCGACAGGAACGGTGTCCGGATGACGGAGAACGGCGGGACGCCCGTCCTGGAGTCGCACGGCTCGGTCGTCGGCCCCGGCGGCCAGTCGGTCATGAAGGACGTCGACGGGGACCTGATCGTGTACCACTACTACGACGCCCAGGACAACGGCACGCCCAAGCTCGGCGTCAATCTCCTGGACTGGCGCAGCGGTTGGCCCGTCGCCTACTGAGAATCCCGCGCACGCACCGAGACCCGTCCCTGCGGGGGCGGACCGGGAGCCGGCGACGGGGAGCCGGGGATCACGGGCCCTGCGGATCGGGGGTCCCGGCGCACGCCCGCGGGCGTGCGCCGGGCCGGTGCGTCACTCGAAGCGCGTGGTGTCGCCCGCGCCCCGGCGCACGATCTCGGCCTCCCCGCCAGAGAAGTCGATGACCGTCGTGGGCCGGGTGCCGCAGTCGCCGGAGTCGACGACGGCGTCCACCACGTGGTCCAGCCGCTCCTTGATCTCCCAGCCCTGGGTCAGCGGCTCCTCCTCGTCGGGGAGCAGCAGGGTGCTGGAGAGCAGCGGCTCGCCGAGCTCGGCGAGGATCGCCTGGGTGACGACATGGTCGGGGATGCGCACGCCGACCGTCTTCTTCTTCGGGTGCAGGAGCTGGCGGGGCACCTCCTTCGTCGCGGGCAGGATGAAGGTGTAGCTGCCGGGCGTCGCGGCCTTCACGGCGCGGAACACGTCGTTGTCGACGTGCACGAACTGGCCGAGCTGTGCGAAGTCGCGGCACACCAGGGTGAAGTGGTGCTTGTCGTCGAGGTGGCGGATCGTTCTGATCCGGTCCAGCGCCGCGCGGTTGCCGAGCTGGCAGCCGAGCGCGAAGCAGGAGTCGGTCGGGTAGGCGACGAGCGCGCCGGAGCGGATGTCGTCGACCACGCTGCCGATGATGCGCCGTTGCGGGTTGTCGGGGTGCACGTCGAAGTACTTCGCCATCCGGCGAGTCTAAGGGCTGCCCCGCAAGGCCCGGCGGATCAGCGTGCGGCGTCAGATGCATGGGGCCTCCCCGGGCCCGCAGGGCACAGGGGACGCATCGCAAGGCGGAGGGTCGTCCTCGTACTGGGCGTATTCGGGCGATTCGGCAACGCGGTGAGGTGCCGCAGCTGTCGTCGCGCGCCCGCCGGGGATTGCGGGGCGGCCCGGAGGGCCTTCCGCCCCGATCCGGGCGTGCTCGGCGGGGTGCGCGGAGCCGGGCGGGGGTCCGGGTGTGTGAATCGTTTCATGCGGGGGAGGGGTGTGCCCTGTCGCGGGGTCGGTGCCGCTCCGGGGTGGAGTCGGCCAGGCCGGGCGGCGGTCGAGCGGTCGTCCCGGTCTGCCCATTGACGCTGCGGGTCCGGCCGGTTAGCGTCCGGAGTGATCCATTGAAACCTTTCATCGCGGGTCGCCGGCTCGGTCCGGGCGCGGCCCGACGGTGACGAGCCGTGGGGCGGTGCCCGAAGTGCAGCGTGTCTGCTTCCTGCTGAAGGTCCGCGAGGACCGTATCGACGAGTACCGCGAGCGGCATGCCGAGGTGTGGCCGGAGATGCGCGCGGCCCTCTCGGAGACCGGCTGGCACAACTACTCCCTCTTCCTGCGGGAGGACGGGCTGCTCGTCGGATACCTGGAGACCGAGGACTTCGACGCCGCGCGCGAGGCCATGGCCGCCACGTCCGTGAACGCGCGCTGGCAGGCCGAGATGGGCGGGTTCTTCGAGGCGCTGGACGGCGCGGCTCCCGACGAGGCGATGAAGCCCCTGACCGAGGTCTTCCATCTGGCTTGAGCCCCGCCCCGCCGCCGCACACGCATCCGCCGGCCCCCGCCCCGCCGCCGCACACGCATCCGCCCGGCCCCGCACCCGCCCGGCCCCGCGCCCGCCCGTCCTCGTCCCGGCCGCCACGCACCCCGAAGGAGCCGTCATGCCCGGACCGCCCGCGCCGGCGCCTGTGCCCCGTGCCCGCCCCGCGCAGGCGGGCGGCTGATGGCGCGCGGCGTGGGCATGAAGGACGTGGCGAGCGAGGCGGGCGTCTCGCTCGGCACGGTCTCCAATGTGGTCAACCGCCCGGAGACGGTCGCCGAGGAGACACGGCTGCGCGTGCTGCTGACGATCGAACGCCTCGGCTACGTCCGCAGCGAGTCCGCGCGCCAGCTCAGGGCCGGCCGCAGCCGCACCCTGGGGATGCTCGTCCTCGACATGGCCAACCCGTTCTTCGTGGACGTCGCGGCGGGCGCCGAGCGCTCCGCCCGTGACGCGGGCCTCGGCGTGATGCTCTGCAACAGCGCGGAGAGCCCCCACGAGGAGGCCGAGTACCTGACCCTCTTCTGCGAGCAGGAGGTCCGCGGTGTGCTGGTGACGCCCGCGGACGCCACCGGCCGCAACCTCGCCGCCTTCCGGCGCCACGGCATCCCGTTCGTCTGCGTCGACCGGGCCCTGCCCAGCGCCGACGGCTGCTCGGTGTCCGTGGACGACATCGCGGGCGGCGCGCTGGCCGCGCGCCACCTGGTGGGGCGCGGACACCGGGAGATCGTCTACGTCAGCGGCCCGATGCACCTCGCCCAGTGCCGCGACCGCCGCGAGGGCGCCCTGCTGGCCCTGGCGGAGAGCGGTCTGCCGGCCGGCGCCCTGCGGCAGGTGGAGGCCGCGCGTCTGGACGCCGCCGCAGGACGGGATGCCGGCGCGCGGCTGCTGGGCATGGCCGCCCTGCCGTCGGCGGTCTTCTGCGCCAACGACATGCTCGCCCTCGGGGTGCTCCAGAGCCTCTACGGGGCGGGCGTGCGCGTCCCCGACGACGTCGCCCTGGTCGGGTACGACGACATCGAGTTCGCCGCGGCGGCGGCCGTCCCGCTGACCTCGGTGCGGCAGCCGGCCTTCCATCTCGGGCGCACGGCGGCGCGGCTGCTGATCGAGGAGACGGGGGACGAGGCGGCGGCGCACCGGCACGAGCAGATCGTGCTCCAGCCGGAACTGGTGGTCAGGGACTCGACACTGGGCGGCCGCCGGGGGTGACGGCCGGCCGCCGAGGCTCAGCCGGGGCGGCGCAGCGTGGACCCGCGCACGACGAGCTCGGGCTGGAGCACGATCGCGCGGTGCCGGTGCTCCGCCGCGTCCTCGCCGGTCTCCTCGATCAGCAGCTCGGCGGCGGTCCGTCCCATGCGCGCGGAGGGCTGGCGCACCGAGGTCAGCGGCACCACGGCGGCGGCCGCGAACTCGATGTCGTCGTAGCCGACGATCGCCATGTCGTCGGGGACCCGGACACCCGCCGCGTACAGCGACTGGAGCACGCCGAGGGCCAGCAGGTCGTTGGCGCAGAAGAGCGCGGTCGGGCGTTCGCGCAGGCCGAGCAGGCGGGAGGCCGCGTCGATGCCGGATGCGACGTCGAGGCGGGCCGTCTCGACGTGCCGCAGCGCGTCGGCCGGCAGCCCCGCCTCCGCGAGGGCCGCGAGCGCGCCGGCGTGCCGGTCGCGGCACTGGGGCAGGCCCATCGGGCCGCTGATGTAGGTGACCGAGCGGTGCCCCGCGGCCAGCAGATGGCGCACCGCCAGGGTGCCACCGGCCACGTCGTCCACCGAGACCGAGCAGCCGTCGGCCTCCGGGACCAGCCGGTCGACGTGGACGAACGGGATGCCGTGGCGGGCGAACTCGCGGACATGGTGCCCGCTGTGGTCGGCGGGGGTGACGAGCACCCCGCGCACCCGCTGCTCGGCGAAGAGCGACAGGTAGTACGCCTCCTCGTCGCCGCTGCCCGCGCTGTTGCCGAGCATCACGCCGAGGCCCGCGTCACGGGCGGCGCGCTCCGCGCCCTTGGCGACGGAGACGAAGAACGGGTTCCCCATGTCGAGCACGAGCATGGCCAGCATGCGGCTGCTGCCCGCCCTGAGCTGGCGGGCCGACTCGCTGCGGACGAACCCCGTCTGCTCGATGATCGTCTGGACCCGGATCCGGGTGCTCTCCGCCACCTTCTCCGGCCGGTTGAGCACATTGGACACGGTGCCGACCGACACGTCGGCGAGCCGGGCGACTTCCTTGATGCTCACCGTCTGCGCCACGCGTCCTGCCACTTCTCGTCGGTCCGGCCGGGCGGACCATCATATGCCCGGACGGCCCCGCGGCGAGGGGCCGCGGGGCCGTCCTGCGTCCAGGGGCCGCGCACCGGAACGGGCGGCGCCGTCAGACCCCCTGGGCCGGTCCGCCGGGGGTGCCGGCCGACGCAGTGGCGCCGGCGGCACCGGCGGACGGGCCGCCGCCCGCGCCGGCGAGCACCTGGGCCTTGGCGCGCTCGAACTCCGCCGGGGAGATGTCGCCCTTGTCCTTCAGCGCGGCGAGCCGGTGCAGTTCGTCGACCGTGCTGCCGCCGCCCTGGCCGCCGGCGGCCTTGCGGACGTACTCGCGGAAGGCCGCGTCCTGCTCCTTGAGCTGCTCGACGTCCCGCTCGCCCATGCTCCGGCCCCGGGCGATCAGGTAGACGAAGACGCCGAGATAGGGCAGGACGAGCACGAAGACCAGCCAGCCGGCCTTGCCCCAGCCGCCCATGGTGCGGTCCCGGAAGATGTCGGTGCACACCTTGAACAGGAGGAAGAACCACATGACCCACAGGAAGAACCACAGCATCGAGAGGAAGACGTTGAGGAGCGGGTAGTCGTCCATGGCACTCGGCTCCGATCAGGTGACGGTCTTCCTTTGATACCCCCGCCGACAGGAGCGCGCATTCCGGGGCGGCGCGCCCCGGCGGGGTCCGGGCGGGTGCCCGGACCCCGAGCCTTCAGGCGGACTGGGCCTCGGCGGCCGTCCGGTACAGGCGGCGCAGCCGCACCACGCCCAGATCGTGCTGGTAGAGGTTCTCCCGCTGGTCGGCGTCGGCCGGCATGGCCTCCAGCATCACGCGGTCCTGCTCCAGCACGTCCCAGTGGCGCTTCTCGATCAGCGTCTTGTAGAGGAAGCGCCAGGCGTCCCGCTGCCAGCCCTGGACCCGGCGGTAGCGCCAGAAGAAGACGCCGGTGCGCCCCGCGTCGACCGGGCAGGCCATGCCCACGATGCCGAACGGCCCGCCGGGGCCCGCCGACGGCGGGTAGGGGATGGACAGGTCGACCCAGTCGACGCCGGTGCGGCACAGCTCGACCCAGTCGAAGTTGACGCCCCGCTGGTCGGTCTTCTCGAAGAAGTAGCCCCGGTCGGTCTCCCGGATGCGGAACTTGGCGGTGGTGTCGCCGTCGAACATCGTGTGGGAGTCGTGGTGCAGGAACGCGCCGTGCATCGGGTCGAGCAGGTTCTCCATGGCGAAGCGCCACGGCACGTCCCACTCCGCGTAGCACAGGAACGCGTCCGCCTCCGGGTCCGTCAGCGGGTCCGGCAGGGTCAGCTCGGCCGGCTCCGGGTGCTCCTCGTCGCCGAACCAGGCGAGGATCGCGCCGGACACCTCGCGGACCGGGAGCGAGGTGACGAGCTTCTTCCCCTCCAGGTTGCAGCCGGGCAGGCCGGGCACGGAGGAGACCGTGCCGTCGGTCTCCACCTCGACGCCGTGGTACCAGCAGGCCACCCGGTCGCCCAGGTGTTTGCCCAGCGACAGCGGGGCGCCGCGGTGGGGACAGCGGTCGGCGAGCATCGCCAGGGTGCCGTCGGACCGGCGGAACAGCAGCCACTGCTCCCCGAGCGCGGTCACCTTGCGCATGCCGCCCGGGGCGACGAACCGGGAGGGGACGACGGCGTGCCACTGGTTGCGCAGGCCGTTGGCGTAGATGTGGTCCGCGGTGGCGGACGTCGACAGCGTCATGGTCAGGCTCCCAGTCGGTTCATCTCGGCGCGGAAGGACTCCTCGGTCCAGGGGGCGCCGTCGGCGGCGTGCACCTGGCGGGCGTTGAGGCCGCGCACCACGTCGGCGAGCTCGTGGCCCTCGTGGGTGAAGACCTCCTCCAGGGTGGCGGCGAGCTTGTACTCGTACGGCGTGGGCTCGTGCGTACGGGACTGGTGGACGTCCAGGTACGGCCAGGCGCCGTTCACGGGGTCGGTCACGGTGTCTCCAGGGGCGTGCGAAGGTCGGAAGGGGTCACAGGTCGAGGACGAGCCGGCCGGAGGCGCACCGCGAGACGCAGATCATCATGCTGGCGCCCGCCGCGTGCTCGGCCTCGCTCAGCAGGAAGTCGCGGTGGTCGGGGGTGCCGTCGAGCACCCGGGTCTCGCAGGAGCCGCAGATGCCGTCGCGGCAGGAGCTGTCCACGCTCAGCCCGGCCGCCTCGGCGGCCTCCAGGATCGAGGTGTCCGGGCCGACGCCGAAGGTCACGCCCGAGGTGCGGCACTCGACCTCGAACGACGCCTCGTCGCCGGTGCGTTCCACGACGGGCGCGGCGAACCGCTCCAGCCGCAGCAGACCGGCCGGGCAGCGCTCCTCGACGGCGGCCAGCAGCGGCTCCGGGCCGCAGGAGTACACCAGCGTGCCGTCGGGCAGGCCGCCGAGCGCCGCGTCCAGGTCGATGTGGCCGAGCTCGTCCTGCGGGACGAGCGTGACATCGCCGCCGAGCGCGGCGAGTTCACCGGTGAAGGCCATCGAGGCGCGGCTGCGGCCGCCGTAGACCAGCCGCCACGCCACGCCCCGGCGGGCCGCCTCGCGGGCCATCGCCAGCAGCGGGGTGATCCCGATGCCGCCGGCGACGAGGACGTAGCCCGCCGCGTCCTCGAGCGCGAAGTGGTTGCGCGGTTCGGACACGGTGACGCGCTGTCCCGGCCGCAGGGTGGTGTGCACGAAGCGCGAGCCGCCGCGCGAGGAGGGCTCGTTGAGGACGCCGATCCGGTACACGTCCGGGTCCTGGGGGTCGCCGCACAGGCTGTACTGGCGTATCTGGCCGCCGACATGGACGTCGAGGTGGGCGCCGGGCGTCCAGGCGGGCAGCGGCTTGCCCTCGGGGTGGGCGAGTTCGACGGACAGGACGCCCTCGGCCTCCCACGTCATACGGCGGACGATCAGCTCGGACGGGTTGTCGCTCATCGGCCTGGTGCCTCCTTACCGGCAGTCGGGCAGTACGGGTGTTGCGTCGGAACCGGCTCCGGGCCTACCGGCCCGGGATCCTGACGGGCGGGGTGAACGGGTTCTTCATCGGGCCGAGCGCCGCGAGGTCGACCTCCACGAGGACCGGTCCGTCGGTCGCCACGGCCTCGGCGAGGACGGGGGCGGCGTGCTCCTCGGCGGCGATCCGCAGGTACGGCAGCGAGCAGGAGCGGGCCAGCAGCTCGAAGTCGGGGGTGACGAGGTCGACGCCGGAACGCCGCTCGCCGTAGCGGTCCTGCATGTTGCGCAGCACCCCGTAGCCGCCGTCGTTGAAGACGATCAGCGTCAGCCGGGGCCGTTCCTGGGCGAGGGTGAGCAGCTCGCCGAGGTGGACGGCGAGCCCGCCGTCGCCGGCCATCACCACGGTCGGCGCGCCGGGGCGGGCCAGCGCGGCGCCGATGCCCATCCCGAGGCCCTGGCCGATGCCGCCGCCGCGCGGGAAGACGTTGTCGCGGGGGTCGTGCATCGGCAGCAGGCGGTTGCCCCAGCTGCTGGAGGGGATGGTGACGTCCCGGGCGACGACCGCCTCGCGGGGCAGGGCGTCGCGGATCGCCGCCAGGACCGCGGCCTGCGGTCCGATCCCCTCGGACAGCGCGGCGCGCACCTCCTCGCGCACGGCCGTGACCCGCCGGGTCCACGGGGCGTCGGCGGCCCGGGTGTGCGGCAGCAGCGCGGCGAGGGTGGCGGCCGCCTCGCCGTGCAGCGCGTGGGCGGCCGGGTACACGCGGCCCAGGGCCGCCGCGTCCGCGTCGATCTGGATGTGCGCGGCCGGCATCTCCAGCGTGTAGTCGGCGGTCTCGTTGGAGCGGAAGTGGGTGCCCACGGTGAGCAGCACGTCCGCGTCGGCGAGCAGCGCCCGGGCCGCGGGGGCGGTGGCGAAGTTGCCGACGACCTGCGGATGGTCCTCGGGCACCGTGCCGCGGCCGGAGTTGGAGGTGAGCAGTCCCGCGCCCGTCGCCTCCAGCAGCGCGGTGAGCTCGGCGCGGGCGGTGCGGGCGCCGCCGCCGGCCCAGATCAGCGGGCGGCGGGCCGAGGCCAGCAGGGCGCCCGCGGCCGCCAGGCCGGCGTCGCCGGGGACGGGCAGGACCTGCGGGGGCAGCGCCACGGGAGTGTCGCTCTGGGCCGCGTACTGGAGGTCGACGGGCCACTCCACGCTGGCCGGGCCGCCCGGGACGGCGAGTGCCGCGTGCGCCGCCTCGCGCAGGATCCGGCCCGCCGACGCGGCGTCCGGCACGCTCGCCGCGTACGCCGACACGGCCTCCAGCATGCCGAGCTGGTCCTTGGTCTCGTGGATGAACCCGCGCCCGCTGCCCAGGAACTCGCTCTCGACCTGGCCGGTGACATGGAGCACCGGGCTGCCCGCGCTGAGCGCCTCGATCAGCGAACCGGCCGCGTTGCCCGCGCCGGTGCCGGTGGAGGTCAGCGCGCAGCCGATCGAGCCGCGGGCCCGCCCCCAGGCGTCGGCGGCGTTCACCGCGGACGCCTCGTGGCGCACCGGAACGAAGCGCAGCTCGCGGTCGACGGCCTCCACCAGCGGCAGGTTGTGCACGCTGACGATGCCGAAGACGGTGTCGATGCCGAGTTCGCGCAGGACGGCGACGAGGAGATCGCCTCCGTTGTCGTAACGCATGGTGTCTCCTCAGAGGATGGAGCGGCTCACGCCGCCGCAGACGTCGATGCTGGTGCCGGTGATGTACGAGGCGCGGGGCGACAGCAGCGCGACGACCGCGTACGCCACCTCGTCGGCCCGCCCCAGCCGCCCCAGGGCGATGCCCCGGTCGGCGGCCAGTTCCGCCTGCCACTCCTCGTAGCCCAGCGGGCCTCCGGCGGCGGCGTGACGGCGGGTCCACTGGCCGGTGTCGACGAGCCCCAGGCACACCGAGTTGACCCGGATGCCCTCGCCGGCCAGTTCCACGGAGAGGGACTTGGAGAGGTTGAGGATGCCGGCGCGGGCGGCGCTGGTGGTGATCAGCCGGGTCTCCGGCTGCTTGGCCAGCACCGCGTTGATGTTGACGATGCTGCCCGCGCCGGACGCCGCGAGATACGGCCGGGCGGCGTGCAGCGGGTTGAGCACACCGGCGAACTTCAGTTCCAGTTCGTCGCGCCAGTCCTCGTCCGTGGAGTCGTCGAGCCCTTTCATCCGGGACTGCCCGGCGTTGTTGACGAGCCCGTCGACGCCGCCGAACTCCCCGGCGGCGCGCTCGACGAAGCCGCGCACGGCGCCGGCGTCGCGTACGTCGCACACGGCGGTCAGCAGCCGGTCGGGCCCGGCGCCGAGGCCGGCGGCCGCCTTCTCCAGTCGGCCGGCGTCGCGTCCGCAGGTGGCGACGCGGGCGCCCTCGTCGAGCAGGGCGCGGACGGTGGCCAGGCCGACGCCCGAGCTGCCGCCGGTGACCACGACCGTGCGGCCGGCGAGTCCCAGATCCATGATGGGTGCTCCTGCGCTTCAGTTCATGGTGAAGCCGCCGTTGACGGCGATCACCTGTCCGGTCAGATAGCGGGACTCCTCGCCGAGCAGGAAGGAGACGATCCCGATGAGGTCGTCCGGCCGCTGCGCGCGGGAGACGGCCCGGTTCAGGCGGTAGAGGTCGTGCCGCTCGGCGGGCACGGTCTCGGTGGCCTCGCACTCGGTGAGGCCGGGGGCGACCGCGTTGACGGTGACGCCCCGGTCGCCCAGTTCGCGGGCCATCGCCCGGGTGAGCGCGATGACCGCGCCTTTGGACGCGATGTAGTGGGCGAGGCGCGGGGAGCCGTACAGCGCGGCGTCCGACGCGATGTTGACGATCCGGCCGGGGGAGGCGAGGTACGGGTACAGCGCCTTGGCCACCAGCCAGGGGCCGCGGGCGTTGACCGTCATCAGCCGGTCCCACACCGCGACGTCGATGTCCTGGAACTCCCTGCCGCCCACGCCGTTGGCGAGCGCCGCGTTGTTGACCAGCCCGTACAGCGGGCCCCACCCGGCGACGGCCTCGGCGAGGGCGTCCACCGAGGCGGGGTCGGCCACGTCGCAGTGCACGAAGCGGGCCTTCGTCCCCTCGGCGCGGAGCTCCGCCGCCGCCCGCTCGCCCCGCTCGGGGTCGAGTTCGGCGACGACGACCCGGAAGCCGTCCGCGCCGGCCCGGCGGGCCATGGCCAGTCCCAGGCCACGGCCCGCCCCGGTGACGACGACGGTGCGGGCACCGCCGGCCGCGGTGTCAGTCACGGGTGACGCCGTGCATCGGCGAGTACTCGGGGTAGGTCGGGACCTGCGGCTTCTGCGTGCCGATGACGACGCAGAACAGGGCGTCGGTGTCGCCCTCGTTCTTCAGCGAACGGGTCACCCCGGCCGGGACGACGATCATGTCGCGGTAGCCGAGGGTGCGGTACTCGGCCTCGTCGGGGCCGCGGTGGATGCCGACCTTGACCTCGCCCTCCAGGACGAAGAACGCCTCCTCCACGTCGTGGTGGGTGTGGGCCGGGCCCTCGGCGCCGGGCGGCAGCAGCATGTTGGAGAAGGTGAAGCCGCCCGACGGCAGGATGCGGTTGTCGTTCTCGTGGTTGCCGGTGGCGCCGGAGCCGACGTAGCGGATCTGGCCGCGGCGGTACTGCGGGCCCGCCTTCTCCTGGAAGGAGAGGGTGCCGAAGTCCGCGACCCGGGAGTCCTTGGTCGCGATGAGGGAGTCGGTGTACGCGGAGAGGTCGCCGCCGTTGTCGTACGCGGTGGTGGTCAGAGGCATGAGGACAGCTCCTGTTCGGTGGCGGCCGCGGTGTCGGGGACACCGGCGGTGATCCGCAGATGGGCGAGCACCCAGGCGTTGAAGCGCCCCGGCTGCTCCTGGTTGGCCAGGTGACCGGCGTCCTTGACGATCACGAAGGCGGACTTGTGGACGGCGCCCGCGAGCGCCTGGCTCGCGTCGACGCCGGTGACCGTGTCCTGCTCCCCGCAGAGCACGAGCAGGGGAGCGGTCACGGAGGGCAGTTCGGCGCGCAGGTCCGCGCCGGCCATGGACTCGGCCGCGTGGGCGTAGCCGGGCAGCCGGACGGCTGCCGCCATGGTGTCGACGACCCGGCGCACCAGTTCCTCGGGCGCGCCCGGCGACACCAGGCGCGGCCCGCGGGCCTCGGCGAAGGCGCGCGGCCCGCGCTCGGCCAGTTCGGCCGCCCGCGCCCGCATCGCCGCGGCCTTGGCCTCGTCCGTGCCCGAACCGGGGCTGGAGTCGGCCACGATCAGCGAGTCGACGAGCTCCGGGTGGCGGGTGGCGAGCCGCAGCGCGATCACCCCGCCCCAGGAGACGCCGAGGACGTGGGCACGGCCGCCGCGGGCCCGGATCAGTGCGGCCGCGGTGTCCGCGTAGTCGTCCAGCGTCAGCGGTCCGTCCGGGTCCGGCGACGCGGCGTAGCCGGGTGCGTCCCAGGCGACGACGCGGACGTACGCGGAGAGTTCGGCGAGCTGGGGCACGAAGGCCGCGGACGAGGAGCCGATGCCGTGCAGGCACAGCAGCAGCGGACCCGCTTCACCCGCCTCCGTGAGATGGACGGCGGCGGTCACAGGATCTGACCCGTCCGCCCGGCGAGCGCCCCCAGCGAGCGCAGCACCGCGTGGGGCACGACCTGACTCGTCGCGGGGTTGCCCGGGTCCGGCAGATGCGCGACCTCGAAGCGGTACGCGCCGTGCGGCCCGGACGCCTCCACGACATGCCGGGTGCGCTCCGCCGCCGGGTCGGCGACGACCTGGACCCGCACAGTGTCCAGGTCGCCGACGGCCAGCGCGACCGAGGCGGCCACGTTCGTCGACTTGGGGAACTTCACCGGCACGTCGCGGGCGGTGCCCGCCATGACCTCGACCGGGCCCGTCGCCGTCCGCATGCGGGCCAGCAACTCCTCGTCCATCCACGGCTGTTCGAGGGTGGCGGGCAGCTTGGTGGTGGTGAGCCTGACCTCGTCCAGCGGGCCCAGCGAGCGGGCCGCCTGGAGCAGGTCGAGTCCGCCGACGGCGCCGCCGGTGAAGTACACCCGGCCGGGGCCCGCGGCGAGCAGGCGCTTCGCCAGCCCGTCGTCGGTCAGCGCTCCGGTGGAGGCGACCAGCAGGTCCGTGCCCGAGGCCAGGATCCGCTCGCCCCACTCCCGTACGACGCCCTGGCCCGCGGCCTCCACGATCAGGTCGCACAGCTCCAGGGCCTCCTCGAAGGGGACCTGCCGGGCCGGCGCGGCCTCGCCGAGGGGGCGGTTGTCGACGATGCACACCAGTTCCGCGCCGGGGACCCGGCCCTCGGCGAGCGCGGTGCCGACGACCCGGCCGATCGCGCCCCAGCCGACGACGCCCACCTTGCGTGCGGTGCTCATGCGGCGTCCTCCTGGGTGTCGTGCGGTGCGGCCTGCGGTTCCCGCGGGCCGGTGGCGGGCGGGGCGTCTACGGGGGCGAGCGGGCCGGGGTCCGGTGCGCCCGCCATGTGGCAGCGGATCTCCTTCGACGGCGGGCCGGCCGTGCCCCACAGGTCGGACAGCTCCGGCACCCGCCGCCACACCCGCGCGATCCAGGCGTCCTCGACGATCTGGGCGACCTCGGAGGTGTACTCGCAGACCAGCCCGGAGGGGTCGGTGAAGTAGGAGAAGGTGTTGTTGCCGGGGCCGTGGCGCCCGGGGCCCCACTGCGGGGTGATGCCGTGGTGGCGGAGCCGGCCGAGGCCGCGCATGAAGTGGTCGACCGAGCTCATCTCGTAGGCGACGTGGTTGAGGGAGGTCCACTCCGCCTGGTTGAACGCGATGCAGTGGTGGTCGGCGTTGCAGCGCAGGAACGCCATCTGGTGCTCCGACCAGTCGGAGACCCGCAGCCCGAGGACGTCGCGGTAGAACGCCACGGCCGCGTCGATGTCGGTCGTGTTGAGCACCGCGTGGGTGACGCCCACCGGCACCGCGCCGTCCCGGCCGCGCGGGACCACGGCGTGGACGTCGGCGCTGATCTCCACCAGACGGCCCTCGGGGTCGGTGAAGCGCACCCCGTACCCGCCGCCCGCCTGCTCCAGCGGCCCCGGACCGTGCACGGGGACGATGCCGCGCGCCTCCAGGCGCCGGGCCGCCCCGTCGACCTCGGCGGGCGTGCCGACGGCGAAGGCGATCCGGCCGAGACCCACCCGCTCGTGCTCGGTCAGGTGCAGCACGTGGTGCTCGTCGCTCGTGCCGCGCAGCCAGCGGGCGCCGGTGTCGGACTCGACGGTCTCGAGCCCCCAGACGTCCTCGTAGAAGCCGGCGGCCTCGGCGAAGGCGGGGGTGCGCAGCTCCACGTAGCGCAGGTGGCGGAGCCGGGCGACGGGGCCGGGCGGTGGACGGTGCATGAGTGTCTCCAGACGGGCGGGGCGTGCGGGGCGGTCGGCCGGCGGCGGTGCGCCGGATCAGCCGGCCCAGGGCAGAGGGGCGTCGGAGGTGCCCCAGTAGAGGGACTTCTGCCGCTGGTAGGAGCGGATCGCGTCGCGGCCCTTCTCCATGCCGAGGCCGCTGTCCTTCCAGCCGCTGAACGGGGTGGAGGCGCTGAACTGCTTGTAGGTGTTGATCCAGACGGTGCCGGCCTCGATCCGGCGGGCGAGCCGCCAGGCGGCGCGTGCGTCGCGCGTCCAGATGCCGCAGGCCAGGCCGTAGACGGAGTCGTTGGCCTGGCGGACCAGGTCGTCCTCGTCGTCGTAGGGCAGGGCCACCAGGACGGGGCCGAAGATCTCCTCCCGGCAGGTCCGGGAGGTGTTGGGCAGGCCGTCCAGGACGGTCGGCAGGTAGTACGCGCCGTCGCGGTACCGCTCGCCGTCGGGGGCCGCCCCGCCGCACAGCACCCTGGCGCCCTCGGAGCGGGCGAGGTCGACCCAGGCGGCGACCGCGTCGCGGTGGCGGTGGTGCACCAGCGGGCCGACCTGGGTGGCGGGGTCCGTGCCGGGGCCGACCCGCAGCGCCCGGACGCGTTCGACCAGCTTCCCGAGGAAGGAGTCGTACAGCTCGCGGGCGACGAACAGCCGGGAGCCGGCGATGCAGGACTGCCCGCTGGACGAGAAGATCCCGAACATCACGCCGGCCAGGGCCTGCTCGACATCGGCGTCGGCGCGCACGATCGTCGGCGACTTGCCGCCCAGCTCCAGGGAGGCGGGCACCAGCTTCTGCGCGGCGACGGCGGCGATGCCGCGCCCGGTGGACGTGCCGCCGGTGAAGCCGATCCGGGCGACCAGCGGGTGGCGCACGAGGGCGTCGCCGACGATCCGGCCGCTGCCCGGCAGCACCGAGAGCAGGGCGGTGGGCAGGTGGTGCTCCTCCAGCGCCCGGGTGATCAGCCGCCCGAGGCGCAGCGAGACGAGCGGCGTCCAGGCGGCCGGCTTGAGGAGTACGGCGTTCCCCGCGGCGAGCGCCGGCGCGATCTTCTGGGCGTCGCTGGCGACGGGGGAGTTCCACGGGTTGACGGCGCCGACCACGCCCACCGGCTCGTGGACGCTCATCGTCACATAGGCCCCCCGGGAGGGGGTGAGGCTGTCCTCGGCGGTCTCCAGGACCGCCGCCATGTACCGGAAGGTGCCGGCCGCGCTGAGCGCGAGCGCCCGGGTCTCGGCGAGGGTCTTGCCGGTGTCGGCGGTCTGCACCGCGGCGAGCTCGTCGGCCGCGGCCTCGACGAGGTCGCCGATGCGGTGCAGCACCCGGGCCCGCTGGTGCGGGAGCAGGTCGCGCCAGCGGGGGTCCGCCGCAGCGGCCGCCGCCGCCTCGGCGGCCTCGCCGACCTCGTCGGCGGAGGCGGAGTGCACGGTGGCGAGGACGGCGCCGGTCGCCGGGTCGACCGTGTCGACCGGCTCGCCGGCACCGCGCCGCCACTGGCCCGCGATCAGGATGTCGGTGGGGTGGTGGTGCACTGCGGCTCCTGGGGGACGCGGCGGACGGGGGACGACGGACAACTCGGCGGGAGGTCCGGGGACTTCGGGGACGGATGGGCGCACGGGCCGGGCCGAGGGCCGCGGCCGTGGTGCCGCTCTCCGTTCTCGAAGTGCTAGAAATCTAAGGGCTTAAGTTTCTCGGCGCAAGGCCCCCGAGGTGGAATCGTTGTGGAGGAGGTCTTGAGCGCCGCATCCCTCATGTGAAGGATGTGTCACGAGCGGATGGCCGAAAGATTCCTAAGCTCTTAACCATTGACCGCTTAGGTACTTGACCCTACTGTCGCCGCAACTCCCTTGTTCGCGGAAGGACCCCTCCATGACGACTGTGGCCGGCAAGCCAGCCCTCGGCTCGATAGCCGCGAGACTCGAACGACTGCCGCACTCGCGCTGGCACGTCAAGGTCCGCTTCCTGATCGGCGCCGTCACCTTCTTCGAGGCGTTCGACCAGCTCCTGGCCGCCTCCGCCCTGCCCGTCCTGATGGACGAGTGGAACCTGTCCACCGGACAGGCCACCTTCGCCGTCACCGCCGCCTCCATCGGCATGCTCATCGGCGCCCTCGCCGCGGGCTGGCTGGGCGACCGGATCGGCCGGGTGCGGACGGTCGCGCTGGGCGTGGGCATCACCGGCCTGTCCAGCCTCGCCGTCGCCTTCTCCGGCTCCATCGAGACGTTCGCGCTCTTCCGCTTCGTCCAGGGCCTCGGCATCGGCGGAGTGGTGCCCGTCGCCGCCACGTACATCAACGAGATCGCGCGCTCCGACAAGCGCGGGCGCTTCGTGCTGCTGTACGAGATGATCTTCCCCGCAGGTCTGGCCACCGCCACCCTGGTCGCCGTCTGGGTCGTCCCCAACCTCGGCTGGCGCGCCATGTTCGTCATCGGCACCCTGCCCGTCCTGATCGCCGCCGCGCTGCCCCGCCACGTCGAGGAGTCCCCGCGCTGGCTGCTCGCCCGCGGACGGGTCGAGGAGGCCGAGGCGGTCATCGCCCGCATCGAGGCCCAGGTCGAGCAGTCCACCGCCGAGCCGCTGCCGGCCCCCGCCCCCGCCGATCCCGCCGCCGAGGAGAAGGCCGCCGGCACCGGCCGGATCCGGGAGCTGTTCCAGGGGCGCTACCTGCGGCGCACGGCGGTGATCTCCGGTCTGTGGTTCGTCGCCTACTACGTGAACCACGGCATCTCCACCTGGCTGCCCTCCCTCTACACCAAGGAGTTCGGCCTCGATCTGACCACCGCGCTCGTCTTCACCCTGCTCAGCAATGTGACGGGCCTGGTGGGCACCTTCATCGCCGCCATGGTCATCGACCGCATCGGCAGGCGCCCCGCGCTGATCGCCGCCCTCACCGGCGCGATGCTCTCCCTCGGCGTGCTCTCCGTGCTCGGCGCCACCTCGGGCACCCAGGTCGCGGTGTTCGCCTCCTGCACGACCTTCTTCCTGTTCGCCATCAACGCGGGCCTGTACCTCTACTCGCCCGAGATGTACCCGACCCGCATCCGCGCCACCGGCGCCTCCTTCGGCGGCCTCTGGAACCGCGCCGGAGTCATCCTCGGACCGGTCACGGTCGGCGCGATCATCGGCGCGGGCGGCAGCCTCTCGCTGGTCTTCGCCCAGCTCGCCGTCGTCGCGGCGGTGGGCGCGGTGATCGCCTGGTTCGCGATCGAGACCAAGGGCAAGACCCTGGAGGAACTCAACAGCTGACGCCCCCCTGGGCGGGTGCCGGGGCCGGCGCCGCGGAGCGGATCCACCGCTCCACGGCACCGGCCCCGTCCGCGTGCGGGGTGCGTCCGCGTCCGCGTCCCGTGTGCGGGGCGTGTTCGGGTTGCGGGGCGTCGGTGGCGTGTGGGTGGGCGGGCCGGGTCGGTCGTGCTGCGGGTGCCGTCGGTGGCGCTGCGGGTGCGGGTGCGGGTGCGGGTGCGGTCTCTCGCGCCGCGGGTGCCGATCGCGTCCGTCGTGCGGGGTGTGCGGGACGTGCGGGCCCGTCCGGTGTGCCGCGTTCGCGCTCTACGTGCCGGGTGTGCCGGCGGCGTCCGGCGTGCCGAGCGCGCCGAGCAGCGCCGCGAGCCGCCGCCGGTCCTCGGGGCCGAGCGGGGCGAGCAGCTCCTCCTCCTGGGCGTCCCGCACCGCGCGCACCCGGTCGGCCAGCTCCCCGCCCTCCGGCGTGAGGCACAGATGCACGATCCGGCGGTCGCCGGCGTCCCGCTCCCGCCGGATCAGCCCCGCCGCCTCCAGCCGGTCGGCGTGCTGCGTCAGCCCGCCCGCCCCGACCCCCTGCCGGGCCGCGACCTCCCCGGTGGTCCGCCGGTACGGCTCACCCGCCTCCCGCAGCGCCGCCAGCACCTCGTACGCGGGCAGACTGATCCCGTACCCCCGCACCGCCTTTCCGACCACGGCCTGATGCCGCTGCGCGCACGCCGCCAGCCCACCGAACACCGCCGCCCCACCGGGGGTGCCGCCCTCGGCGGCGGATTCCCGGTGAGCCCCGGGACGCACGGCGCCGTCCGCGTCGCCGGCGCTGCCCCGTGCCGGTGCGGCCCCGGCCTCGCCCGCCCCGGCGGCGCCCGGGCCCGCGGTCCCGGCCGCGTCATCCGCGGCGGGCTGCGCTCCGGCGTTCGGCGGGGTGAGCGGTGCCGACCCCGGCGCGGCCGGGTGGGAGCCGGTGGGATCCGGGGGAGTGGCGGTGCCGGCAGCACCGGCGCGCCCGCCCGGTCCCGGCGCCCCGCCCGCACCATCCGCGGCCGCCCCAGCCGCGCCGCATCCCTCCGCGTCCGCGGTGAACGCGGCCGTCAGGACCTGGGTCAGGGCCGGGGTCAGGGTGGAGGTGGGGACGGACGAGGCCGGTTCGTGGGCGAAGAGGTAGCGCTCCATGATCACGCCGAAGAGCACGCTGCGGACCAGCGCGGTGCGCACCTCCGCTCCGGGGCCGTCGCCGAGGAGGCGGGCGAGGGGGGCGCCCACCTGTGTGTCGAGGATGGTGCGCAGCATCTCCGCGCTGGGCGCGTGGCCGATGGCCGAGCGGATGAGGGCGGGCCACGGGTCGTCGGCCGGGAGCCGGTCCCACCGGTTGAGATAGGCCGCGGCGAGTGCCGCCGGCACGTCGGCCGTGTCGTGGGTGGCGGCCGCCAGCACGTCCTCGGTGACCCCCGTCCCGCTCCCCACGACCTCCCGGAAGAGCGCGTCCTTCGTCCCGAAGTACGCCATCACCAGCCCCGGCGTCACCCCGGCCTCCGCCGCGATGGCGCGGACCCCGGCGCCCCGGTACCCGTGGGCGCCGAACAGCCGGCGCGCCGCGTCCAGGACCGCTCTGCGGTTGCCCTCGGGGTCGTGCGATCCGGCGCGCCGGCGGCCCGGGGGCCGCTCGGCGGATTCCTCCCCGGTCACGCCGGACGGGGTGCGGGGGGCGTCCTGGCTCTTGCTCTTCGCGTCCACATGGCTCAGATTAAACGAGTGTTCATAAAAACAGTCGTTCAAAAACGGTCACGACCCGTGCACAGGTCCCTCGCGCTCCGTGAGCGGAGCGCCGCTCCCGCCGCGCCGGACCGCGACGATCTCCGCCATGATCGACAGAGCGGTCTCCTCCGCTCCCCGCCCGCCGAGATCGAGCCCGATCGGCGAGCGCAGCCGGGCGAGTTCGGCCTCGGTGGCGCCCGCCGCGCGCAGGCGCTCCAGCCGGTCCGTGTGGGTGCGCCGACTGCCCATGGCGCCCACGTAGCCGGCCCCGGAGCGCAGGGCGAGAGCCAGGACGGGCACGTCGAACCGGGCGTCGTGGGTCAGCACGCACACCGCCGTCGCCGGTCCGACCGGGCCGGCGTGCGCCGTGAACCAGCGGTCCGGCCGGTCGGTCACCACCTCGTCCGCGCCGGGAAAGCGCGCGGGGACGGCGAAGGCGGGGCGGGCGTCGCAGACGGTCACCCGGTGGCCGAGGGCCGCGCCGATCGCGGTGAGCGGCCGGGCGAACTCGGCCGCCCCGAAGATCAGCAGCCGCGGGCGCGGCGCGAAGGACTGCACCAGCAGCTCCCGCGCGGGCGCGCACCCGCCGGCGTCCGCCGTGGCGTCCGCCCCCGCCTCGCCTGCGGCGTCCGCCGTCTCCTGGTCCGCCCCCGCGGTCACCACCCCGCTCGCCCCGCGTCCCAGCATCCCCTCCGCGGCCAGGCCGGCCGCGCGGTCGGACGCCGCGTCGCCGAGGGAGCCGGTGACGCCGTCGCCGCCCGCGGCGAGGCAGCCGCCGCCGTCGAGCGGGGTCACCAGTGCGACCGGCACCCCGGCCGCCGCCTCCCGCGCGACCCGGTCGAGCACCGCCTCTGGCGGCGCCTCGCGGATCAGGACCTCGATGGTCCCGCCGCAGGTCAGCCCCACCGCGAAGGCGTCCTCGTCGCCGACGCCCCAGCGCTCGACGCGGGCGGGTTCCCCGGCGAGCACCTCCTCCGCCGCGGCGCAGACCGCGGCCTCGACACAGCCGCCGGAGACGCTCCCGGCGACCCGGCCGTCCGCGGCGACCAGCATGGTGGCGCCCGCCCCGTGCGGGGCCGAGCCCCAGGTGCGGACGACGGTGGCCATGGCGAAGCGGACCCCGGCCCGCTGCCAGGCGGCCGCCTGCTCGATGACATGTCGCATGAGGCTCACCCCGGTAGGTGGATCGGGCGCGCGGCGGCGCCGGCGGCGGCCGCGGTGACGGAGACCGAGGCGCTCGGGGACGCGAGAGAAATCGGGCAATCCGCCGCCGCCTCTTGCCAAGAATAAACTTTAGTGTAAATCATTTCAGGTGTTAGATAGCTTCGTCCGTGTCGATCGCCCCGGCGCGACCACGACCCCGAGAGGTCCGGTGGCAGCAGGTTGAAACCCACACCGTTCGACTACACAGCCCCCCGCACCGTCGGCGACGCGCTCGCCCTGCTCGCCGACGACAGCCGCGACGCCAAGGTCCTGGCCGGCGGGCAGTCCCTGATCCCCATGCTGAACATGCGCCTCGCCCGGCCCGAGGTGCTCGTCGACATCACCCGCATCCCCGAACTCGGCCGTGTCGTCGTCGACTCCGACGGCTGTCTGCGGATCGGCGCCGCCGTGCGGCAGTCCCGCGCCGCCGCCGACCCCGCGGTCCGGGACGGCTGGCCCCTGCTGGCCGACGCCATCGGTCTCATCGGCCATCCGCAGATCCGCGGCCGGGGCACGGTCTGCGGCAGTCTCGCGCACCACGACCCGGCCGCCGAACTGCCCACCGCCGCCCTCGCGCTCGACGCCCGCTTCGTGGTCGCCGGCCCGCGCGGCACCCGCACCGTCGAGGCCGCCGACTTCTTCGTCGCCACCTTCGCGACCGCCGTCGAGCCCGACGAACTCCTCACCGAGGTGGTGTTCCCGCCCCTCGCGGCCCACCACGGCCGGGCCTTCGAGGAACTGACCCGCCGGCACGGCGACTTCGCCACCGTCGGCGTCGCCGTCCTCCTCGAACGCGACCCGGCGTCGGACACCGTGCGCCGGGCCCGCGTCGTCTGCTGCGGCGCCGGCCCCACGCCCGTACGCCTCACCGCCGCCGAGGCCGCGCTGACCGGCACCGACGCCGGCCCCGCGGCCCGTGCGGAGGCCGCCCGCGCCGCCCTCGGCGCACTCGCCCCCGCCGACGACGTCCACTCCACCGCCGAACACCGGCGCGAGAGCGCCGCCCACCTCCTCGTCCGCGCCTGCACCACCGCATGGGAGCGCACCCGATGACCGCTACCGTCCCCGCCGCACCGTCCGGGCCTGCCCCGGCGACCGTGCGCACCCCGCCGCTCGCCGAGCCGTCCGCCTGGCACGCGATACGCCTCACGGTCAACGGCCGGCCGGTGGCCGCCGAGGTCGAGTCGAGGCTGCTGCTCAGCGACTTCCTGCGCGACCGGCTCGGCCTCACCGGCACCCACACCGGCTGCGAACACGGGGTCTGCGGCGCGTGCACCGTCCTGCTCGACGGCGAACCTGCGCGCACCTGCCTCACCCTGGCCGTCCAGTGCGAGGGCGCCGACCTGCGCACCGTCGAGGGCCTGGCCCCGGACGACGCCCCGCTCACCCCCGTGCAGCGCGCCTTCCACGAGTGCCACGGCATGCAGTGCGGTTTCTGCACACCGGGGTTCGTGATGACGGCGACCGCCCTCACCGAACAGCCCGCGCGGCCGGACGAGGAGCAGGTCGCCGACGCCCTCAGCGGCCACCTCTGCCGGTGCACCGGCTACCGCAACATCCGCCGTGCCGTCTGCCGGGCACTCGACGAGCGCTTCGGGGAGTGACCCTGATGACCAACCCGTCGAACGCGGCCGACCCGACCGACCTGTCGAACGAGTCGACCCCGTCCAGCCCGGCCGCCCGGTCCACCCCGCCGAAGCCGTCGAAGCGGTCCGCCTCCGCCCGCACCCCGCAGAAGGCCCCCGCCCCGCAGAAGGCCCCCGCCCCGGACCAGGCCCCCGCCCACGCACACCCCCACGGACACGAGGGCGGCGGCTGGATCGGCCGCGGCGTCCCGCGCGTCGAGGACGACCGGCTGCTGCGCGGCCGGGGCCGCTACGTCGACGACATCGCCCTGCCCGGCGCCGTCGAGGCCGCCTTCCTGCGCAGCCCCCACGCCCACGCCCGCGTGGAGTCCGTCGACGTGAGCGCGGCGCTCGCCGCGCCCGGCGTCGTCGCGGTGTGGACCGGCGACGACGTGACCGGCCTGCCCGCCATGCTCAACAAGGAGGAGCTGCGCACCCCGCCGGGCCTCGCCGCACTCCTCGACCCGGTCGTCCGGATGACGCCCATGTCGTTGCTCGCCCGCGACCGGGTGCTCTACGTCGGCCAGCCCGTCGCCGTCGTGTTCGCCGAGAACCGCTACCTGGCCGAGGACGCCCTCGAACTCGTCGACGTCCGCTACGCGCCCCTGCCCGTGCTCGTCGACCCCGAGGCGGCGCTCGCCCCCGGCGCCCCCCTGCTCCACCAGGACCTGCCCGACAACACCGCCGTCGCCGTGGCCACCCGCGTCGGCGACCCCGACGCGGCGTTCGCGGGCGCCCACGCGGTGGTCGCCGAACGCTTCGAGGCCCACCGCTACGTCGCCTCGCCCATCGAGACCCGCGCGATCTCCGCCCAGGTCGACCCCTACAGCGGGCGGCTGACGATCTGGTCCGGCACCCAGACACCCCACCGGCTGCGGGACGCCGTCGCCCACACCCTCGGTCTCGACGCCGCGGACGTGCGGGTGATCGCCGCCGACGTCGGCGGCGGCTTCGGGCAGAAGGGCATCCTCTACGTCGAGGAACTCCTCGTCCCGCACGCCGCCCGCCGCATCGGCCGCCCCGTCGTGTGGCGGGAGGACCGCAACGAGAACCTCACCGCCTCCTCGCACGCCCGCGAGCAGGTCCACGAGATCGAGCTCGCCGCGGACGCCGACGGCCGGCTCCTCGCCGTCCGCGACCGGATCACCGTCAACTTCGGCGCGTACAACATGACCGGCCTGGTCGTCCCGTACAACTCGCTCTGCCATCTGCTCGGGCCCTACCGGATCCCGAACGTGGACATCGACGTCACCGGCACCCTCACCAACACCGCCTTCGCCACGCCGTACCGGGGCGCCGGCCGCCCCGAGACCGTGTTCGCGATGGAACGCGCCATGGACCGGCTCGCCGCCCGCCTGGGGATCGCCCCGGAGGAACTGCGGGCACGCAACCTGGTGCGGCCCGAGGAGATGCCGTACGAGACCGGCCTGGTCGACCGCTCGGGCAGGCCGCAGTCCTACGACTCCGGCGACTACCCCGAACTGCTGCGCCGGGCCGTCGCCCGTTCCGGCGTCGAGGACGTCCGCGCCCGGCAGCGGGAAGGCGCCCGTGAGGGCCGGCACGTCGGCATCGGGTTCGCGATGTACATCGAGGCGACCGGGCTCGGCCCCTTCGAGACCGCCCGTGTGGACGTCCTGCCCAGCGGCCGGGTGCGCCTCGCCATCGGCGCGCCCTCCCAGGGGCAGGGCCACCGCACCTCCATGGCCCAGATCGCCGCCGACGCCATCGGCGTCCCCCCGGACGTGATCGACGTGGTCGGCGGCGACACCGACGCCACCCCGTTCGGCGTGGGCACCATCGCCAGCCGGGCCCTGGTGAACGCGGGCAACGCCACCCACCGCGCGGGCCGGCTGCTCCACGAGAAGATCGTCGACGCGGCGGCCCGCAGGCTGGAGACACCGGCCGGGGAACTCGTGCTGGCCGACGGCGTGGTGGCGGCGAAGGATCCGGACGGCCCCTCGATCACCCTCGCCGAACTGGCCGGCCGCGCCCCGCTGCCCGGCACCCCCGAGCCCACCGACGGCCGCCACGGCACCGAGCTCAGCGAGACCGTCCACTTCCGCCCGCCGGGCTTCGCCGTCGCCGGCGGCGCGCACGCGGCCGTCGTGGAGGTCGACGAGCACACCGGCGAGGTCACGATCCTCCACTACGTCGTCGTCCACGACGCGGGCGTCATCGTCAACCCGCTCATCGCGGAGGGCCAGATCACCGGCGGCGTCGCCCAGGGCATCGGCGGCGCCCTCTACGAGGAGATGGTGTACGGGCCCGACGGCCAGCCCCGCACCGGCACCTACATGGACTACCTGGTGCCCACCTCGTCGGAGATCCCGGACCTCGACCTGGACGAGATCGTCACCCCGAGCCCCATGAACGACCTCGGGGTCAAGGGGCTCGGCGAGGGCGGCGCCATCGCCCCGCAGGCCGTGCTGGCCGGCGCCGTCGAGGACGCGCTGCGCCCGTTCGGCGTGGTCGTGCGCCGCGGCCCCCTCTCACCGAGCCGGATACGCGACCTGATCCGCACGGCCACCGCACCCGCCTGACGCCCGGCCCGGGGCCCCGGCACCTGGGCCCCGTCCCCGGGGCCCAGGCCCCCCGGGGCCCCGGCCGCCGCCGGCGGTCCCGGGACCGCCGCCCGCACTCCCACGATTGGACACCCCCGTGCAGCTCGACCACTCCTTCACCGTCCCCGCCTCGCCCGACGACGCCTGGAAGCTGTTCCACGACCTTGCCCGGGTCGCCCCCTGCATGCCCGGCGCCGTGCTGGACACCCTGGAGGGCGACGCCTTCACCGGCCGCGTCAAGGTCAAGGTCGGCGCCGTGCAGATGAGCTACCGGGGGGAGGGGACCGTCACCCGTGACGAGTCCGCCCGCTCGGTGCTCCTCGACCTCAGCGGCAGCGAGACCCGCGGCGCGGGCACCGCGTCGGCGACGGTCACCGCCACCCTCACCCCCGGGCCCGCCGGCACCGTGGTGCGGGTGCGCACCGACCTGGACATCACCGGGCGCCCCGCGCAGTTCGGCCGGGGCATCATGACCGAGGTCGGCGACCGCATCGTGCGGCAGTTCGCCGGGCGGCTGGAGGACCTGCTGTCGGACACCGCGACCGCCCCGGCCGCCGGCAAAGCGCCCCCGCCCGCCCCGGTCCCGGGGAACGCCCCGCCCGGTCCCGGGGAGCACCCCGCCCGGTCCCGGGGAGCACCCCGGCCGCCCCTCCCTACCCCGGGAGGGGCGGCTTCCGCCCGCCCCCGGCCCCCTCGTCGCCTCAGCGGTAAGATTCTCAGCGCCGTGAGAAGCCGGAGGGGGCGCCCGGCCGGTGCGTACGAGGGGAAGACCATGGCTGGATCGAGGCCGGCGGACCGGGACGCCGTCACGCAGGTGATCGAGGACTGGGCGCGCGAGCGGCCGGAGCTGGACACGAGTCCGCTGGAGGTCCTCGCCCGGCTGCACCGTTCCTTCCTCCGCTACAGCACCAGACTCACCGCGTCGATCGAGCGCCACGGACTCTCCGTCGCGGGCTTCGACGTGCTGACCGCCCTGCGGCGGGCGGGGGAGCCCTACCGGCTGACGGCGGGTCAGCTCGCCGACACCGGGCTGGTGTCCTCGGCGGGTGTCACCCTGCGGATCGACCGGCTGGAGAAGGACGGCCTCATCGTCCGGGAGCGGGACGCCGACGACCGCAGGGTCGTCTACTCGCGGCTCACCGACAAGGGCCTGACGACCGTGGACACCGTGTTCGGCGAGCATCTGGACAACGAGAGCCGGATGCTCGCCGGGCTGTCGCCGTCCGAGCGGCGCCAGCTCGCGCGCCTGCTGCGCAAGCTGGAGATCTCCATCCTGGCGTCCGACGCGGAGCCCGCCGGTCCGGCCGGCTCCGCGCAGTGACATCCTGCGTGCACCGTCCGCCGTCCCGAGAGAGGCCCCGACCATGTCGAGGACACCCGCTGTCGACTCCGCCGCCCCCGGTTTCACCCTGCCGGGCACCGTACGCACCGACTCCGGCCCCCAGCGGGGCAGTTACACGCTCGGCGAGCACGGCGGGGGACCGCTGGTGCTCGTGTTCTACCCGGGCGACAACACGCCTGTGTGCACCAAGCAGCTCTGCTCCTACACCTCCGAGCTGGAGCGCTTCAAGGACCTCGGCGCCACGGTCTGGGCGGTCAGCCCCCAGGACCTGGACAGCCACGAGGGCTTCGCCGAGCAGTACGACCTGCGCTTCCCGCTGCTCGCGGACACCGACCGCGCGGTGGCCAAGGCCTACGGGATCTCGCTGCCCGGCCTCGGGCTGCGGCGCTCCGTCTTCGTCGTGGACGGGGAGGGCGCGGTGCGCTGGAAGCACGTGGCGCTCGCCGGGCTGACGTTCCAGGACGTGGACACGCTGACGGCCCGGATCGCCGAGGTGACCCAGGGCCGCCGGGCCGGCTGACCGGTGCGCGAGGGGACCGGGCGGGCGAGCCGCCCGGTCCCGCCGCCGGGGGTCAGCCCCGCTGGTCCAGCCACTCCGCCTGGGCCTCGTCGAGGGCCGCCGCGAGGGTGTCCAGGAACTCCTTCGCCGTGCCCTTGCCGAGCAGCACCTTCTGGAAGCCGGCCTCGCTGTCGGCCTTGGAGAGGGTGTTCCAGTCCGGCAGGTAGTAGGGGAGCTGGACTATCTTCGTGTCGCCGGAGAACAGCGCCTCGGCGCCGAGCTTGGTGGTCTCCGCCTTGTCGAGCCAGGGGTCCTCGGCGGCTTCCTTGTTGGCCGGGATCAGCCCGGCGGACTCGCCGAACTTCGAGTTCGACGCGTGGGAGGCGGCGAACTCGATGAACTTCCAGGCCGCCGCCTTGTTCCCGGACGACTTCATCAGGCCGAGGCCGGACACCGGGTTGGAGACCATCACCCTCCTGCCGTCGGCGAGCTTCGGCTGCGGGATGCCGCGGAACTTGTCGGTGCCGAGCGCGTTCACGTGGTCCTGGTACGAGCCCAGGTTGTGGTTGAGCATGGCGATGCCGCCCGCGTCGAACTGGGCGACCATCTTGGTGAAGTCGTTGTTCAGGTCGGCCTCCGGGGTGACCTTCCGGTACAGACCGGCGTACTTCTCCAGCGCCGCGACGTTCTTCGGGTCGTTGACCGTGGTCTTCTTCCCCGACGCGTCCCAGAAGGACTCGATGCCGGACTGCCCGTACATCGCGTCCAGCGCCTGCGCGATGGAACCCGGGCCGCCGCGGATCGTGTAGCCGAACTGGTTCTTCGGCTTGTCCGTCAGCTTCTCGGCGGCGGCGTAGAACTCGTCCCAGGTGTCCGGCTCGTCCAGCCCGGCCTTCTCGAACTGGTCGGTGCGGTAGTACAGGACGCCGTTGGTGGCGGAGATCGGCACGGTGTAGAGCTCGTCCCGGCCGGCGGCGTTGCGCACGTTCTCGGTCATCGCCTCGTTGAGCATGCCCTTGAGGGAGCTGCCGGCGATGCGGTCGTCCAGCGGGTCCAGCGCCTCCTGCGCGGTGATGCCGGCGAGCATCGCGGCGCCCACGCCGCCGACGTCCGGCAGACCGCCGCCCTGGATCGCGGTGTTGTACTTGGCCTGGGCCTCGGTCGAGGCGATGCCCACGTACTCCACGTCGATGTCCGGGTTCGCCTTCTCGAAGTCGGCGATGATCTCCTTCCAGATCGCCGTGCGGACGCCGCCGTTCTCGTCCCAGAACACGATCTTCCCTGTTCCCGACCCCTCGGCGCCCTGCGCACCGGCCGTGCCGCTGCCGTCGTCGCCGCAGGCGGTGGCGGTGAGTGCCAGGGCGGAGACCAGGGTGATCGCGGTGAGGAGACGGCTGTTGCGGGGCTTGATCATGGTCGGCTCGTTTCTCTGGGGGTGCACCGGAGGGGCGTTGGGCGGCCTGCGGCGATCGGCTCTCATATCACGTCTCATATATGACATACGAAGGGCGACGCGAAGAACCTAAGATCGTCCCGGGCCCGGGGTCAATGCCCGTGCAGCGGAAACTTGTTGCACCCGGGAAGCCCCGTGCAACGGCGCCGGCCGGTCCGGGGGAGTCCCCCGGACCGGCCGGTGTGCCGTCCGCGCGCTCCCGCGCGCGTGTCCGGCGATGCGAACGACACTGCGGGTCAATACACCTAGTGCCGGATCAGGCAACGTTTGCCTTGTTGACGACGGCGTGTAGGCGCCGGTCGTCGGCGTGGCGGTTTCGCCAGATGATGTAGCGGCGGATCATGCTGCCCTGCTCCTTGTGGTCGGCATGATCGGTGCCGTCGAGGGTGAAGTAGCGCAGGGCCGTGAACTGGGCTTCGATCCGGTTCAGCCAGGAGGAGTTCGTCGGCGTGTAGGCCATCTCGACGTTGTTCGCCGCCGCCCAGGTGCCGACCCGTTGGCATCTTTTCGTGGTCAGGTGCGGGGAGAAGTTGTCGCAGACGATCGCGATCCGCACCGTAGGCGGGTAAAGCGTGCGCAGGTAGCGGCAGAACTCCAGGAACTGGGTGCGCCGTTTGATGGGCTTGATGTGGCCGTAGAGCTTGTCCTTGGCCAGGTCCAGGGCGGCGAACAGGTGTCGCACTCCGCCGTAGCGGTTGTAGGTCGCCCGGCGCCGTCGGCGGGGTTCGCGGTCCGGGTCCTTGTGCTTGCCACCGCGTTCGGCCCACTGCCGTCCAGGGTGTGGCATCAGGTTGAGGGGGCCGAACTCGTCCATGCAGAAGACGACTTCGGGCTCGCGGTCCTCGGGTATGACCTCGCCGTCGGCGATCGCGTAGAGGTGCTCGACCCGGGCCTTCTTGGCCGCGTAGTTCGGATCGCGGGAGGTCTTCCAGGTCTTCAGGCGTTGAAAGGAGACGCCTTCCTCGCGGAGCAGGATGCGCAGTCCCTCGTGGCTGATGTCGTCGACCACCCCCTCGGCGACCAGGAAGTCCGCCAGCTTGGTCAGGCTCCAGGTCGAGAACGGCAGGTCGTGCTCGGTCGGCTTGGACTTGGCGATCTTCTTGATCTCGCGCCGCTCGGGCAGAGTGAAGGTCTTCGGCCGGCCGCCCTTGTACTTCGGATACAGCGAGTCGAAGCCGTCAGTGTTGAAGTTGTGGATCACGTCCCGGACCCGGTCATCGCTGGTGAACGACACCTCGGCGATCTTCGCCACCGGCATGCCCTGCGCGGACAGCAGCACCATCTGGGCCCTCCGCCAGGTCACCACCGACCCCGTGCCCCTGCGGATGATCCTCAGCAGCCGTCTGCCCTCGTCATCGTCGATCTCGCGTACCCGTACTCGCTCTGCCACTCGGACAGAGTGACGGCCACGCGCCGCCCAGCACAGCACCAGGACGGCGCGTCACATCACAACAGGGCAAACGTTGCCTGCTACGGCACTAGCCCAGCGGCTCGATCCATATGTTCCGGTAGCGGACCTTGTTGCCGTGGTCCTGGAGCCGGATCGAACCGGCCGTGGGCCCCTCGGGGTCGCCCGCGCCGGTCGGGCCGGTGAGGGCGACGTCGTCGTGGACCTTCACGCCGTTCCAGACGACGGTGACCCGCGCGTCCTCCGTCTTCGCGCCGTTCCCGTCGAAGCGGGCCGCGCGGAACGTGATGTCGTACGTCTGCCAGGTGCCCGGCGGGCGGGCGGCGTTGGAATCGGCGGCCTTCTGCTGGTAGATCGCGGCCGCCTCGTTGTCGGCGGGCGTGGTGTCGCCCCAGGAGTCGAGGATCTGGATCTCGTAGCGGTCCTGGAGGTACACCCCGCTGTTGGCGCGGTCCTGCCCGGTGACGTCCGGCGGGAGTTCGGGCAGCCAGAACTCCGTGTGCAGCCGGAAGTCGCCGAACTCCTGCTTGGTCCGCAGATCGCCGCAGCAGACCTCCATCCCGCCGTCCGTCAGCGGCCAGGACGCGGTGCGCCCGTCCGTGTGCTGCCAGGCCGAGCGGTCGGCGCCGTCGAAGAGCACCACCCGGGCGCCCTTCGGATGGACGGTGATCAGGTCCAGGTTGACGTGGCCGGTGTCCCCCTCGTCGACCCGGTAGGTGATCGTGTTGGGCCCCTTGCGCAGGGCCAGCGACTCCGTCCTGGTCGTCCACTGGTTCCACGCGCCCGTGGACAGCAGGCCGGACTGCCGGATCCGTTCCCCGTTGACGTACACGCTGACGGTCTTGGTCCCGGTGAACGGGTTCGGCCCGTTGGCGTACCGCAGCGCCACGTCGTACGTGCCCGCCGCCGCGGCGTTCACGGTGAACGCGGTGGCCGCCCCCGTGGTGCCGTAGCCGTCGACGAAGCCGCTCCCGGAGTGGCCCGCGTGCTCGGTGTCGGTGGCCGCGCCGCCGGAGAGGGCGGCCTCCTCGGCCTCGTACCGGGTCACCGCGGGCTGCGGGCCCGGCAGCGCGTTCAGCGTGTACCAGGCCTCGGTGCTCCACAGTGCCTCGCCGGCCGCGGAGGAGAAGGGCCGCGGCGAACGCAGATGGACCACCCGGCCGGGCTTCAGGCCGACGACCTCCAGGGTGACCTTCCTGCGGTCGGCGGACAGCCGGGCCGAGCGCACGGCGAGGGTCTCCTCGTCGACCTTCGGCCCGCCGTAGGAGGGCGTGGGGACGTACCGCCACTGGTCGACCCGGTAGCTCTGCGCCAGCTTGTCGGCGGTCTCCCGGGAGAGCGGCTGGGTGTACTCCAGCTCGAAGCCGCCGGCCCTGGCGCGCATCGCCAGGATGTCGAAGGGCTTCTTCCCGTTGGGCGTCAGCTTCTGGAGCCCGTGGGTGAGCTTGCCCTCCTGGCCCCAGTTGCCGCCCGCGCCGATGCCGCCGGTGTAGATCGCGCCGTCCGGGCCGCGGCTGATCCGGTTGACGCCGGCCTCCAGGCCCTGGGTGTGCCGGAAGACGGCGCCCTGGTCCTTGCCGCCGACCTTCTCCAGGAAGGCGCGCTGCAGTCCGCCGTAGGTCACGTCGCCGAAGAGGAGCTGCCCGGCGTACGGGCCGCTCGTCAGGTGCAGCGGGGTGCTGGGCGAGTTGGCTATCTCGTTCTGGGGCAGCCAGAGCACCGGCTCGGTGACGGGCCGGTCGTCGAACGGGCCGGGCGGGTCGGTGCGGTGGTTGAAGAAGCGGTCCTGCTTGATCCGGACCAGCTTGGACGCGGGCAGCCAGCCGCCCTGGTTGTCGGTGACGAAGATGTCGCCCCCGGGGCCCCAGCCGATGCCGTTGGGGGTGCGCAGACCGCCGGCGACGTAGGAGACCTTGCCGGTCTTCCGGTTCACCTTGATCGTGGTGCCGCGGTCCGCGGCGGGCTGCGGCTTCGTCGTCGCGCCGCCGTAGTCGATGGCGACCGACAGATTGAGGTAGAAGAAGCCGTCGCGGTAGAGCAGGCCGAAGGCGAACTCGTGGAAGTTGCCGCCGTAGGGCCAGGTCGCGACCGTGCGGCGGGTGTCGGTCACGTCGTCGCCGTCGGTGTCGCGCAGCTCGGTGAGCTCGTGCTTCTGGGAGACGTAGAGCATGCCGTCGACGGCCTTGATGCCCTGCGGCTCCTTGAGGCCGCCGGCCACCTTCTTCGCGGTCACCCGGTCGGGGCCGGTGTCCCCGGTGACGCCGTCCAGCAGGTAGACCTCGCCGTCGGTGGTGTCCGTGCCGCCCCAGGTGGTCACGGCGAGCCGTCCGTCGGGGAGCCAGTCCATCGCGGTGACCTGCGGTTCGAAGCCCGCCGGGCGCAGGTCGGTCAGCTCGTAGCCGGGGTGGACGCCGGTCAGGGGCAGCCCGTCCCCGGGGGTGTCGGTGCCGCTCTCGCACTGCTTGCGTCCGGGCGCGGTGACCCGGACGACTCCGGCGTCGGTGCTCAGCGCGGAGTTCGGCACCGGGGTGAAGTCCGCCGCGCCCGGGGGCTTCCAGGCCAGGGTGATCTGCTGGCCGCCCGTGCGGTCGAAGTGGTCGATGCGCAGGGCGTGGTGACCGGCCGTCAGCTCGGCGGTGCCCTCCTTCGGTTCGGCTCCGTGGAGGCCGTCGTGGTCGACGACGGTCCGGTCCCCGACGACCAGGCGCGAGCCGTCGTCGCTGGTCAGCCGGAAGGTGTACGCGCCGTCCCGGGGCACCGCCAGATTGGCGGTGACCTGGGAGACGAAGTGGTCGGCGACGCCGAAGTCCTCGGCCGCGCTCCAGTCGATCGCCGGCATCAGCCGGTCGACGTTGGGCGTCTGCCCGGGCTTGAGGTCGCAGATCCGGCTCATGGGCAGACCGATGTCGAACACCCGCAGGGTGACGCCCGGTTCCTGCGGCGGCAGTTCGGCGGCGGGACCGGCGGCCGCGGCGGGCGGCGAGGCGAGAAGGCCGGCGAGGAACGAGACGGCGATCAGGGAGCCCAGACGTCTGCGGACCCGGTGGTGCGGTCGTGGCTTCATGCATCCTCCCAGGCTCCCCGCGGGGAGCACGTGACGGTGGTGTCGACGGGCGGTACGCGAAGAGGTGGAACACGCCGGAGAGCGGACGAGCGCGACGCACACCATAGGAGGACTTTGCGGAGGACGTCCATGACTTCGTCATCGATGAGTACAAACTCTGTTGTCCCCGGGGTGAAGTGACTCCCTCGTATGCCGTCTTTTCCCTCTGATCGACAAAGATGACCGGCCGTCACCTCGGCGTGGCACTGCGTCGCGCGGGGTTGACGAAAGACACCATGAGGGGGTCGCACAGACAGCAGTGAATGCTTGTTTCTGTTTGTAAAGGCACCTTAGTGAGCAACTATTGACACGGCTCTCCGTCGCGGCCAGAGTCGTCCCCGCCACCTGCCGAACACGGACCGAGGAGCGATACCTCCATGCCTGAAATCCCCGCTGTCTCACGCCGGTTGCTGCTGGGGGGCGCGCTGGCCACCACGGGTGCGCTCGCTGCCGGAGCGGCCTCCACCGCGAACGCGGCCGGCCCGCCCACCGCCGTCCTGCCGAGCGCCTCCCCGCGCCGCAGGCCCGGCCAGCGGTCCATCGCCGGCGTCGCCTTCGACGCGTACCGCACGGTCCGGGTGGGTGTCATCGGTCTGGGCAACCGGGGCGGCGGCATGACGGAGGGCTGGGCCGCCGTCCCCGGCTGCACGGTGACCGCCGTCTGCGACATCCGGGCCGACCGTGCCAAGCGCACCGCCGACCGGCTGGTCGCCCAGGGCAAGCCGCGCCCCGCCGAGTACGGCGGCTCGGACACGGCCTTCGAGCAGATGCTGAAGCGCGACGACATCGACCTCGTGTACGTCGCCACCCCCTGGGAGTTCCACTACCGGCAGGGCAGGGCGGCGCTGCTGGCGGGGAAGCACGTCATCGTCGAACTGCCGATCGCCACCGGCCTCGACGAGCTGTGGGACCTCGTCGACACCTCCGAGCGCACCCGCCGCCACCTGATGCTCGCGGAGAACTGCTCCTACGGCCGCAACGAGCTCGCCATGCTCAAGATGGCGCACGAGGGCCTCTTCGGCGAGGTCACCAACGGCCACGGCGGCTACCTCCACGACCTGCGCGCCCTGCTGTTCTCGGACACCTACTACACGGACGCCTGGCGCCGGCTCTGGCACACCCGCAGCACCGCGTCCTTCTACCCCATGCACGGACTGGCGCCCGTCGCCGCCGCGATGGACATCAACCGGGGCGACCGGATGACGGTGCTGCGGGCCACCGCCACCGAGCCCAAGGGCCTCGCCGACTACCGCGAGCGCTTCGTGCCGAAGTCCCACCCGTCGTGGAAGGAGACCTACGTCAACGGCGACCTGGTCACCTGTCTCATCGACACGGCCAAGGGCCGGATCATCCGGGCCGAGCACGACGTCAGCTCGCCGCGGCCCTACAGCCGGATCAACAGTCTGGCCGGCAGCCGCGGCATCTTCGAGGACTACGCGGGCACCTCCACGACCGGCGGGCGGATCTACGTCGAGCCCGACCACGGCGGCCACGCCTGGAGGGACTTCGACACCTACCGCAAGGAGTTCGACCACTGGCTGTGGAAGAAGATCGGTGACGACGCCGCCAACAACGGCGGTCACGGCGGCATGGACTACGTCCTCCAGTGGCGCACCGTCCAGCTCATGCGGGCCGGTCTCGTGCCCGACATCGACGTCTACGACTCCGCCGCCTGGTGCTCGCCCGTCCCGCTCAGCGTGACCTCGCTCGCCGCGGGCGGCCGGCCGGTCGAGATCCCGGACTTCACCCGCGGGTCCTGGGTCAACCTCCGCATGGGCCTGGACTCGCGCGAGACCGAGATGCCCCCGGTCGCCTGACCGGTCCCGTACGCGTCACAAGGAGACGGACCATGAGAAGAGCAGGATTCACCACCACACTCAGAGCCGTGGCCGCGGCGGGGGCGCTGCTGCTCGTCCCCGCTCCGGCGGTCGCGGCCGACGCGCGGCCCGCCGCCGCGGCGGGCACGGAGGTGACCATATCCCCGGTCGACCTCCAGGGCCCGGCGATATCGGCGGTGGACGTCACCGTGAAGAACACCGCCCCCGAGCGGCTGCGCTCGCTGAAGGTGTCGTTCGCGGGCCCGGTGGGATGGGCGGTGCAGCCGGCCGAACGCAGTGTCGACGGCTCGCTGGCGCAGGGGCAGTCCGCCACGGCGCAGTTCCGGATCCAGGTGCCGGAGGCGCGCGCCGGCTTCAGGATCCGGACGTTCACCGCGACCGCGACCTACCGGGGCGGTGACGGTGCCGGTTCCGCCACGGGCACCCGCTCCCAGCGGACCGGGGAGCCGGTCGCGAACATCGCGGCCGCCTACAACGCCGTCGCGATCACCGACGAGAGCAACACGGCGCCGGGCAACTACGACGGCGAGGGCAACAGCTTCTCCGCCCAGAAGCTCGCCGACGCCGGGCTGACCCGCGGCGCGGAGGTCACCACGCTGGGTGCGAAGCTGCGCTGGCCGGACGTGCCGAGCGGCACCAAGGACAACGTGTCGAGCGCGGGGCAGGCCGTCGCCCTCACGGGCAAGGGCTCCAAGCTGGTCTTCCTCGGCTCCGGCGTGGGCAGTGGCGCGACCGGCAGCGCCACCGTCTTCTACAAGGACGGCACCTCCACCAGCGGCTCGTTCGGCTTCCCGAACTGGTCCTTCGACCCGCCGAACGCCCACGGTGCGACGCTGGTCGCGTCGAGCAACGGGCGCAACCGGCCGAGCGGGTACGGGAACGCGGGCATCGCCTACCGCGTCTTCGCCCATGCGATCGCGCTGGACCCGGCCAAGGAGGTCGAGTTCGTGGTGATGCCGGCCAACGCCAACGTCCACGTCTTCGACATGGCGGTCGCTCCCTGATCGAGGGGACGACAGGCTCCGGTCCGTGGCCGGGCCGCCCGGAAGAACGGGCGGCCCGGCCACGACTTTCGTATTTCTGCTTGAAAATGTTCGCTGAGGCCACTGAAAGAGCAACTTCGAGCACTATGCTGGGCCCTGGTCCAGACAGGCCAGACAACCCCGCCGTAGGGAGTACCCACCCATGTCCCGCACCGCCTCCTCGTCCCCCTCCGTCCCCTCGCCGGCGGCGTCCACCTCGCACACCTCGGCCGAGATCGCCTCGCAGCCCGAGTGCTGGCGCCGCGCCGCGGCGCTCGTCCCCGCCGTCGCCGGTGTCCTGCCCGGCACGGGCGAACGCGTCGCCGTCGTCGGCTGCGGCACCTCCTGGTTCATCGCCCAGGCATACGCCGCCCTCCGCGAGGAAGGCGGCGGCGGCGAGACCGACGCCTTCACCGCCTCCGCCTTCCCCCGGGGCCGCGCCTACGACCGGGTCGTCGCGATCACCCGCTCCGGCACCACCACCGAGGTCCTCGACCTCCTCCGCCTGCTGCGCGGCACCGTCCCCACCACCGTCGTCACGGGCGACGCCGACACCCCCGCCCCCGGCGCCGCGGACCACACCGTGCTGCTCGACTTCGCCGACGAGCGGTCCGTCGTCCAGACCCGCTTCGCCACGACCACCCTCGCCCTGCTGCGCGCCCACCTCGAACACCGGGGCACCCTCCCGGCCGGCCTCCCCACCGTCACCGAGGCCGCCGGCCACGCCGAGGCCGTCCTCGCCCAGCCGCTCGACCACCCCCTGACCACCGCGGGGCAGTTCACCTTCCTCGGCACCGGCTGGACGTACGGCCTCGCCCAGGAGGCCGCCCTGAAGATGCGCGAGGCCGCCGGCGCCTGGACCGAGGCGTACCCCGCCATGGAGTACCGCCACGGCCCCATCAGCATCGCCCAGCCCGGCCGCGCCGTCTGGGCCCTCGGCGCCCTCCCCGAGGGCCTCGCCGACGACATCACCCGCACCGGCGCCACCCTCAGCACCCACGCGCCCGCCACCGACCCCCTCGCCGACCTCGTCCGCGCCCAGCGCCTCGCCGTCCACATCGCCGAGGCGGCCGGACACAACCCGGACACCCCCCGCAACCTCACCCGGTCCGTCGTGCTCACCGCACCCGGCAACTGAGGCCCGCACGGGGGGCGATGACGCCCGGCAAGCGGTTGCCATGTTCACGCAACTCTCGGCAACCGGTCACACGACGGGCGGCCACGGGTCACCCACCCCCACGAGGGTTCTGGCGGTTCACGTCCCGAACAGCCCAGGAGGACCCCGTGGCCGTACGTCCCGTATCCCGCAGGAAGATGCTCGGACTCGGCGGCGCGGGTGCCGCCGCGCTGATGCTCGGGACGGGGGAGTGGAGCTCGGGCTCCGCCCACGCCGCGCCCGCCATGCCGTCCGACCCGTTCTCGCTGGGCATCGCCTCCGGCGAACCGCGCTGGGACGGGGTGGTGCTGTGGACCCGCCTCGCCCCCGACCCCTTCGCCGAGGACGGCCGGGGCGGCATGCCGGACGTCCCGGTGCGCGTCGCCTACGAGGTGGCCTCCGACGAGCGCTTCTCCCGGGTCGTCCGCCGCGGCACCGTCGTCGCCACGCCCGAGCTCGCCCACTCCGTGCACCCCGAGATCCACGGGCTCGCCCCCGACCGCGTCTACTGGTACCGCTTCCGCGCCGGCGGCCACCTCTCGCCCGTCGGCCGCACCCGCACCACCCCCGCGCCCGGCACGATGCCGCGCGACCTGCGCTTCGCCTTCGCCTCCTGCCAGGCGTGGCAGGACGGCCACTTCACCGCCTACGACCACCTCGCCGACGAGGACCTCGACCTGGTGGTGCACCTCGGCGACTACCTCTACGAGTACGGCGTCAAGACCAACAAGCGCGGCGTCGTCACCGACCCGAAGTTCCACACCGAGACCGTCTCCCTCGCCCGCTACCGCCTCCAGTACGGCCTCTACAAGTCCGAGGCCCCGCTCCGGCGCGCCCACGCCAACTTCCCCTGGATCATGACGTTCGACGACCACGAGGTGGAGAACAACTGGGCCGACGGCATCCCGGAGAACGGCCAGGACCCGGCGCCGTTCCCGGCACGCAGGGCCGCCGCCTTCCAGGCCCTGTACGAGCACGCCCCGCTGCGCCGCGCCCAGCTCCCCGCCGGCCCCGACGTGCAGATGTACCGCCGCCTCCCGTACGGCAGGCTCGCCGACTTCACCATGCTCGACACCCGCCAGTACCGCGACGACCAGCCCTGCGGCGACGGCGTCTCGGCCGACTGCGCCGACCGCCTCGACCCCGGCCGCACCCTGCTCGGCGCACGGCAGCGCGACTGGGTGCTCCGCGGCTTCCGGCGCTCCCCGGCGCGCTGGCAGGTGCTCGGCAACCAGGCCCCGATGGGCCAGACCGACCACGACCCCGGCCCCGGCACCACGGTCTGGCTCGACCCGTGGGACGGCTACGTCGCCGAACGCAACCGGCTGCTCGCCGAGGCGGACGCCACCGGGGTGCGCAACCTCGTCGTCATCACCGGCGACCGCCACCAGAACTACGCCTGGGACCTCAAGCGGGACTACGCCGACCCCGGCTCGCCCACCGTCGGCGCCGAGTTCGTCGGCACCTCCGTCACCAGCGGCGGCGACGGGGCCGACATGACGGCCCAGGGCGAGACCTTCCTCGCCGCCAACCCGCACATGAAGTTCTTCAACGGCCAGCGCGGCTACGTGCGCGTCCACGCCGATCAGGAGCGCTGGCGCAGCGACTTCCGCGTCGTCCCCTACGTGACCCGTCCCGGCGCCCCCGTGAGCACCCGGGCGAGCGCGGTCGTCGAGGACGGCCGCCCGGGCGTCCAGCTCTGACCCGGCACGGGCGTCCCGGCGACCCGCGGGGCCGCCGGGACGCCCGCCGGACGGGCGGGCCGGCCGGGACGCACCCGCTCAGCCGCCGAGCGCCGCCGACACCACGGCCCTGGCCTCCTCCTGAACCCGCGTCAGGTGCTCCGGCCCGAGGAACGACTCCGCGTACACCTTGTACACGTCCTCCGTGCCGGAGGGGCGCGCGGCGAACCAGGCGTTCTCGGTGGTCACCTTGATCCCGCCGATCGCGGCGCCGTTGCCCGGCGCCTCGGTCAGCACACCGGTGACGGGCTCCCCGGCGAGGGAGTCGGCCGTCACCTGCTCCGGCGACAGCCGCCCGAGGACGGCCTTCTCCTCCCGGGTGGCCGGGGCGTCGACCCGCGCGTACGCCGGCTCGCCGAACCGGGCGGTCAGATCGCGGTAGTGCTCGCTCGGCGTCCGCCCGGTCACCGCGAGCATCTCCGACGCCAGCAGCGCGAGCACGATGCCGTCCTTGTCGGTCGTCCACACCGATCCGTCGCGCCGCAGGAAGGACGCACCCGCCGACTCCTCGCCGCCGAAGCCGATGGTTCCGTCGGACAGCCCCTCGACGAACCACTTGAAGCCGACCGGGACCTCGACCAGCTTCCGGCCCGCGTCCGCCGCCACCCGGTCGATCATCGACGACGACACCAGCGTCTTGCCCACCCCGGCCGAGGCCGGCCACCGCTCCCGGTGGCGGAACAGATAGCCGATGGCGGTGGCCAGGTAGTGGTTCGGGTTCATCAGCCCGCCGTCGGGCGTGACGATGCCGTGCCGGTCGGCGTCCGCGTCGTTCCCGGTGGTGATCGCGAACCGGTCGCGCCCCTCGATCAGCGAGGCCATCGCGTACGGCGACGAGCAGTCCATCCGGATCCTCCCGTCCCAGTCCAGCGTCATGAAGCGCCAGGTCGGGTCGGTGAGCGGGTTGACGACCGTGAGGTCGAGCCGGTGCTCCTCGGCGATCCGCTCCCAGTACGCGACCGACGCCCCGCCCAGCGGGTCGGCGCCGATCCGCAGTCCCGCGGCCCGCACCGCGTCCAGGTCGAGCACCGACGGCAGGTCGCGCACATAGCCGCCGAGGAAGTCGTACCGGCCGGTGGTGGCCGCGGCCAGGGCACGCGCGTACGTCACCCGCCGCACGTCCTTCAGGCCCCCGGCGACGATCTCGTTCGCCCGGTCCTGGATCCAGCCGGTCGCGTCCGAGCCCGCGGGGCCGCCGCTGGGCGGGTTGTACTTGAAACCGCCGTCGGCCGGCGGGTTGTGGGACGGCGTCACCACCACCCCGTCCGCCCGTCCGCCGGACGCCTCGCGGTTGTGCACGAGAACGGCGTGCGACACCGCGGGTGTCGGCGTGTACCCGTCGGCCGAGTCGATCAGCAGGGTGACCCCGTTGGCCGCGAACACCTCCGCCGCCGTCACCCGCGCCGGCTCCGACAGCGCATGGGTGTCGGCCCCCAGGAACAGCGGCCCGTCGGTGCCCTGGAGGGCCCGGTACTCGCAGATGGCCTGGCTCGTGGCCGCGATGTGGTCCTCGTTGAAGGCCCCGGCCAGGGACGAGCCGCGGTGCCCCGACGTCCCGAAGGCCACCCGCTGCCCGGGGTCCTCCGGATCCGGGTGCAGGGCGTAGTACGCGGTGACCAGTCGGGCCACGTCGACGAGATCCTCCGGCCGGGCCGGCCGTCCGGCATGCTCGTTCGCCATCCGTCCACTCCTTGGGCGTCGGTTGCTGGGTGCGCTCGGACAAGTGTCGTAGGGTCATGATCGCCCCTCGGACCCGCCTGCCGGGGCCGTCCGGCCGTTCGGGCACGCTCTTCTCGCCACCTGGCGTACGGCACCCGCGGCGGCGGGCCGCCCGCGGGCCGGGCCCGTCGTCAGCGCGGCGGCCGCGCGGATGCCGCCGCAGGATCCCCGAGAGTGCGAGGCAGACATGCGAGCCATCACGGCCCCCCGGTACGGCGGACCCGAGGTCCTGGCCTACGGCGAGACGGACGACCCCAAGGTGGCACCGGACGCGGTCCTGGTGCGGGTGAAGGCCGCCGGGGTCAACCCGGTCGACTGGAAGATCGTCGCCGGCGGCCTGGACCCGATCATGAACGTCCACTTCCCGCTCGTCCCCGGCTGGGACGCGGCCGGCGTCGTCGAGGCCGTCGGCCTGGACGCCACCGAGTTCGCCGTCGGCGACGAGGTGTACGGCTACGTCCGCAAGGACGAGGTGCAGCACGGCACCTACGCCGAACTGGTCTCCGCCCCCGTCCGCACCCTGGCCCGCAAGCCGCGCTCGCTGAGCTGGCAGCAGGCGGCCGGGGTGCCGCTGGCCGGGCTCACCGCCTGGCAGTCCCTGGAGCGCATCGGCGTCACCGGGTCGGACACCGTGCTGGTGCACGCCGCGGCCGGCGGCGTCGGCTCCTTCGCCGTCCAGATCGCCGTCGCCCGCGGCGCCCGGGTCATCGGCACCGCGAGCGAGCGCAACCACGACTTCCTGCGCGAACTGGGCGCCGAGCCCGTCGCCTACGGGGACGGGCTCGCCGAACGGGTGCGCGCGATCGCCCCCGACGGGATCACGGCCGCCGTCGACTACGTGGGCCAGGGCGCGGTGGAGGTCTCCCAGGAGCTCCTCGCCGACACCTCCCGGGTCGCCTCCATCACCGACCCTTCGGTCACCGCGCGCGGCGGCCACCACGTCTGGGTCCGCCCCAGCGGCGCCGACCTCGCGGAGCTCGGCCGCCTCGCCGACGAGGGCCGCCTCACCGTGCACATCGACCGGTCGCTGCCGCTGGCGGAGGCGGCCGAGGCGTTCCGCCTCAGCGCGACCGGGCGGACCAGGGGCAAGATCGTCCTCGACGTCGGCTGAGCACCGCCGCCCGCCCGCCGCACGCCACCGCCGGCCACCGCCCTCCGCCGTCCCGTGCGGCGGTGGGGCGCGCGGGACGGGAACGCCGTGTGCGCCGTGGAGTTCCGGCGGCGGAACTTCACGGCGGGCGGAAGACGTTGGCAGGGTGGCACGCGACGACGCGTGACCGACGACTGACGACACGGCAGAAGCCGAGGTGGCACGAGTGGCGATGTGGGATCGGATCAAGGACCAGGCGACCAGGGGTCTCCAGCAGGCCCAGGGGGCGCGCGGCGGCGCCGGCGGCCACGGACAGCCCGGCGCGCACCCCGGCGCGCCCCACGGCGCACAGCCCGGCCAGCCCGGCGCGCGGTCCGGCGGCTCCAAGGCCCAGCTCGTGAGCGCGCTGAAGTCGCAGCTCACGTCCCTCAAGACCGAACTGAAGAGCGGCGCCTACCGGGACGCCAGCATGGCCATGTGCGCGCTGGTGGCCGCCGCCGACGGGCGCGTCGACCCGGCCGAGCGCCAGCACGTCGAGCAGCTCATCCTCACCAACGACGTCCTCCAGAACTTCCCCGCCGACCAGCTCCGCCAGCGCTTCAACAAGCACGTCGACCAGCTCTCGGCCAACTTCGTCATGGGCAAGGCGGCGGTCCTCCAGGAGGTCGCCAAGGCGGCGAAGAAGCCCGCCGAGGCACGGGCCGTCATCCAGACCGGCATCGTCGTCGCGGGCGCGGACGGCTACATCGAGCCCGCCGAGGAGCAGATCATCCGCGAGGCGTGCACCGCGCTCGGCCTGTCCTCGGCGGAGTTCGGCATCTGATCCACCCCGCCGAAGAGGCGCGCGGCCCGTGCGGGGGCCACGATGGAAGAGGGTGGTGGCATCGATGGAATATCCCGAGAGCTACGAGCTCGTCTTCCAGGCGTCGGCGGTCGCCGACGACGCGGTCGTGGTCCGCCGCACGGAGCGTGCGGGGCCGGGCGGCTGCCCGGTCTACGAGGACGACACGGGCATCGTGCGCGCGGAGATCAGCGAGCGCGGCGACGTCCGCATGCTCGCGAGTGGCGCGCACCAGGCCCACCCCTTCCCGGTGACGGCCCGCACACGGGTGTAGAGCCAGGGGCAAGGGGGCAGGCGCCGAGCCGCGCGGAGGGTGCGCGATGACAACGACACGGGAGTGGAAGGTCGACCTCGTCCTCACCGAGGACGACGGCACGACCAGGGCCTGCGCGAAGCTGGCCACCGACGACGGCACGATCACCGGCTACGGCACGGCCCACTGCAGCCCGCAGGACGTGGACGTGCCCCGGATCGGTGACGAACTGGCCGCCGCGCGGGCGATGCGGAGCGTCGCCCGGCAGCTCATGCGGGAGGCCGACAGCGACCTGGAGGCGGTGGGCGCCGGGCCCGGCGGACCGCCCGGACCGGGATACGGCTGGCCGTACACCACACCCTGACGGTCCGGCCCGGGCCGCACCGTCAGGGGCGACCGGGCTCAGGCGTGGGCGACCACGGCGACCGGGGCCGTGCAGTGGTGCATCACCGCGTGGGTGACATGGCCGATGTGCGGCACCACCGGCGCGCGCCGGATCCGCCGTCCGGTCACCACCAGCAGGGCGCCGGCCGCCTCCTCCACCAGGACCTGCGCGGCGGCCCCCGGCACCGCCCGCTCCATCACGGCCACCGCGGGGAAGCGCTCCCGCCACGGGGCCAGGGCCGCCCCGAGGGCCGCGGCCGCCTCCGCCGCCGCCCGTTCCCGGTGGGCGGGCGCGTGCGCGTGGAACAGCGGCACCTTCGCCGCGTGCACCACCCGCAGCGGGACGTCCCGCCGTCCGGCCGCCGCGAACGCGAACGCGAGCACGTCGTCGGTGCCCGGGTGCAGATCCACCCCGGCCACCACCTCCCGGGCCCGCTCGCCGCCGTCACCCGCCCGGACCACCACCACGGGCACCTCGGTGGCGCCGATCACCGCCGTGCCGACCGACCCCATCAGGGCGCCCGCCACCGTGCCGAGGCCCCGGGAGCCCAGGGCCAGCAGCTCGGACCCGGCCGCCTCGACCGCCAGCGCGGCGGGCGGGCGCCCCGACAGCAGCCGGGTCGTGACCTCGGCATCCGGATGCCGGGCGCGCACCTCCGCGGCCGCGGCGTCCAGCAGCCGGTGCGCCCAGCGCCGGTGGTCGTCGCGGTCGATCGTGGGCGCGGCCACGGCCAGCGGCAGCGGCCACTCCTCGACGTGCACCAGCAGCAGCCGCGCGTCGCGCAGCGCGGCCTCGCGTGCCGCCCAGTGGGCAGCGGCGAGGCTCTCCGGGGAGCTGTCCACCCCGGCGGTCACATGGCGGGGCATCACCGGCCTCCTTCGGACCGCCCGGCGGCGGCCACGATTCCAGGTTCGCCCCGCCGGGCCCCGCACGTCGCGCGGAAGCGTTCGGCAGGCGCCCCGCGGGGTACCCGGCCATCCTGATCAGGTGGCTCCGCCCACCGGCGCCGCGCCGCGGCACCGGACGTGACGGGGCCGCCGCACACCCTGCACCGGGGGCGAGGGGGCCGCCGTGGAGGAGGGACCGGCATGACCGACGCGAGGACGTGGTGGCCGCACGGGGCACCTGCCACGGGACGACGGAGCTTCGAGGCGGTCGTCCTCGACACCGACGGCGTGATCACCGACTCCGCCCGGGTGCACGCCGCCGCCTGGAAGGCCGCCTTCGACGCCGCCCTGCGCGACCGGCCGCCGGACGAGCCCGGTGACCGGCGCCCGTTCGACGTCACGGCCGACTATCTGCGCCATGTCGACGGCAGGTCCCGCCAGGACGGCGCGGCGGCCTTCCTCGCCGCCCGCGGGGTGCCCCTCCCGGCCGGCAGCCCCGACGACCCGCCCGGCACGGGCACCGTGGGTGCCGTCGCGGCGTACAAGGAGCAGCTGTTCACCCGGCGGCTGGCGGAGGACGGCATCGACGCCTACCCCGGCACCCTGCGGCTGCTGCGCCGCCTGCGCGCCGGACCCGTGCCCACCGCGGCCGTGTCCGCCTCGCGCCACGCCCGGGAACTGCTCACCGCCTCCGGTGTCCTGCCGTACCTGGACGCGCTCGTGGACGGCGGCGAGGCGGCCCGGATGGGCCTGCCCGGCAAGCCGGACCCGGCGCTCTTCCTGGAGGCGGCGGCACGGCTCGCGGTGCCCCCGGAGGACTGCGTCGTCGTCGAGGACGCGCTGGCCGGTGTGGAGGCCGGCCGCCGGGGCGGCTTCGGTCTGGTCGTCGGCGTCGACCGGACCGGCGGACCGGGGACGGCGGCCGCGCTGCGGGACCACGGCGCCGACCTGGTCGTGCGCGACCTCGCCGAACTGCTCGACGACGAACCGACGCGGGAGGGCGCATGACGGACTGGCTGTGGGAGTACGAGGGCTACGACCCGGCCGCCGAGCGCCTGCGGGAGGCGCTGTGCACGCTGGGCAACGGCTACTTCGCCACCCGGGGCGCGGCCCCCGAGTGCACGGCCGGCGAGGCGCACTACCCGGGGACGTACGCCGCGGGCTGCTACAACCGCCTGACGTCCACCGTCGCGGGCCGCGAGGTCGAGAACGAGGACATCGTCAACCTGCCGAACTGGCTGCCGCTGCGCTTCCGGACGACCGGCGAGGACGGCCCGGCGCCCTGGTTCACCCCGGACGGCGAGGGCCTGCGCGAACACCGGCAGCGGCTCGACCTGTTCGGCGGGACGCTGGAGCGGACCGCGCGCTGGGCGACCCCCGACGGACGGGTGCTGCTCGTGCGCCAGCTTCGCCTGGTGCACATGGGCGACCCCCATCTCGCCGCCCTGCGCACCGAGTTCACGGCCGAGGGCTGGTCGGGCGGGATCGAGGTGGAGGCCGCCGTCGACGGCGGGGTCACCAACAGCGGCGTCGCCCGCTACCGCCGTCTCGACGGCGCCCACCTCGTCCATGTCGACCCGGGCGACGGCGACGACGGCTCCGGCGGCGGGGACGACGGGGCGGCGGACGTCGTCTGGCTGCGCTGCCGCACCCGGACCTCGGACATCCGCGTCGGGATGGCGGCCCGCACCACCGCCGACGGCGCGGCCGGGCACGAGCGCCCGCGCGCCGACCACGAGCCGGACCGCGCCGTCCAGCGGCTGCGGCTGTCGCTCGCCGCCGGGGAGCCGCGCACCGTCGACAAGATCGTCGCGCTGCACACCTCGCGGGACACGGCCATCAGCGACCCGCTGCACGCCGCCGCCGACCGGGTCCGCCGGGCGCCCGGCTTCGAGGAGCTCCTGGAGTCGCACCGCACCGCGTGGCGCCAGCTCTGGCGCAGGGCGGCGCTGGACGTGCCGGGGGAGGCCGGGCGCATCCTGCGGCTGCACCTCTTCCATGTGCTCCAGACCCTCTCGCCGCACACGGCGGACCTCGATGTCGGCGTCCCCGCGCGCGGGCTCCACGGCGAGGCGTACCGGGGCCACATCTTCTGGGACGAGCTGTTCGTCCTGCCCTACCTCAACCTCCGGTTCCCCGAGGTCTCCCGCGCCCTGCTCACCTACCGCTACCGCCGGCTCGACCAGGCGCGCGTCCTCGCCCGCGACGCCGGGCACCGGGGCGCGATGTACCCGTGGCAGAGCGGCAGCGACGGGCGGGAGGAGACCCAGCAGCTCCATCTCAACCCGCGCTCGGGCCGCTGGCTCCCCGACCATTCGAGGCTCCAGCACCATGTCGGCTCCGCCATCGCCTACAACGTCTGGCAGTACTGCGAGGCCAGCGGCGACGCGGAGTTCCTGCACACCAAGGGCGCCGAGATGCTCACCCGGATCGCGCGCTTCTGGGCGGACTTCGCCGACTTCGACCCGGACCTCGGCCGCTACCGGATCCGGGGCGTCGTGGGGCCCGACGAGTACCACGAGGCGTACCCGGACGCCGACCGGCCCGGTCTCGACGACAACGCGTACACCAACGTCACGGCCGCCTGGGTGATCTCCCGCGCCCTGGACCTGGTGCGCGACCTGCCCGAGCCCCGGCGCGTCGACCTGCTGGAGCGCACCGGGCTCGGACCGGGGGAGCTGGAGCACTGGAAGGAGGTGTCGACCCGGCTGTACGTGCCCTTCCACGACGGGGTGATCAGCCAGTTCCACGGCTACGGGGAGCTGGCGGAGCTCGACTGGGAGGGGCTGCGCTCCCGGCACGGCGACATCCGCCGGCTGGACCGGGTGCTGGAGGCCGAGGACGACACCGTCAACCGCTACCAGGCGTCCAAGCAGGCCGATGTGCTGATGCTCGGGTACCTGTTCTCCCCGGCCGAGCTGCGCGCCCTGTTCGCCCGGCTCGGCTACGAGCTGGACGACGCGACCTGGCAGCGCACCGTGGACTACTACCTGCGGCGCACCAGCCACGGATCCACCCTCAGCGGGCTGGTCCACGGCTGGGTGCTCTCCCGGGTGCGCCGGGAGGACGCGTGGGCCTACTGCCGGGAGGCCCTGGAGGGCGACATCGCCGACCTCCAGGGCGGCACCACGGAGGAGGGCGTCCACCTGGGGGCCATGGCGGGCACCCTCGACCTGGTCCAGCGCGGGCTGACGGGCATGGAGACCCGGTCCGGCTCGCTGTGGTTCGACCCGGTGCCGTCGCCCGGGCTGTCCGAGTACGGCTTCACGATGCGCTACCACGGGCACTGGGGCGTCCGGGTGGCCGTACGGCCGGGGGAGCTGCGGATCGGGCTGCCGCCGTCGGCCGACGGCCTGCCCATCGGCGTACGGCTGGGCGGGCGCTCGGTCGTCCTGGAACCGGGCACGTCCTGCGTGCTGCCGCTTCCGGAGACCTGAGACCGCCCGGCCGGGGCCCCCCGGCCGGGCGGGCCGGCTCAGGCCGGCTCCTCCGGGCGGCTGGCACGGTCGTCGTGGCCGTCGTGGCCGTCGTGGCCGTCGTGGTCGGCACGGTCGTCGCGGCCGTCCCGGCCGTGGCGGTCCTCCGTGTCCTCCCGGTCGAAGTCCAGGCGGTTGACGACCTCCACGACGCCGTCGACGCTGCGGCACATCCGGTCCACGATCCGCACCAGCGACCGCCGCTCGACCGTGCCGCTCAGCGTCACCCGCCCGTCGTCCACCTGGACGTTCACCGCGGCGGGGGAGACCCCGAGCGTGCCGGCGAGCACGTCCTCGACGATCTCCTCCTGGATGGACCGGTCCCGGCGCAGGAAGAGCTGGAGCAGGTCGCTGCGGCTGACCACCCCGATCAGGTGCCCGTGGTCGTCGACCACCGGGAGCCGCTTGATGTGGCGCTCCTCCATCACCCGGGCCGCCCGCACCGCGCTCCACCCGGGCCGCGCGACGACGGCCGGGCTGGTCATCAGCCCCTCGGCCGTGTCCGAGCCCGTGCCGCCGGTGTGGCGGCGCAGCAGGTCGGCCTCCGACACCACGCCGACGGGGCGGCCGTCGTCGTCGATCACCGGCACGGCGGTGATCCCGTACTCGTCGAGCAGCCGGGCGATCTCCTTGAAGGCCGTGCCGCGCTGGGCGACCACGGCCTCGGGGGTCATCAGATCGGCCACGGAGCGGTGTCTCATCGCGCACCGGTCCAGCGGTTCATTCGGCACCTCCATGATCCGGCGGTCCTGTCGAGTCCAGTATTCCGAGTCTGTCCCGGCCTGGTCGGGCGGGGTGCGACCGGCGTGTGCCGCCGTGCGGGGCGGTCGGGTGCTGGCTACGGTGGGCCCGGGGCGCGGCGCCCCCGGTACCCGTACGCCGAGAGGGAAGGGCACGACCATGTCCGGACAAGCGCACTCGGAAGCGGCCGGCCCGGACGGGGGGCGCACGAGCGGCGACATCGGCCGCAGGGTGGCGGCCCGGCGGCGCCAGCTCGGGCTCTCCCGGGAGGAGCTGGCCCTGCGGGCCGCGTCGGCGCCCGGGTACATCGAGTACCTGGAGGAGAAGCCCGCCGCCCCCGGGATGGGTTTCCTGCTGCGGCTCGCCGACGCCCTGGAGACCACGGTCACGGCGCTGACGGGCGGGGACGCGGAGCTGACCGGGGGAGTGGGGCGCGCCGGGTACCACCCGCGGCTGGTCGAGCTGGAGACGGACGAGTGCTGGACGCTGCTGGGTACGCACGGTGTCGGCCGGGTCGCGGTGACCGCGCCGGACGGCCCCGCGATCCTGCCGGTGAACTATGTCGTCGCCGACCGCGAGGTGGCCTTCCGGACCTCCTCCGGCGCGCTGCCCGGCAGGGCGGCGGGCGGGGAGACGGCGTTCGAGGTCGACCACATCGACGAGGCGTTCAGCCAGGGCTGGAGCGTGCTGGTGGTCGGCACGGCGCGGACGGTCACCGACGAGGCGGGGGTGAGCCGGCTGGACGGCCTCGCGTACTCCGAGCCCTGGGCGGGCGGGGAGCGGGACCTGTGGATCGCCCTGTCGGCGGAGCGGGTCACCGGCCGGCGCATCCTGGTGCGCGGCGCACCCGGCACGATGTAGTGCAAATCGGGCATTAATTCCCAAAAGTCCCGCGAATGCCGGACCTTGATCCCCGGGTTTCCCACTCGCCCCTGATGTCCGTTTCGTTGAGCATTGGCATGATGTCGTGTGGTTGTGTCGCGGCTGGTGACATCCGTCACGCGAAGGGCCGTGAAAGCTGATCTTCCCGGCCGCATTTCCCCATCCCCCTGCGTGAATTGATGGGCCGTCGGAATTGCTTCAACATCATTTGCCGGGCTCATCGGGGTGTGCCGCATTGCGGTTGTGAATTCCAGGCTTGTTCCTTTGCGTCCCTCTCGCCTACGGTCACGGCATTCCGGACAGGACGCCGAATCCTGCCGCTGTCCGGACACCCGACCAGAGACTTCGACGGCAGGAGCGGGGGAACCAGGTAGGCCGCCGTGACGGAGGACGGCCCGGAGACATCCGGGCCCGACGCCGCCACGGCTCGGGGTGAAGCCGTGCACCGCGCGGCCGGGCATCTCCAGCCCGAACCCGACAGCTCACCTCGCAGGCGACGGAGAGGAATTCGTCATGCCTGCAATCGGCAAGCACCGCCGCAACCGGTCCCGCCGTCTCACCCGTGGCCTTCTCGTGGCCGGCACGGGCGGCGCCGCGCTCGTCCTGCCCGTGATCGCCGCGACCTCCGCGAGCGCCGCCCAGCCGGCCGCCGCCAAGGCCGCCGTCACGGCCCCCGCGCCCGCCAAGAAGGCCGCCAAGACGTACACCGTCGTCGCCGGCGACACCCTGTCGAAGATCGCCGAGAAGCAGTCGGTCTCCGGCGGCTGGAAGAAGCTCTACAACGACAACCGCCGCAACATCGGCGCGGACCCGTCGCTGATCCGCCCCGGCCTGCAGCTCACCATCGGCGCCAAGGCCGCGCCCGCGGACCGCACCGCCGACACCGCGCGCGCCGACCGCTCCGAGAAGCGCGCCGTCCCCGCCGTCGCCGGCAAGAGCGCCCCGGCCGTGAAGCCCGCCGCGGCCAAGACCTACGCCGACAACCTCGACGGCTGGATCCGCGAGTCGCTCGACATCATGGCGAAGCACGGGATCCCCGGCTCCTACGAGGGCATCCACCGCAACGTCATGCGGGAGTCCTCCGGCAACCCGCTGGCGATCAACAACTGGGACATCAACGCCGTCAACGGCGTGCCGTCCAAGGGTCTGCTCCAGGTCATCAAGCCGACCTTCGACGCCTACCACGTCGAGGGCACCGCGAACGACCAGTACGACCCGGTCGCCAACATCGTCGCCGCCTGCAACTACGCGGCCGACCGCTACGGTTCGATCGACAACGTGAACGGTCCCTACTGACCGGACCCGACGGCCCACGGGCCGCCGCACCGCACCGGGGCCTTTCCGCCGACGCACACGTCGGCGGAAAGGCCCCGGCCGCATTTCCCTCCGCGCCGGCTCCGGTGACCTCCCTCCGGCCTTTCATTGCTCCTGGAAAGGCGCAACCCAGCGCGCGCCCCCGCCGTGCCGACGCTGCAATGGACAGATGACGGCGCCCCCCGACGACTGCCTCGCGCGCAACGAATGGATCTGCGGCGACTATCTGTCCAGCCGCGGCCAGATCCTGACCGACGCGGTGCTCCAGCATCTGCGGCTCACCTTCCTCGCGGTGCTCATCGGGCTCGTCCTCGCCGTCCCGCTCGCCGTCGCCGCACGCCGCTGGGGATGGGCCGCGGCCCCCGTCCTCGGCCTCACGACGATCCTCTACACCATCCCCTCGCTGGCGATGTTCTCGCTGCTGCTGCCCGTCTACGGGCTCTCCGCCGCGCTCGTCGTCGCCGGCCTCGTCCTCTACTCGCTCACCCTGCTGGTGCGCAACATCCTCGCCGGACTGCGCGCCGTGCCGGAGGAGACCCGGCAGGCCGCGCGCGGCATGGGCTACGGTCCCGTGCGCCTGCTGTGCGCGGTCGAACTGCCGCTGGCGCTGCCCGCGGCCATGGCCGGACTGCGCATCGCCACCGTCTCCGCCGTCTCCCTGGTTACCATCGGGGCCATCGTCGGACACGGCGGGCTCGGCAATCTCATCTACGCCGGGATGAACACCTACTTCAAGGCCCAGGTGCTCACCGCGTCCGTGCTCTGCGTCGTCATCGCCGTCGCCGCCGACCTCGTGCTGCTGCTGATCCAGCGGGCGCTGACGCCGTGGACCCGCAAGGGCGCCGCGTGAACACCCTCGCGGACACCTGGGACTGGCTCACCACCGGCGCCAACTGGGCGGGGGACGGCGGCATCGGGCAGCGGCTGGCCGAACACCTCTACCTCACCGCCGTCTGCCTCGCCCTGAGCTGCCTGATCGCCCTGCCCGTCGCCCTCGTCCTCGGGCACCTCGGCAGGGGCGGCGCGCTCGCCGTCAACATCTCCAACGCCGGCCGTGCCGTGCCCACCTTCGCCGTCCTCGTGCTGCTGCTGCTCAGCCCCGTCGGCGCCTACGGCTCCTGGCCCACCGTCATCGCCCTGGTGCTCTTCGCCGTGCCGCCGCTGCTCACCAACGCCTACGTCGGCATGCGCGGCGTCGACCGGGACGTCGTCCGGGCCGCCCGGGGCATGGGGATGACGGGTACGCAGACCCTCGTCCGTGTCGAACTGCCGCTCGCCATGCCGCTGATCGTCACCGGACTGCGGATCGCCGCCGTGCAGCTCGTCGCCACCGCCACCATCGCGGCGCTCGCCGGCGGCGGCGGACTCGGCCGCGTCATCACCGCGGGCTTCAACCTCGCCTCCACCCCGCAGGTCGTCGCCGGAGCGGTGCTGGTGGCGGCCCTGGCCCTGGTCGTGGAGGCGCTGTTCGAGGCGGCGCGGCGGCTGGCCCCGCGCCGGGGCGGGAGTGCCGCGTGAGAGCGCGTCTCGCGCTCGCGGCGGCGGCGCTCCTCGCGGCCGGCGCCTGCGCCACCGGCCCGTCGCTGGAGAACCGGGGCGAGATCACCGCCGCCCCCGGCGACAGCCGGCGGCTGACGGTGGGGACGGCCGGATTCACCGAGAGCGAGCTGCTCGCCCGGATGTACTCCCTGCTGCTGCGCGACGCCGGGTACCGGACCGAGATCCTGTCCGTCACCAACCGCGAACTGTACGAGCCGGCCCTGGAGAACGGGCAGATCGACGTGGTGGCCGAGTACGCCGCCACCTTCGCCGACTGGCTCGCCGCCAAGGTCCACGGCCCCGACGCGCCGCCCGCGGGCTCACCCGACCTCGGCGCCACCATGACCGCGCTGCGCGCCCTCGCCGCACCGCGCGGCCTCACCGTGCTCGACCCCGGACGGGCCGTGGACCAGAACGCCTTCGCCGTCACCCGCGAGTACGCCGCCAAGCACCGCCTGCGCACCCTCAGCGATCTGGGGCGCTCGGGGCAGCCGGTGCGGCTCGCGGCCGGCGACGAGTGCGTCCGCCGCCCCTACTGCGCCCCGGGTCTGCGCAGGACGTACGGCATCGACGTCACGGCCGTCGACCCCAAGGGCGTCGGCACCACCCAGGCCAAGCAGGCGGTCCGGCGCGGCGACGACCAGATGGTGCTCACCACGACCACCGACGCCACCCTCGACGAGTTCGGCCTGGTGCTGCTCGCCGACGACAAGCGCCTCCAGAACGCGGACCACATCGTGCCCGTGGTCAACCGGGCGCGGGCGGGCGGCAGCGGTCCGACCCGTGTGCTGGACCGTCTCAACACCGTGCTCACCACCGCCGACCTGGCCCGCCTCAACCAACAGGTCGACAGCTGGCGGCGGCTCCCCGAGGACGTCGCCAGGAACTACCTCACCTCGAAGGGCCTGCTGGACTGAGCCGGTGCGCCCGGGTGCCGGTGCCCGTGCCCGTGTTCGTGCCGGTGCGCCCGGGTGCCGGGGCCCGTGTTCGTGCCGGTGTTCGTGCCCGTACCCGTTCCCGTGCCCGTTGCCGGGTTCGTTCCCGCTCCCGGGTCCGTGCCCGTGCCGCTGTCCGGCCCCGGTGCCCGTCAGCCGGTGGGCGGCCCGTCCAGGTCGTAGACGTCCAGCCGCCCGCACATGCCGAATCGCCCGCCGGGCACGGGCCGTTCGGCACGGACCCGGGCGTCGGCGAGATAGGACGTGTCGCCCGCGGCCAGCCGGTCGAGCTGCGCCCCGGTCGCCGCCGAGGCCGCCGCTGCCCCCTGCCGCCAGCGCTCGTGCCACCCCGGCGCGAGCGCCCGCACCAGCTCACCGGCGGCGCGGTGGAACGCGGCGAGCGGCTCCGGGTCGCCCGCCTCGGTGGCGGCGCGCAGCTCCGAGTACCCCTCCATCGCCAGATCGCGGCGGCGCCGGGCGGCGGCCGCGAGTTCCTCTTCGTCCGCCCCGGCGGGGAGCGCCACCGCCTTCCGGTAGCGCTCCGGGTCGGCGAGGCAGGGCGGCGGGAGCGTCATCACGGCGTCGCCCGCCTCGGGGAGTCCGCAGTTCTGCATGAGGACGATGATCGTCAGACCGCCCTCGTTGACCAGCCGGTGGATGGTCCCGGGGGTGAACCAGACGAGCGAGCCCGGCTCCAGGGGCGTGCGGGTGAAGCCGGCCGCGGTCAGCGTCTGCACGGCGCCGCGGCCGCCGGTCACCGCGTACGCCTCCGAGCAGGTCAGGTGGAGGTGCGGGGTGCCGCCGCTCAGGCCGTCGGCGGCGGGCCAGTCGTAGACCCGCAGCCGCGAGATCCCGGTGCCGCCGGGCAGGCCGTCGTAAGGGAGGGGCAGGGTGTGCGCAGTCACCACAGGTCTCCTCGGCAGGCGCCGCCGCGCCGTAGAAAGCGCTTTCGCACCGGCAATCTAGGCCCGGCGGCACCCTCGGTCAAGGGGCCCTCGCGGGCCCCGGCGCGTCAGGCGCCGAGACGCCCCGGCAGCCAGGCGAGCCGTGCGGCCTCCTGGAAGACGCCGCCGCCCTCGTGGTCGTTGAAGTCGTAGACCTCGATCGACTTGTCCGCGGCGGCGTACGCGTTGAACGCCGCGAACACCGTGGACGGCGGGCAGGTCTCGTCCTCCAGCGCCACCGAGAACAGCGACGGGGCGTTCGCCCGGGCCGCGAAGTGCACGCCGTCGAAGTACGCCAGGGTGCGCGCCGCCCGCTCGGAGCGGCCCCGGTGGGTCTTCAGCCAGTTGCCCACCTCCCGGTAGGGGTGGCGGTCGGTGAGCGTGGTGGCGCGGGGGAAGTCGCACAGGAACGGCACGTCCGGGGCGACGGCCGCCAGGTCGGGGACCAGGCCGCTGACGGCGAGCGAGATGCCGCCGCCCTGGCTCTCGCCCACCGCCGCCGTCCGCGCCGCGTCCGTCAGCGGGTGGGACCGCGCAGCCTCGACGGCACGGACGGCGTCCGTGAACACCCGGCGGTAGTAGTAGTCGTGCGGGTCCTCGATGCCCCGGGTCATGAAGCCGGGGACGGACGGCGCGCTGCCGACCGGGTCGGGGGTGTCCCCGGGAGCCCAGCCGCTGCCCTGCCCGCGGGTGTCCATCACGAAGTGCGCGAAGCCCGCCGACGCCCACAGCAGATGGGTGTGCGACAGCCCGCGCCCGCCGCCGTAGCCGAGGAACTCGACGACCACGGGCACCGGGCGGGTGGTCCCCGCGGGCAGCACCAGCCAGCCCTTCACGGGGTGTCCGCCGAAACCGGCGAAGGTGACGTCGTGCACCTCCACCGATCTCAGGGGGGAGTCGACGCGTTCGAAGCGCGCCGCGAGGTCGTGGGAGCGGGCGTCGTCCAGCGTCTTCGTCCAGAACGCGTCGAAGTCGGCCGGGGCGGCCGATGTGCTGCGGTACTCGCGCAGCTCGTCGAGGGGGAGATCGAACAGGGCCATGGAAAACCGCCTTCGGTGGGTCGAAGGAGCAGATCAACACGGCTCCCGGCGCCGGGGCAAGTGCCGTCCGGGTGACGGTCGTCCGCGGCCGCGGGCGGCTCAGGACTCCGGGACGGAGTCGAACGCGACCTCGTCGCGGGCCAGGCCCCGGGCATCCGCGTCGACCGAGCGGCGCAGCGCCTCGTGCAGGCGGGCGGGGGTGAGGACGCCGAGGAAGCGGTCGCCGTCCAGGACGGCGACCCAGCCGGCGTCGTGCTGGAGCATCTCGCTGAACGCCTGCTTCAGCGGCGCCCCGAGGGGCACCCACGCGTCCATCCGCCGGGCGAGGTCGCCGACCGTGCCCCGCCCGCCCGCGTGGGCCAGGGCGCCGGCCGACACCCAGCCGTGCAGGGCGCCGCCGCCGTCGGTGACCACCGCCCAGCGGGCGCCCGCGTCCCGCAGCCGGGCGGCGGCGCGGGAGGCGGACTCGCCGAGCGGGGCGACGGGCGGCTGCTCCAGGTCGGCGGCCTCCACGGCGGTCACCGACAGCCGCTTCAGCCCGCGGTCGGCGCCCACGAAGCCGGCGACGTACGGGGTGGCCGGGGTGCCGAGCACGGCGCGGGGTGTGTCGAGCTGCTCGATCCTGCCCTGCCCGTACACCGCGATCCGGTCGCCCATCCGGACCGCCTCCTCGATGTCGTGGGTGACCATCAGGATCGTCTTGCGGACGGCCGACTGGAGGGCGAGGAACTCGTTCTGGAGGCGCTCGCGCACCACCGGGTCCACCGCCCCGAAGGGTTCGTCCATCAGCAGCACCGGCGGGTCCGCCGCCAGCGCGCGGGCCACGCCCACCCGCTGGCGCTGGCCCCCGGAGAGCTGCGCCGGGTACCGCCCGCCGTACACGGCGGGGTCGAGGCCGACCAGTTCCAGGAGCTCGGCCGCCCGCGCGCGGGCGCGGGCCCGCTTCCAGCCGAGCAGGGCAGGGACGGTCGCGGTGTTGTCCAGCACGGTGCGGTGCGGGAAGAGGCCGACCTGCTGGATCACGTAGCCGATGCGGCGGCGCAGTTCCACCGGGTCGACGGTGGCGATGTCGGAGCCGTCGACCAGGATCCGGCCGGTGGTCGGCTCGATGAGGCGGTTGACCATCATCATGGTCGTCGTCTTGCCGCAGCCCGACGGGCCCACCAGGGTGACCAGTTCGCCCTCGGCGACCTCGAAGGAGAGGCCGTCGACGGCGGTCGTGCCGTCCGCGTACACCTTGCCGACCTGCTCGAACCGGATCACGCCCCCACGCTACGAGCGCCCGTGCGGCGGCGCACACGGGCCCGGACCGTACGGGTCCGGTGCCCCGGGCTCCGACGACGGGATTCGCCGACTCCCTTGCCGAGCGCCGTGCACCCCTGCTATTCCATTCCGTTAGGAAAGTTTCCTTCCAATCAGGCGCCCGGCCCCGGCCGTCCGTCTGGCTTCCGATGCATCGGTTCTGTCCGGCCCCATCCGCCCAGCCAACGGAGACCCCCCATGAGACCGGCACGGTTCTTCACCCGCCCGTTCAGCGGCGTCGGCGTCCTGGCCGCCGCGCTGACCCTGACCCTGGTCACCGCCCCGGCCGCCCCGGCGTCCGCCCCCACCGCCGCGCCCGCATCCCCGGCCGCCGCCCCCGCGGCCGCCGTCGCCCACGAGGCGGAGAACGCCGTCGTCTCGCGCGGCGTCGTCGAGTCCAACCACGCCGGCTACACGGGCAGCGGCTTCGTCAACTACGACAACGTGCAGGGCGGCCACGTCCAGTGGGCCGTCGACACCGCCCAGGCGGGACGGGCCACCCTCACCCTGCGGTACGCCAACGGCACGGCCGCGTCCCGCCCGATGGACATCACCGTCAACGGCGTCCTCGTCGCCGACGACCGTGCCTTCCCCTCCACCGGCTCCTGGGCGTCCTGGTCCACGGTGACCCTCACCACCGACGTGAAGGCGGGCGCCAACACCGTCCGCGCCACCGCGACCACCTCGGCCGGCGGCCCCAACGTGGACCACCTCTCGGTCGACACCGGCGGCCCGGTGGCCTCCACCCCCGCCGCCGTCAACGGACAGCTCCGGGTCTGCGGCACCAAGCTCTGCAACCAGTACGGCAAGCCGATCCAGCTCCGCGGCATGAGCAGCCACGGCACCCAGTGGTACGGCCAGTGCCTCACCGGCGGCTCGCTGAACGCGCTCGCCACCGACTGGAACGCCGACGTCCTGCGGGTCTCCACCTATGTGCAGGAGGACGGCTACGAGACCGACCCGCGCCGCTTCACCGACCTCGCCCACTCGCTGATCGACCAGGCCACCGCGCGCGGCATGTACGTGATCGTGGACTGGCACATGCTCAGCCCCGGCGACCCCCACCACAACCTCGCCATGGCCAGGACGTTCTTCACCGAGATCGCCCAGCGGCACAACACGAAGACGAACCTGCTGTACGAGATCGCCAACGAGCCCAGCGGCGTGAGCTGGTCGCGGATCAAGAGCTACGCGGAGCAGCTCATCCCCGTCATCCGGCAGCACGACCCGGAGACTCCGGTGCTCGTCGGCACCCGCGCCTGGTCGTCCTTCGGCGTGTCCGAGGGCAGCGACGAGAACGAGGTGGTCAACAGCCCCGTGGCCGCCGCGAACATCATGTACACCTTCCACTTCTACGCGGCGTCCCACCGCGAGGAGTACCTGAACACCCTCTCCCGGGCCGCCGACCGGCTCCCGGTCTTCGTCACCGAGTTCGGCACCCAGAACTACGCCGGTGAGGACGCCGACGACTTCGCCATGGCGCAGCGCTACCTCGACCTGATGGCGAGCAAGAAGATCTCCTGGGTCAACTGGAACTTCTCCGACGACCACCGCTCCGGCGCCGTGTTCAAGACCGGCACGTGCGCGAACAACGGCCCCTGGACGGGCACGTCCTCGCTGAAGCCCGCCGGTGTGTGGGTCCGCGACCGGATCAGGACCCCGGACAGCTTCCCCACCGGCTGACCCGCGGGCCCCGGCCCTCCGTGACCCCCGCCCGCCCGGTGTGATCCACTGGGCGGGCGGGGGCGTACCGGACACAGGGCACATCAGGAGCAGCAGTGGCAAGCTACCGGCAGCCGGGGGTCGTCCTCACCGACCACCGCTTCACCGTCCCCCTCGACCACGACGAGCCGGCCGGCGAGCAGATCGAGCTCTACGCCCGGGAGGTCACCGGCACCGGACGGGACGCGGACCAACTGCCCTGGCTGGTCTACCTGGAGGGCGGGCCGGGCAGCGCCGCCCGCAGGTTCACCGGGGCGCAGGCGTGGCTCGCGCGGGCCGTGCGCGACTTCCGCGTCCTGCTGCTCGACCAGCGCGGCACCGGGCGGTCCACCCCGCTGAACCGCCAGACGCTCCCCCTGCGCGGCGGCCCGGCCGAGCAGGCCGCCCACCTCGCGCTGTTCCGCGCCGACGCGATCGTCCGCGACTGCGAGGCCGTCCGGCGGCGGCTCACCGGCGGGGCGCCCTGGACGGTCCTCGGCCAGAGCTTCGGCGGCTTCTGCGCCACCCACTACCTGTCCACCGCGCCCGAGGGCCTGTCCACCGTGCTGATCACCGGCGGGCTGCCGTCCCTCGACGCCCACGCCGACGACGTCTACCGCGCCGCGTATCCGCGGATCCGGCGCAAGGTGGAGGCCCACTACGCCCGTTACCCGCAGGACGTGGAGCGCGCCCGGCGGATCGTCACCCACCTCGCCGAGCGGCCGGCGACGCTGCCCGGCGGCCACACCCTCACCCCCGAGGCGTTCCAGTCGCTCGGCATCGTGCTCGGCGGCGGCGACGGCAGCCACCAGCTCCACTACCTGCTGGAGAACGCCTTCGTCCCCACCGCCGCCGGCCACGAGCTGTCGGACGCCTTCCTGGAGGCCGTGCGCCCGGTGCTCTCCTTCGCGGCCCGGCCGCTCTACGCCGTGCTGCACGAGGCGATCTACGCGCAGGGCGGCCGGCCGACCGGCTGGGCGGCGGAGCGGGTGCGCGCGGAGTTCCCCGAGTTCGACGCGGCCCGGGCGTACGACGGCGGCGAACCGCTGCTGTTCACGGGCGAGACCGTGCACCCCTGGCACTTCGAGACCGACCCCGCGCTGCGCCCGCTGCGCGAGTGCGCCGAGCTGCTCGCCGCGCGCACCGACTGGCCGGCGCTGTACGACCCGCGGCGCCTCGCCGCCAACGAGGTGCCGGTCGCGGCGGCGGTCTACCACGACGACATGTACGTCGACACCGCCGACTCCCTGCGCACCGCCCGCGCCGTGCGCGGACTGCGGACGTGGGTGACCGACGAGTACGAGCACGACGGGGTGCGGGCGAGCGGCACCCGGGTGCTGGACCGGCTCATCTCCCTGGCCCGCGACGAGGCCTGACGAGACGGCGGGGCGGCCCCGGGCGGGCGGACGCCGGCGGCCCCCGGCCGCGGGCTGTCCGGCGGGGCGGCCCCGGGCGAGGGTCGTCCGGCGGGGCGCCGGCGCGGTGAGGGGTGCGGGTGGCCCGGCCCCGGTCGGCGCGCGCGGGCGGTGGGACCGGCCTCGGCCGCGGGGCGCCCGGCCCCGGGTGGAGGTGCGGCACGGGCCGTGGGGCGGCGTGCTTCGGGCGTATTCTGCGCCTATGACCGAACATGTCACCGAACAGCTCGCGGAGATGCCCGGCGACTGGCAGCGGGCCCTGGCCGTCGTCGCCCACCCCGACGACCTGGAGTACGGCTGCGCGGCGGCGATCGCCGGGTGGACGGACCAGGGCAAGGAGGTGGTCTACCTGCTCGCGACCCGGGGCGAGGCGGGCATCGACTCCGTCGCGCCCGCCGTCGCCGCCCCGCTGCGCGAGCGGGAGCAGCGGGCGAGCGCGGCGGTCGTCGGCGTGTCCGCCGTGGAGTTCCTCGACCACCGGGACGGCGTCGTCGAGTACGGGACGGCGCTGCGCAAGGACATCGCGGCGGCCGTCCGCAGGCACCGGCCGGAGCTGGTCATCACCCTCAACCACCGGGACACCTGGGGCGGCACGGCGTGGAACACCCCCGACCACCGTGCCGTCGGCCGGGCGGCGCTCGACGCCGCGTCCGACGCGGGCAACCGCTGGATCTTCCCGGAGCTCGCGGCCGAGGAGGGGCTCCAGCCCTGGGACGGGGTCCGCTGGGTGGCGGTGGCCGGCTCGACGACGCCCACCCACGCCGTGGACGCGCGGCCCGGCCTCGACCGCTCGGTGCGCTCGCTGCTGGAGCACCGCGCCTACATCGAGGGCCTGACCGAGCAGGACCCGCAGGAGTACTGCCGTTCGTTCCTCACGTCCATGGCCGAGGCCACCGCGCCGCGGTTCGGCGGGCGTCCCGCGGTCGCCTTCGAGCTCTTCCCGCGCTGACGGCCGGGCGGGCGGCCCGCTGCCCGGGTGCGGGCCCGCGTGCGGGATCGACAACCGTGCTTGCCGTTCCGGCAAGGATGGCGTGACCATGGGCGCATGAACGACGAAGACGACGCGCGGCTCGACGCCGTACTGAACGAGGTGGGCCCCCGGCTCCGCCGGATCCGCCGCGAGCGGGGCGCCACCCTCGGCGCGCTCTCCGAGGCCACCGGGATCTCCGTGAGCACCCTGTCCCGGCTGGAGTCCGGCGGGCGCAGGCCGAGCCTGGAACTGCTGCTGCCCATCGCGAGGGCCCACCAGGTGCCGCTCGACGAACTGGTCGGCGCGCCGCCGGTGGGGGACCCGCGGGTGCGGTCCAAGCCGGTCGTGCGCGGCCACCGGACGCTGTACCCGCTCACCAGCCGCCCGGGCGGGCTCCAGGCGTACAAGGGGGTCTACCGGCCCACGTCCGAGCCGTGCGAGCAGCGCACCCACGAGGGCTACGAGTGGCTCTACGTGCTCTCCGGGCGGCTGCGGCTGCTGCTCGGGGACCACGACGTGGTGCTGACGGAGGGGGAGGCCGCCGAGTTCGACACCCGGGTGCCGCACTGGTTCGGCACGGCCGACGACGCGCCGGTGGAGTTTCTCAGCCTCTTCGGCCCCCAGGGCGAGCGGATGCACGTCAGGGCCCGCCCGGCGAAGGAGCGGTAGACGGGGTTGTGGTGCCCCCGGCGGGCCGGGGGCTTCACGGGGTGGCAAGCGACCGCTTAGTATGCGGAGCGCAGCACAGTACTGCCCGTACTGCCCTATGGCTGGTGGGAGGCCCCGAAATGCAGGCATGGCGAGTGCACCGCAACGGCGAGCCGAGCGAGGTGATGCAGCTCGACGAGGTGGACAGGCCGGTGCCCGGCGAGGGGCAGCAACTGCTGCGCGTGCGCGCCGCGAACATCAACTTCCCCGACGCGCTGCTGTGCCGCGGCCGGTACCAGGTCCGCCCGCCGCTGCCGTTCACCCCCGGCGTCGAGATCTGCGGCGAGACCGAGGACGGCCGCCGGGTGATCGCCAACCCCGCGCTGCCGCACGGCGGCCTCGCCGAGTACGTCGTCGCCGACAGCGCGGCGCTGCTGCCCGCGCCGGACGCCCTGGACGACGCGGAGGCGGCGGCCCTGCACATCGGCTACCAGACCGGCTGGTTCGGGCTGCACCGCAGGGCCGCCCTGAAGGAGGGCGAGACCCTCCTGGTGCACGCCGCCGCGGGCGGCGTCGGCAGCGCCGCCGTCCAGCTCGGCAAGGCCGCCGGAGCACGGGTCATCGGCGTCGTCGGCGGCCCCGAGAAGGCGGCCGTCGCCCGCGAACTCGGCTGCGACGTGGTCGTGGACCGCCGCTCCGAGGACATCGTCGCCGCGGTCAAGGAGGCCACCGGCGGCCGGGGCGCGGACGTGGTCTACGACCCGGTGGGCGGCGACGCCTACGCCAAGTCCGCCAAGTGCGTCGCCTTCGAGGGCCGCATCGTCGTGGTCGGCTTCGCCAGCGGCGACATCCCCGCGCCGGCGCTGAACCACGCGCTCGTCAAGAACTACTCGATCCTCGGCCTGCACTGGGGCCTGTACGCCCTCAAGGACCCGGCCTCCATCGGCCGCTGCCACCGCACCCTGACCGAGTACGCGGCCAAGGGCCTCATCAAGCCGCTGGTGAGCGAACGCGTCCCGTTCGCCGACGCGCCGTCCGCCGTCCAGCGGGTCGCCGACGGCACGACCACCGGCCGCCTCGTCGTCCTCCCGGCGGGCGCCCCCGCCGCACCGGCAGAAGGAGAAGCGCGATGACCGACGCCGCCGACCTGCGCACCCGCGTCGCGGACCTGCTCGCCGCCCATCCGCCGGCCACCACCGGGCGCGCCGAGTTCCTGCGCGCCCGCTTCGACGCCGGACTGGCCTGGGTCCACTACCCGCAGGCCCTCGGCGGCCTGGGCGCCCCGCGCTCCCTCCAGGCCGTCGTCGACGCCGAACTCGCCGCCGCCGGCGCCCCCGACAACGACCCCCGCCGCATCGGCATCGGCCTCGGCATGGCCGCGCCGACGCTGCTCCAGTACGGCTCCGACGAGGTCAGGAGCCGCTTCCTGCCCCCGCTGTGGGTGGGCGACGAGGTCTGGTGCCAGCTCTTCTCCGAGCCCGGCGCCGGCTCCGACCTCGCGGCCCTCGGCACCCGTGCCGTCCGCGACGGCGACGACTGGATCGTCAACGGCCAGAAGGTGTGGACCTCCAGCGCGCACGTCGCACGGTGGGCGATCCTCATCGCCCGCACCGACCCCGACCTCCCCAAGCACCGCGGCATCACCTACTTCGTCTGCGACATGACGGACCCGGGCGTCGAGGTCAGGCCACTGCGCCAGATCACCGGCGAGGCGGAGTTCAACGAGGTCTTCCTCACCGATGTGCGCATCCCCGACGCCCACCGGCTCGGCGCGGTGGGGGAGGGCTGGAAGGTCGCCCAGACCACGCTGATGAACGAGCGGGTCTCCATCGGCGGCAGCCGCATCCCGCGCGAGGGCGGCATGATCGGCCCCGTCTCCCGGACCTGGCGCGAACGCCCCGAGCTGCGCACCCACGACCTGCACCAGCGCCTGCTGACCCTCTGGGTCGAGGCCGAGGTCGCCCGCCTCGCGGGGGAGCGGCTGCGCCAGCAGCTCGTCGCCGGGCAGCCCGGCCCCGAGGGCAGCGCGATGAAGCTCGCGTTCGCCCGCCTCAACCAGGAGATCAGCGGCCTGGAGGTCGAACTCCTCGGCGAGGAGGGGCTGCTGTACGACGACTGGACGCTGCGCAGGCCCGAGCTGGTCGACTTCACCGGACGCGAGGCCGGCTACCGCTACCTGCGCTCCAAGGGCAACTCCATCGAGGGCGGCACCACCGAGGTGCTGCTCAACATCGTCGCCGAACGCGTCCTCGGGCTGCCCGCCGAACCGCGCAACGACAAGGACATCGCCTGGAAGGACCTCGCCCGATGACCGACCTGCTCTACACCGAGGACGAGAGCGACCTGCGGGCCGCCGTGCGCTCCCTGCTCACCGCCCGCGCCGACCCGGCCGCCCTCACCGGCGGACGGGCCGAGAGCGGCAGCCCCGTCGACGGGGCCCTCTGGCAGGCGCTCGCCACCGAGGTCGGCGCCGCCGGGCTGCTGGTGCCCGAGAAGCGGGGCGGCCAGGGGGCGAGCCACCGCGAGGCCGCCGTCGTCCTGGAGGAACTGGGCCGAGGCTGTGTGCCCGCCCCCTTCCTGACCAGCTCGGTCGTGGCGACGGCGGCCCTGCTGGCGCTGGGCGACGAGGCGGACGCCGCCGCCGCGCTCCTCGGCGACCTGGCCGCAGGGCGGCGCACCGCCGTGCTCGCGGTGCCGCTGTCCACGGCCCCCGACGGGCCGCTGCCGGCGGCCGGACGGGTCACCGGGGTCGCGGACGCCGCCGGAGCCGATGTGCTGCTGGTGCTCCGCGGCGACGGGCTGTACGCGGTGGACCGCGCGGACGCCGGGGTGGAGCCGCAGACCGCGCTCGACCTGACCCGGCCGCTCGCCGCCGTCACCGTGTCCGAGGGCACGGGCACGCTGCTGGCCGGCCGGGCGGACGGCGAGGCCGCGGTGCGCCGCGGACTGCTCACCGGCGCGGGGCTGCTCGCCTCCGAGCAGCTCGGCATCGCCGAGTGGTGCCTGGAGGAGACCGTCCGGCACACCCGGGAGCGCCACCAGTTCAACCGTCCCGTCGGCTCCTTCCAGGCCCTCAAGCACCGGATGGCCCAGCTGTGGCTGGAGGTCGTGTCGGCCCGGGCGGCCGCCCGGGCCGCCGCCGACGCCCTCGCCACCGGCAGCGGGGAGGCGGCGCTGCTGGCCGCCGTCGCCCAGGCGTACTGCTCCCGGGTGGCGGTGCACGCGGCCGAGGAGTGCGTCCAGTTGCACGGCGGCATCGGCATGACCTGGGAGCATCCCGCGCACCTCTACCTCAAGCGCGCCAAGGCCGACGAGATCGCCTACGGCACCCCCGGCCGGCACAAGGAGCGGCTGGCCGGGCTCGTCGGCCTCGACGCCCCGTAGCGGCGGGTGGGACGGACCGCCCGTCCCACCCGTAACACCCCCTGTTCCGGACCACCCTTTACGTGCTGTTTAATTGCCACCGGTTTGCAATAACGGCTGATCTTCAACAGGGGTGGGAGCATGACGGCCCGATCCATACGGACCGTGGCGCCGGTCGCCGCGCTGGTACTCGGCGCGGCGGCCTGCGCCAATCCGTCCGGCGGCACGGACGGGCAGGGCGCGGGCGACACCGCTGTCGTCGGCATCGCCTACGAGCCCGACACGCTGAGCCCGCTGCTCGGGTACGGCAAGGACGGCAACTCCAAGATCTTCGACGGACTGCTCGCCCACGACGCCGGCATGAAGCTGCGTCCGGCGCTCGCCGCCGAGCTCCCCGAGGTCAGCGCGGACGGCCTCACCTACACGTACAAGCTGCGCGAGGGCGTCGAGTTCAGCGACGGCGAGCCCTTCGACGCCGACGACGTCGTCTTCACCTACCGCACCATCCTGGACGAGAAGACGAACAACCCCTCCCGCACCGAGCTGGACGCCCTGAAGGACGTCGGCAAGGCGGGCGACGACACCGTCGTCTTCACCCTCAAGTACCCCTACGCGCCCTTCGCCCAGCGCACCGTCCTGCCGATCGCGCCCGAGCACGTCGCCGGCCGCCAGGACGTCAACACCGGCGCGTTCACCACCGAGCCGATCGGCACCGGCCCCTACGTCCTCACCGGCTGGTCCAAGGGCGAGAAGCTCAGCTTCAAGGCCAACCCCACCTACTGGGGCGGCGAGCCGGAGGTGAAGAAGTTCACCATGGCGATCATCAAGGACGACGACGTCCGCGCCACCCGGCTGCGCGCCGGCGACCTCGACGGCGCCATCCTGCCGCCGAACCTCGCCGAGGGCTTCGCGAAGGACGAGGGACGCAGGACCCACCGGGCCACCACCTACGACTACCGCACCGTCACCCTGCCGACCCCGAACAAGGTCGCCGGCGACACCGCGATCCGCCGCGCCCTCGACATCGCCGTCGACCGGCAGGTCATGGTCGACTCCATCCTCAACGGCGCCGGCAAGCCCGCCTACGGCCCCGTGCCCACCGGCAGCGAGTGGTTCGCCGCGGGCACCGAGCGCCGCCACGACCTCGCCGGGGCGAAGAAGATCCTCGACGAGGCCGGCTGGAAGCCCGGCAAGGACGGCATCCGCGTCAAGGACGGCGTCCGGGCCGCCTTCCCGCTCTGGTACCTCACCGGCGACAAGCTGCGCCAGGACCACGCCCTCGCCTACGCCTCCGACGCCCGCAAGGCCGGCATCGACATCACCACCCAGGCCGGCACCTGGGAGGTCATCGAGCCCCGCATGGAGCACGACGCGGTCCTCGCCGGCGGCGGCGCCCCCGGCGACCCCGACTTCGACCAGTACCTCCTGCTCAAGTCCGAACTCGCCGGCGACGGCTTCAACAACATGGGCTGGTACGACAACCCGGCCGTCGACAAGGCCCTGGAGGAGGGCCGGAAGTCCGGTGACAAGGCCACCCGCCTCACGGCCTACGAGACCGTGCAGCGCGAACTGGTGAAGAACCCCGGCTACACCTTCCTCACCCACATCGACCACGTGTACGTGCTCGCCGACAAGTGGGACGGCCTCGGCACCCAGATCGAGCCCCACGACCACGGCCTGGCCTCCGGCCCCTGGTGGAACATCGAGAAGTGGGCCCCCAAGGACGCCGGCAAGTGAAGCGGCGCCTTCCCTGGGGCGCGCTCGCACGGATGACGGGACGGCGGGCCCTGCTCGCCGTCCCCGTCCTCGGTGTCGTCACCTTCGGTGTGTTCGCGGTCGCCGCCGCCTCGCCGTTCGACCCCGTCAAGGCCTACACCGGCACCGCCGGGCTCACCGCCTCGCAGGAGAACCTCGACCAGATCCGCGCCAACCTCGGCGTCGACCAGCCGCTCGTCACCCGCTGGTGGGACTGGATCACCGGCGCGCTGCGGGGCGAGCTCGGCGACTCCTCGGTGATGCGGATGCCCGTCGCCGACGTCATCGGCGAACGCCTCGGCTGGTCCGTGCTGCTGGCCGTCACCGCCTTCGCCGTCGCCGTGCTGCTCGGCACCGCGCTCGGCGTGCTCGCCGCCCGCCGCCGCGGCGGACTGCTCGACCGGTGCGCCTGCTCGGCCGCCTACACCCTCGAAGCCGCCCCGGCGTTCTGGCTCGGCCTGCTCGCCATCTGGTTCTTCGCCCTCCAGCTCGGCGTGCTGCCCGCCGGCGGGCTCACCGACACCGCCAGCGACACCGTCACCTTCGACCAGGTCGCCCGCCATCTGGTGCTGCCCGCCGCCGTCCTCGGCGTCAGCCAGACACCGTGGTTCTTCCTCTACACCCGCCAGGGGGTCGGCGACGCGCTCGACGAGGACGCCGTACGCGGCGCCCGCGCCCGCGGCCTCGCCGAACGCACCGTCCTCACCGGCCACGCGCTGCGCGCCGGCATGCTGCCCATGCTCACGCTCATCGGCTCGCGCGTCCCCGAACTGATCACCGGAGCCCTGCTCGTGGAGACCGTCTTCAGCTGGCCCGGCATCGCCGCCGCGACCGTCCAGGCCGCCACCGCCGTCGACTTCCCGCTGCTCGCCGCGCTCACCGTGCTGGCGACCGCCGCCGTCCTGCTCGGCAACCTCCTCTCCGACCTGCTCTACGGGCTCGCCGACCCCCGGGTGGGCTTCGATGGCTGACCTCGCCTGGACCAGCCGCGGGCGCACCCGCCGCTCCACCCGCACCGTGCGGGTCACCGTCTCCTGGACGATCACCGCGGCCGTCGCCCTCGCCGTCCTCCTCGTCCCGCCGCTGGTCCAGCTCGACCAGCAGGCCGTGGACCTGTCGATGAAGCTCCGCCCGCCGTCCTTCGCCCACCCCTTCGGAACCGACGACGTCGGCCGCGACCTGCTGCTGCGCTGCGTCTACGGGCTGCGCGTCTCGCTGCTCGTCGGACTGGTCGCCGCGCTCGTCGCCACCGTCATCGGCACCGCCGTCGGCGCCGCGGCGGCCGCCCTCGGGGGCTGGACCGACCGGCTGCTGATGCGGCTCGTCGACACCTTCTCCTCGGTGCCGCACCTGCTGCTCGGCATCTTCATCGTGGCCCTGTTCCGCCCCGGCGTGTGGCCCGTCATCGTGTCCGTCGCCGTGACCCACTGGCTCTCCACGGCCCGCATCGTGCGCGCCGAGGTCCTCTCGCTGCGCTCCCGCCCCTACATCGACGCCGCCGTCAGCGGCGGCGCGAGCCGGTGGCGGGTCGCCGTCCGGCACCTGCTGCCCGGTGTGCTGCCCCAGGCCGGGCTGGCGGCGGTGCTGATGGTGCCGCACGCCATGTGGCACGAGTCCGCGCTCTCCTTCCTCGGCCTCGGCCTGCCCACCCACCAGGCCAGCCTGGGCAATCTGATCCAGAGCGCCCGCGGCTCGCTCCTCGCGGGCGACTGGTGGCCCACCCTCTTCCCCGGCCTGTTCCTCATCGTGCCCACCCTCGCCATCGCCGGCCTCGCCGGAGCCTGGCGCGAACGGATCAACCCCCGCCGCCGATCGGAGCTGATGCTGTGACCGCGACACCGGTGCTCTCCGTGCGGGGGCTGTCCGTGCGGTTCCGGATGCGCGGCGGCCGGCACGTCGCCGCCGTCACCGACGCCTCCTTCGACCTCGCGGCGGGCGAATGCCTCGCCCTCGTCGGCGAGAGCGGCTGCGGCAAGTCCGTCCTCGCCTCCGCCCTGCTCGGCCTGCTGCCCGGCAACGCGCAGACCGCCGGCTCGGCGGTCGTCGACGGCGTCGACGTGCTCACCGCGGGGGAGGGCACCCTCGCCCGCACCGTGCGCGGACGCCGCATCGGCCTCGTCCCGCAGAGCCCCGCCGCCCACCTCACCCCCGTGCGCACGGTCGGCTCCCAGCTCACCGAGACCGTGCGCGCCCTGACCGGCGCACGCGGCCGGGCCGCGGACAAGGCGGCCGGCGACGCCGCCGGCCGCGCGGCCTTCCCCGCGGACCACCTCGACCGCTACCCCCACGAACTCTCCGGCGGCCTCGCCCAGCGCGCGGCCACCGCGCTCGCCCTGGTCGGCGACGCGCCCCTGCTGCTCGCCGACGAACCCACCACCGGACTCGACCGCGACCTCGTCGAGCACACCGCCGCCGAACTGCGCCGCCACGCCGACCAGGGCCGCGCCCTGCTGCTGATCACCCACGACCTCGCGGCCGCCCGGCGCACCGCGGACCGGGTCGCCGTGATGTACGCCGGCCGCATCGTCGAGATCGCCGGCGCCGAGGACTTCTTCGACGGCCCCGGCCCCCGGCACCCGTACGCCAGGGGACTCCTCGACGCGCTCCCCGAACGCGGCTTCACCCCCGTCCCGGGCATGCCCCCCGAGCTCGGCGACCTGCCCGACGGCTGCGCCTTCGCCGCGCGCTGCCCCCGCGCCGACACCCGCTGCTCGGCCGTGCCGGCCCTCACCGGAGGCGTCGCCTGCCATCACGCCGAGGAGACCCAGCGTGTTTGAACTGGAGCGGATCACCGCCGGGTACGACCGGCGCCACCCCGTCGTACGGGACGTCTCGCTGAGCCTGGCGCCCGGCGAGTCCGTCGGGCTCCTCGGGCCCAGCGGCTGCGGCAAGTCCACGCTCGCCCGGGTCGCCGCCCTGCTCCACCGGCCCGACGCCGGCCGGGTCCGCGTCGACGGCCGCCCGGTGGTGGGCTGGCGCCACCGCGCCCCCCGGGAGCAGCGCACCGCCATCGGCGTCGTCTTCCAGCAGCCCCGCCTCGCGGCCGACCCCCGGCTCACCCTCCACGACCTGATCGCCGAACCGCTGCGGGCGACGGGCCGCCGCGACGAGGTGCCCGAGCGGGTGGCCCGCCTCGCCGGCGACGTGGGCCTCGGCGGCGAACTGCTGGGCCGCAGGCCCCACGAGGTCAGCGACGGCCAGCTCCAGCGCGCCTGCCTCGCCCGGGCGCTGACGCTCCGCCCGCGCTGGCTGGTCTGCGACGAGATGACCGCCATGCTGGACGCCTCCACCACGGCGGCCCTGGTCGCGGTGGTCGAGTCCTACCGCCGCGAGGAGGGCGCCGGCCTGCTCGCGGTCGGCCACGACCGCGTCCTGCTGGAGCGGTGGTGCGACCGGACGGCCGACTGGAACGAGATCACCGCGGCCCCCGCCCCCACCGAGGCGGCCACTCCGGGGGCGTGAACTCCGGGGGCGGGCCGGCGGGGCAGGGGCGGGGCCGCTGTCCCTGCGGCCGGGGTCACGCCCGCCGGGGTCGTGCCGCCGGTGCCCGTACGTGTCCGGGACCGCCGGCGGGCCCGACCGGCGCCCCCGCCGGTCAGCCGCGCGGCGACCGGCCTCGTGGCCCGGGCGATTCCGCCGCCGGGCGCCCCGGACCACCGGCGGCCACGCCCGCATGCCTCGCCGGACGCCGGTCGCGCGGCGGTCGGTGCCGCGCCCCGGCCTCAGGCACTCCCGGGAGGGAGACTCCGCGCCCGGTGACGATTGGCCGAACTCTTGCCGTGCGTCTGTCCGTTGAGGTCCGGCGCGCGGATACTCGCCGGTGTCCGGACTCACGCCGAGCCAGGAGGCACCGTGCCCACCAGTCGTCGCAGAGCCGTCACCACCATCGCCGCCGCGCTGGTGGGCGCCGTCGCCCTGACGGAGAAGGGCAGCGCGGACGGAGCGGCCCGTCCGCCGCAGGGGCCCGTGCCGCTGCGCCAGGCGCACGCCCACAACGACTACCTCCACCCGCGCCCCCTGCACGACGCCCTCGCGCACGGCTTCACCAGCGTCGAGGCCGATGTCTTCCTGGTCGACGGCGACCTGCTGGTCGCCCATGAGCCCGCCGGGCTCGACCCGTCCCGCACCCTGCGCTCGCTCTACCTCGACCCCCTCCTCGCCCGCGTCCGCGCCGGCCACGGCAGCGTCCACCCCGGACACCGCACGACGGTGCAGCTCCTCGTGGACATCAAGGCCGACGGCGTCGCCGCCTACCGCGAGCTCGACCGCCAACTGCGCGACTACCGGCGGATGCTGAGCAGCTGCACCGACGGACGGGTCCGCACGGGCGCCGTCACCCCGGTGGTCTCCGGCGACCGGACGGCCCGCCTCCCCATGGAGGCGCAGCGCAGGCGGTACGCCTTCTACGACGGCCGGCTCGACGACCTCGCCGCTCCCGTCCCCGCCCCCGCCTCCTTCGTCCCCCTGGTCTCGGCCAACTGGACGCAGAGCTTCGGCTGGCGCGGGGCCGGTGAATTCCCCGCCGCGGAACGCGAGAAGCTGCGTGCGATCGTGGCCACCGCCCACGCGCGGCGGCAGCGGATCCGCTTCTGGGCCACCCCCGACACGCCGGGACCGGAGCGCGACGCCCTGTGGACCGCACTCCTCGACGCCGGCGCCGACCACCTCAACACCGATGACCTGGTAGGTCTCGCGGCCTTCCTGCGCGCCCGGGGACGCTGAACGGACCCCACCCGTACGGCGGACACGCCAGTCGGCCGTACGGGGCCCGCGCTGCGCCAGACTGACCGCCGGACGCCGCACGAGCGGCACGCGGATGCCGCACGTCCCCGCGCGGCGAAGGAGGTTGGCGATGGCCATTTCGATCTCTGTGGTGCTGCTGCTGACGGTGCTGGCGGTGATCTTCCTGCGCAACGGCGGGCTGAAGCTCTCCCACGCGGTGGTCTGCGCCCTGCTGGGCTTCTTCCTCGCCGGCACCAGCATGGCGCCGACCATCCAGGACGGCATCGCCGCGACGGCCGGTGTCGTCGGAAGTCTCCAGCCCTGACCGGCCCTTGGCCCCGCGGCCGGCCGGCCTGCCCGCCCTCCCGGTCAGGCCAGGACGTCCCGACCCGGCCCGCCCGGTCAGACCAGGTGCGACCGGATCAGGAACCGCACCCCCTCCGGCGCCTCCAGCGAGAACCCGCTGCCCCGGCCCTCGACCACGTCCACGACGAGCCGGGTGTGCCGCCACAGGTCGTGCTGGCCGCGTGACATCCAGAACGGCACCGGCTCGTCCATCCCCTCCACCCGCAGTTCGGCGAGGAGCACATCGCTGTCCCCGGTGCGGAACTCGCCCGCCGGGTAGCACATCGGCGCGCTGCCGTCGCAACAGCCGCCGGACTGATGGAACATCAGCGGCCCGTGCACCGACGCCAGCCGGCTCAGCAGTCCGGCGGCGGCGTCGGTCAGCCGTACACTCGCGGTCTCGTCCATCCCCCGAGCACAGCACACGGCACGTTGCGGGCATGTTGCAGCCCGCCCGCGCGGCCGATATCCGGTGTCGCACGGCCGTTCCCCCAGGTGAGAATGCAGCATCTCGAACGGAGGAACCATGGGCCAGGCACACCTGACTCTCCACGAACTGCTGCCGGCGCACGAACTGGCGGACGCCCTCGACGCCGGGCACGTGACCCGCAAGGCGCACCCCGAACTGCCGCTGTCGATCTACACGTACACGCGCACCTGCCAGTACGAGCGGCGCTGGAACCGGGTCACCGTCCGCTGCCGCGGGCTGGTCGCCGACGACGCCACCGGCCGGATCGTCGCCCTGCCGCTGCCCAAGTTCTTCAACGCCGGGGAGCACGCGTCCGGTCAGCCGTACGCGCCGGCCCTGCCCGACGAGCCGTTCGAGGTGTACGACAAGGTCGACGGCTCGCTCGCCGTGGTCTTCCACTACGCGGACCGCTGGCACGCCGCCTCCAAGGGCTCCTTCACCAGCACCCAGGCCCGCTGGGCGCAGCGCCGGCTGGACGCCGGGGACACCTCCGCGCTGGAGCCCGGTGTCACCTACCTCGCCGAGATCCTGTACCCGGAGAACCGCATCGTCGTCGACAACACCCATCTGACGCCGCACATCCCCAAGCGGCTCAAGGCCGCCGTGGCGGGCCGGGCCGTGTTCGTGGTGCACGACCTCACGGACGTCGACGTGGAGGAATGCGTACGGCGCGACGCGGTGCGGGAGCGGCCGGTGGGGGAGGAGATCATCCGGCTGCTCGCGGACAAGCACCTCAAGTCCCGCAAGGGCGGCTGGCGTCTGACCGACGCGTGGTTCAACGACCGGCAGCCCGTGCTGCCCTACGTCGCGGACCCGGCGCTGCCCTCGGCCGTCATGTGCGACATCGACGGCACGCTCGCCCTGCGCGGCGACCGGGGCCCGTTCGACTTCTCCCGCTGCGACGAGGACACCCTCAACATCTCCGTGCGGCAGGCCCTCTCCTCGTTCCGCCGCGCGGACGGCGACGCCGTCGTGCTGCTCTCCGGCCGCAGCGAGGACCACCGGGAGATGACCGAGGCGTGGCTGCGGCGCCACGAGGTGCCGTACGACGAGCTGTGGATGCGCGCGGCGGACGACGGCAGGCGCGACGACGTCGTGAAGGCGGAGCTCTTCGACCGCCATGTCCGCCACCGCTTCGCGGTGCGGGTCTCGCTGGACGACCGCGACCGGGTCGTGGCCGTCTGGCGCCGGATGGGCCTGCCGACCTGGCAGGTCAACTACGGCGCGTTCTGAGGGAGGTGTCCGGGTGCCGGGCGGCGAACCGTCCGGCTCCCCCGTCCCCGCCTCCGGCGGTCCCGTACGGGGCGCGGGCCGGGTGTCCGGCCTGGCCGGACACCCGGGCCCTCCCGGTCAGTGACCCCCTCGACCGAGCCCGCCGGTCCGATGGCGACGGAGGCGAGGGTGAAGCCGGCGACACCGACGAGGTGGTACGTGCGGCGCCCGAAGCGGTCGCCGAGCCTGCCGCCCGGGATGAGGGAGGCCGCGAGCGCCGGCGGGCAGGAGTCGGTCACTCACTGGAGGTCCGCGGTCGACGCCCCGAGCGAGCGGCCGATCTCGGGGTTCGCCATCGCCATGACCGAGGCGTCGAGCTGGACCATGACGAGCCCGAAGGAGACCGCGAGCAGGGTCGGCCACGGATTGGCCCGCCTGCCGCCCGCGGGTGGGGCCGGCGGGGTGGCAGCGGGCTGGGGGAGCTGATCCACGCTGGTGGACGGCATGAGGGCGCCTTGTCCTTCTAGGGGGTGCTGCGAGGGTGAGGGCGGTCACGGCACAGGGGTGTCCCGCGGAGGCGGGTCCGGGGGCGGCCCCGGCCACGGGTGTGTGCGTCTGCACACACTGCCTGGTCGCGGGCGATGTGGGCGCCCTGGAGGCGCCTGACCGGGCGGATGTGACGAGGACCGCTTGGAAGATCAAAACACCGTGGGGTTAGCATATGAGCGCCGCCTAGCTCGAAAGATAAATACGTGACTGTCAACGACGACTCGTTCACCAACTGGATGCACCGCGAGGAGATCGCGGAGTCGATGATCCCGATCATCGGGAAGCTGCACCGCGAGCAGGACGTCACGGTCCTGCTGCACAGCCGCTCCCTGGTGAACAAGTCGGTGGTCAGCATCCTCAAGACCCACCGGTTCGCCCGGCAGATCGCCGGCGAGGAGCTCTCGATCACCGAGACGTTCCCGTTCCTCCAGGCGCTGACGACGCTCGACCTCGGTCCGTCCCAGATCGACCTCGGCCTGCTCGCCGAGGCCTACCGCGCCGACGACCGCGGCCTGTCGGTGGCGGAGTTCACCGCCGAGGCCGTCGCCGGCGCCACCGGTGACAACAAGATCGAGCGTCGTGAGGGACGTGACGTCGTCCTCTACGGCTTCGGCCGCATCGGCCGCCTGGTCGCGCGGCTGCTCATCGAGAAGGCGGGCTCCGGCAACGGTCTGCGCCTGCGCGCCATCGTCGTCCGCCGCGGCGGCGACCAGGACATCGTCAAGCGCGCCTCGCTGCTGCGCCGCGACTCGATCCACGGCCAGTTCCAGGGCACGATCACGGTCGACGAGGCCACCAGCACGATCAGCGCCAACGGCAACGAGATCAAGGTCATCTACGCGAACGACCCGTCCGAGGTCGACTACACGGCGTACGGCATCGACAACGCCATCCTCATCGACAACACGGGCAAGTGGCGCGACCGCGAGGGCCTGTCCGCGCACCTGCGCCCCGGCATCGACAAGGTCGTCCTGACCGCGCCCGGCAAGGGCGACGTGCCCAACATCGTGCACGGGGTGAACCACGGCGACATCAAGCCGGACGAGCGGATCCTGTCCTGCGCGTCCTGCACCACCAACGCGATCGTCCCGCCGCTGAAGGCGATGAACGACGAGTACGGTGTGCTGCGCGGTCACGTGGAGACCGTCCACTCGTTCACCAACGACCAGAACCTGCTGGACAACTACCACAAGGCCGACCGCCGCGGCCGCAGCGCGCCGCTCAACATGGTCATCACCGAGACCGGCGCCGCCTCCGCCGTCGCCAAGGCGCTGCCCGAGCTCAAGGCCCCCATCACCGGCAGCTCCATCCGCGTGCCCGTGCCGGACGTGTCGATCGCGATCCTCAGCCTGCGCCTGGGCCGCGAGACCACCCGCGACGAGGTCCTGGAGTACCTCCGCGACGTCTCGCTCCACTCGTCGCTCAAGCGACAGATCGACTTCACCACCGCCCCGGACGCGGTCTCCATGGACTTCGTGGGCTCCCGCCACGCCTCCATCGTGGACGCCGGCGCGACCAAGGTCGACGGCGACAACGCGATCCTCTACCTCTGGTACGACAACGAGTTCGGCTACTCGTGCCAGGTCATCCGGGTCGTGCAGCACGTCTCCGGCGTGGAGTACCCGACCTTCCCGGCTCCGGCCGTCTGATCGTCTCCGGGCCCGCACGGGGCGGTGTCCGGCACCGGTACGGTGCCGGACACCGCCCCGTCCCGTCTCCCCGCACCGCGCGACCGCGGCCCGCTCCGCCCGGCGCGGCTCCCGGTGGCTTTGGTACCGTTGCGCCCATGGGTTCGTACTACTTCTTTCTCTGATTCCGGCCACGGACACGGCCTGAACCGCTGACCGCCGTGCGGCAGCGGCCTGCTCCGTCGTCCCTCCGTGCCCGAATCCGGCGAACCCCCAGGGACATCCCATGCGCGACCGCGCTCAACTCAGCCTGCACTCCGTCAGCACCTCCTACGGCCTCCGCACCGTGCTCGACCGGGTCGGCTTCACCGTCCGGCCCGGCGAGAAGGCCGCCGTCGTCGGCGAGAACGGCTCCGGCAAGTCGACCCTGCTGCGCCTGATCGCGGGCGTCCAGGCACCGGACGGCGGGGAGATCACCGTCCGTTTCCCCGGTGCCACCGCCCACCTCGCCCAGACCCTCGCCGAGACCTTCGGCGTCGGCCCCGAGGACACCGTCCGGGCCACCGTCGACGCCGCGCTCGCCGAACTGCGCTCCCTCGAAGCCCGGTTGCGCGAGAGCGAGGCCCGCCTCGCCGACGCGGACCCGGCCGAACTCGCCGCCTACGGCGCCCTGCTCGACCGCTACGAGGAGCGCGGCGGCTACCGGGCCGACGCGGACGTCGACGCCGCCCTGCACGGCCTCGGACTCGGCCATGTCACCCGTGACCGCCGGGTCGGCACCCTCTCCGGCGGAGAGCAGTCCCGGCTCGCGCTCGCCTGCGTGCTCGCCTCGGGCGCCGAACTGCTGCTGCTCGACGAGCCGACGAACCACCTCGACCGGGACGCGGTCCGCTGGCTCCAGGACCGGCTGCGCGCACACCGGGGCACCGTGCTCGCCGTCACCCACGACCGGGAGTTCCTCGAAGCCGTCGCGACCACCGTGCTGGAGGTCGACCGCGACACCCGCTCCGTGCGGCGCTACGGCGACGGCTGGGAGGGCTACCGCACGGCGAAGGCGGCCGAACGGCGCCGCCGCGCGCAGGAGCACCAGGAGTGGCTCGACGAACTCGCCCGCACCGAGGAGCTGGTGACGGCCGCCGGGCAGCGGCTCGCCGTCAGCGCGCCCGACCCGGGCCAGGGCTTCGGCAAACACCGCCGCTCGCACGAGAACAAGCTCTCCGGCCAGGTGCGCGCCGCCCGCACGCGGCTGGAGCAGCTCCGCCGGGAACCGGTGGCCGCACCGCCCGAACCCCTGCGCTTCGGCGCCCTGTTCAGGGACGCCGGCGCCGCCGCGGGCACCGTGCTCGCCGAGCTGAGCGGTGTCACGGTCGGCGACCGGCTCGCCGTCCCGCGGCTGCGCGTGGGCATGGGGGACCGGCTGCTGGTGCACGGGCCCAACGGGGCCGGCAAGACCACCCTGCTGCGGGTGCTCGCCGGCGACCTCGCCCCCGACACCGGGACCGTCCACCGGGTCGCGCGCGTCGGCCGGCTGCGCCAGGAACTGGACGCCGTCCCCGCGCCCGAACCGCTGCTCACGGCCTACGCGCGCGGCCGGTCCGGGCCGCCGGAGGAGCACGCGGCGGAGCTGCTCGCCCTCGGGCTCTTCCGCGAGGAGGATCTGGAGGTCCCCGTCGCCGGCCTCTCGGTGGGGCAGCGCCGCAGGCTGGAGCTCGCCCGGCTGGTCTCGCGTCCGGCCGATCTGCTGGTCCTCGACGAGCCCACCAACCATCTGGCGCTCGACCTGCTGGAGGAACTGGAGACCGCGCTCGCCGGCTTCGCGGGCGCCGTGGTGGCCGTGTCGCACGACCCCCGCTTCCAGCGGCTCTTCCCGGGCGAACGCCTGGAGCTGCGCGCCGGCCGCGTCGTCGGCTGACCCGTCGCGCCGCCGGCCCGGGGCGGGGCGCCGCCGCCCCCGGACCGGGCCGGCGCGGGCACTCCCTCACCCGCGCAGATCGGCTTCGCCCGGACCGGCGCGGGCACGCCCTTGCCGGCGCGGTTCGCCTTCGCCAGTACCCGCCCGGCGCGGTTCGGCTTCGCCCGGGCCCGCCCGGCGCGGGCACCCCCTCACCCGCGCGGATCGGCTTCGCCCGGACCCGCCCGGCGCGGCGCGGGCACCCGTGCCGGGTCCGGCCCCGCGGCACGGTCCCCGAGGCGGCCAAGTCCACGAATCGGTCTCGATCCCGGCCGCGGCTTGGACGGCGGATGCGGTGCGGCAATCATGAGGCCATGCACCGTCCGCCGCCCCCGGTCCGCGTCCCCGAGTGGTTCGTCCCCGACGAATCGACCCTGGACGTCGCCCTCGTGTACCCCCAGCAGGGGCCCGCCGGGATCTTCGGCCCCACCTGTCTGACCTGCGCACGGCTCGCCGCCGACGAGGTCAACAAGGCGGGCGGGGTGCTCGGCAGGGAGCTGCGGCTGCTGGAGGTCGACGGCGGCGCGGACCCGCGGCGGGTGGCGGCCGAGGTCGAGGCCCTGGTGGAGACCGGCACCGTGCAGGGCGTCACCGGCTGGCACATCTCCTCCGTCCGGCGGGCCCTCGCCCCACGGGTCGCCCACCGGGTGCCGTACGTCTACACGGCCCTGTACGAGGGCGGCGAGCGCACCGAGGGCGTCTTCATGACCAGCGAGACACCGGCCGGGCAACTCCTGCCCGCCATGCGGCTGCTCGGCGACGCCCGCGGGGTGCGGCGCTGGTTCGTCGTCGGCAACGACTACGTCTGGCCGCGGCACACCGCCCGTGCCGCACGCCGCTACGCCCGCACCGCGCGCGGCCGGGTCTGCGGCGAGGCGTACCTCCCGCTGGGCACCGAGGACTTCCGCGAGGTGCTGCGCCGGATCGAGCACGCCGACGCGGACGCCGTGCTGATGCTCCTGGTCGGCAGCGACGCGGTCCGCTTCAACCGGGCCTTCGCCGCCTGTGGGCTCGACCAGCGCTGCCTGCGCCTGAGCACCCTGATGGACGAGAACATGCTGCTCGGCAGCGGCCCCGGCGCCACCGCCGACCTGTACAGCACGGCCGGTTTCTTCGCCTCGCTCGCCGACGGCAACACCCTGGACTTCCACGGGCGTTACGCCGCCCGGTTCGGCATCCAGGCCCCGACGCCCGGCAGCCTCGGCGAGTCCTGCTACGAAGGGGTGCTGCTGCTCGCGGCGCTCGTCGAACGGGCACGCACCCTGGACGTGTCCGCGATCGGGGCGGCGGCCGAGTCCGTGCGGTACGAGGGCCCGCGCGGTCTGATCGGCCTGGAGGGCCGGCACGCGCGCCAGCGGATCTATCTGGCCGAGGCCGACGGGCTAGACTTCAACGTGCTCGCCCAGCTGAGCGCTCCGCACGAGGCGGGGTGACGCCGTCCTCCTCGCGGAGGGCCGAGGCCAGGCGGTCCAGCAGCACGGCCAGCCGTCTGCCGTCCTCCGCGGCGAGCAGCGGCTCCCAGGCGCCGCGGTCGGCGCGCACCGCCTCGGCCAGCAGCCGCCGGCGCTCCAGGCCCCGCGGTGTGAGATGGGCCAGCACCCGGCGCCGGTCGGCGGGGTCGATCCTGCGGAAGACGAAATTCTGGTCGACGAGCTGATCCACCAGCTTCGTCAGCGTCGGTGCCGGCAGGAAGGCGTGGTCGGCGAGGGCCGTCATATGGTGCCCCTCGCCGTCCGCGAGCAGGTCCAGCACCCGCCACGCCTCCACGGAGCAGTCGAACTCCGCGAGCACGGACTGCACCCGGCGTGCGGCGAGCCGCTCCGCCCGGGTCAGCAGGTCGAGCAGTTCCACAGACCGCCTCGCCATCGCTCTCCTCGGTTCGCGTCCGTGCGCGTCCCCGCGTCGGGAACGGCAGGAGCCTACCGCCGACCGGCACATGCGTGACAAGAGAATTCAGGAATCACATCCTTTCCACCGGAAGCATCGAAAACGGCATCCGACGTGCCGTCATATCCGTTGGCAAGCGCCGCAATACGGCGAAGTTGCCTGCGTGAAAACTTCCGCTGGAAACTGTTCTTCAATTGCGCAGAAACATGCGGGAAACAGTTCGCGCGCAGGCTGTGGACGCACTTCAGCGACCGGCCCGGACGCCACAGCGAAACGGCCGGCACCCCGTGCGCCGACGCAGCCGCCCCTGAAGCGCCCGCTGTTCTCTCTTTCCTCCCCCTTTCCTCACGCTCCACTTCGCAACGCCCTGTACGGGCCAGGAGGTAGTGCATGTCCGAGCTCATCCTGAGCAGACGCGGCCTGTTGACGGGCGTGTCCGCCCTCGGTGCGACCGCCGCGCTCAGCGCCTGCGGCGCCAAGACCGGAGGCACGACGTCGACCGGCTCCGGCGCCACGGCGGACACGTCCGGGGACACCGTCAAGGTCGGTCTGCTGAACTCCCTCTCGGGCACCATGGCCATCAGCGAGGTCACCGTCCGCGACGCGCTGCTGCTCGCCGTGAAGGAGATCAACGCGGCGGGCGGCGTCCTCGGCAAGAAGCTCGAACCGGTCAGCCAGGACGGCGCGTCCGACTGGCCCACCTTCGCCGAGAAGGCCGAGGCCCTCATCACCGACACCCGGGTCGCCGCCACCTTCGGCTGCTGGACCTCGGCCAGCCGCAAGGCCGTCAAGCCCGTCTTCGAACGCCACAAGGCGCTGCTCTTCTACCCCGTCCAGTACGAGGGCCTGGAGCAGTCCCCGTACATCTTCTACACGGGCGCCACCACCAACCAGCAGATCGTGCCCGCCCTCGACTACCTCAAGAAGCAGGGCCACACCCGGCTGTACCTGGTCGGCAGCGACTACGTCTTCCCGCGCACCGCCAACAAGATCATCAAGGCGTACGCGGCGGCCAACGGCATGAAGGTGGTCGGCGAGGACTACGCGCCGCTCGGCTCCACCGAGTTCGGGACCATCGTCAACAAGGTCAAGGACGCCGGGGCCGACGCCGTCTTCAACACCCTCAACGGCGACAGCAACGTGGCCTTCTTCAAGGAGTACAAGTCCGGCGGCCTCACCGCGCGAAGCCTCCCGGTGCTCTCCGTCTCCATCGCCGAGGAGGAGGTCAAGAGCATCGGCACCCAGTACCTGGAGGGCCAGCTCACCGCCTGGAACTACTACCAGACCACCCCGGGCGCGGCGAACACCGGCTTCGTCACCGCCTACCAGGCCGCCTACGGCAAGGACAAGCCGACCAGCGACCCGATGGAGGCGGCCTACGTCTCGGTCCACCTGTGGAAGCGGATGGTCGAGAAGGCGGGCTCCTTCGACGTCGCCGCCGTCAAGGCCGCCGCGGACGGCATCGCCTTCGACGCCCCCGAGGGCAAGGTCACCGTGGACGGCGCCACCCAGCACGTCCACAAGACCGCCCGCATCGGCAAGGTCGGCGCCGACGGCCGCATCACCGAGGTGTGGAACTCCGGCGGCCCCGTCGCACCCGACCCCTACCTCAAGGGCTACGACTGGGCCTCCGGCCTCTCCTGAGCAGGCGCCCGCCCCGGTCCCCGGGGCGGGCCCGGCCCCGCACACGGCGCGTCCGGCCCCCGAAGGCGCCGGACCCGCCCGGTACCCGCACCCCGCCCGTTCCCCCGGAGCCGCTCCATGACGGTCGTCCTCAACCAGTCCTTCACCGGCATCAGCATCGGTGCCGTCCTCCTCCTCATCGCGCTCGGCCTCACCCTGACCTTCGGTCAGATGGGCGTGATCAACATGGCGCACGGCGAGTTCATGATGGCCGGCGCCTACACCGCCTACCTGCTCCAGCAGGCCATCGGCGACGCCGGGTTCTCCCTGCTCGTCGCCCTGCCCACCGCCTTCCTCGTCGCCGGCGCGATGGGCGCGCTGCTGGAGTGGCTGCTCATCCGCCGCCTGTACACCAGACCGCTGGACACCCTGCTCGTCACCTGGGGCGTATCGCTGATGCTCCAGCAACTGGCCCGCGACATCTTCGGCGCCCCCAACGTCCAGACCCGCGCCCCCGAGTGGCTCACCGGCAACATCGGCTTCGCGGGCACGACCCTCGCCACCAACCGGCTGTTCATCCTGGGCCTCGCCCTGCTGTGCGTCCTCGGCCTCACCGTCGTCATGCGGTCCACACCGCTCGGCCGCCGGATCCGCGCCGTGGTGCAGAACCGGGACCTCGCCAAGGTGTCCGGCATCGCCACCGGCCGGGTCGACCGGACGACCTTCTTCATCGGCTCCGGACTGGCCGGCCTCGCCGGCGTCGCCCTCACCCTCGTCGGCCCCATCGGCCCGACCATGGGCACCAACTACATCGTCGACGCCTTCCTCGTGGTGGTCGTCGGCGGCATCGCCCAGCTCAAGGGCGCGGTCATCACGGCCTTCGCCCTCGGCGTGCTCCAGTCCGTGCTGGAGTACTCGACCACGGTCAGCGTCGCGAAGGTCGTCGTGCTCGTCGCGATCGTCGCGTTCCTCCAGTGGCGACCCCAGGGCCTGTACACACTGCGCACCCGGAGCCTGGCATGACGACGACCGCCGCACCGCCCGAGACCGCCCCCGCCGCACCGCCCGGGAAGGACCGGAGCGCCCGGCTGCGGGTGCCCGCCGCCTTCCTCGCCGGCGCCGTGCTCCTGCTCGGCGTCGCACCGCTCGCCCTGTCCGACTTCCGGCTCAGCCTGCTCGCCAAGTACCTCTGCTTCGCGATCGTCGCCGTCGGCGTGAGCCTGGCCTGGGGACGCGGCGGACTCCTCGTCCTCGGCCAGGGCGTCTTCTTCGGCCTCGGCGGTTACGCCATGGCGATGCACCTCAAGCTCGCGGACGCCGCCGCGGCCGGGGAGACGCTGCCGGACTTCATGCTCCTCTACGGCAGCGGCGACACCCTGCCGTGGTGGTGGCAGCCCTTCGCCGACCCGGTCTTCGCGCTGGCCGCCACCGTGCTGCTGCCGATGGCCGTCGCCGCCCTGCTCGGCTTCCTCGTCTTCCGGCGCAGGGTCAAGGGCGCCTACTTCGCCATCCTCAGCCAGGCGCTCGCCGCCGCCCTGGCCATCTGGCTGATCGGCCAGCAGGCCACCACCGGCGGCACCAACGGCCTCACCGACATCCAGGGCTTCTTCGGCTACGACCTGCGCGACCCGGTCAACCAGCGCACCGTGTACGTCGTCATCGCCGTCGCCCTGCTGCTCACCATGGCCCTCGCGCGCATGCTGTTCGTCTCCCGCTACGGCGAACTCCTCGTCGCCGTGCGGGACTCCGAGGAGCGGGTCCGCTTCCTCGGCTACAACCCGGCCGACGTGAAGCTGGTCGCCTATGTCGTCGCTGCGGGCATGGCGGGCCTGGCCGGCGCCCTGTTCGTACCGGCCGTCGGCATCATCTCCCCGGCGCTCATCGGCATCGTGCCCTCCATCGGCTTCGTCATCGGCGCCGCGGTCGGCGGCCGGGCCAGCCTGGTGGGCGCCGTGCTCGGAGCCGTCGCCGTCGCCTGGGCGCAGAGCACCCTCTCCGAGTCCTTCCCCGCCGCCTGGACGTACGCCCAGGGCCTGCTGTTCGTGCTGGCCGTCGGCTTCCTCCCGGGCGGCCTCGCCTCCCTCGGCGCCGTGCTGCGCCGACGCCGCACGGCCACCACCGCCACTCCGGTCCCGACCACCCCGGTCCCGGCCACCGCGGTCCCGACCACCCCGGTCCCGGCCACCCCGGTCCCGGCCACTGCGAACCCGAAGGGGGAGACGGCATGAACGGCGACGGGCTCACCGTCCGCGACCTGCGTGTGACGTTCGACGGCTTCACCGCCGTCGACGGCGTCGACCTGGACATCCTCCCGGGCGACCTGCGCTTCCTCATCGGCCCCAACGGCGCGGGCAAGACCACCGTCGTCGACGCCGTCACCGGCCTGGTGAAGGCCACCGGCTCGGTCCGCTTCGGCGGCGAGGAGATGCTCGGCCGGCCCGTCCACCGCATCGCCAGGAACGGCATCGGCCGCACCTTCCAGACGGCCACCGTCTTCGAGGAACTGACCGTCCTGCAGAACCTCGACATCGCCGCCGGGGCCGGCCGCTCCGCGCTGACGATGCTGCGCCGCCGCAGGGACGTCCCGGAGCCGGTGGTGCGGGCACTGGAGACCACCGGCCTCACCGGGCTGCGCGACCGCCCGGCGGGCGTGCTCGCGCACGGTCAGAAGCAGTGGCTGGAGATCGGCATGCTGCTCGTCCAGGACGTGCGCCTGCTGCTGCTCGACGAACCGGTCGCCGGGATGAGCCACGACGAACGCGAGGCCACCGGCGAACTCCTGCGCAGGATCGGCGAGGACCGCACCGTCGTCGTCATCGAGCACGACATGGACTTCATGCGCTCCTTCGCCCGCAGCGTCACCGTGCTGCACGCCGGCAAGGTCCTCAAGCAGGGCACCGTCGCCGAGGTCCAGGCCGACGCCAGGGTCCAGGAGGTCTACCTCGGGCGCGCCACCGAACCGGAGCCGGCCGGCGGTCCGGAGCCGGCCGCCGTCCCCGCAACCGTCGCCGAGGAGGCATGAGACCCGTGCTGGAGATCAAGGACGTCCGGGCCGGCTACGACCGCACCACCGTGCTCCACGGGGTGGACGTCACCGTCCCCGAGGACGGCGTCGCCGCCGTGCTCGGCCACAACGGCGCCGGCAAGAGCACCCTGCTGCGCGCCGCCATGGGCCTGATCCGGCCGACGGGCGGCACGGTGCTCCTCGACGGCGAGGACATCACCCGGCTCGCCCCGCACGAGCGGGTCGCCCGCGGCATGGCGTACGTCCCCCAGGGGCAGCAGTCCTTCCCGCACCTCACCACCGCCGAGAACCTGCTCCTCGTCGCGGACGGCCGCCCCGGCGGGAAGGAGGCCGTGGCCGAGGCCATGGACCTCTTCCCCGTGCTGCGCGAACTCGCCCGGCGCCGGGCCGGGCTGCTCTCCGGGGGCCAGCGGCAGCAGCTCGCCCTGGCCCGTGCCCTGGTCCTCCGGCCGCGGCTGCTGCTGCTCGACGAGCCGACGGAGGGCATCCAGCCGTCCGTCGTCGCCGAGATCGAGGAGACGGTCATCGCCCTGTCGCACCGCCGGGGCCTGTCCGTCCTCCTCGTCGAGCAGCACGTGGGCTTCGCGATGCGCGCGGCCCAGCGCTACCACGTGCTGGAGGCGGGCCGGGTGACGTCCTGCGGGGAGGGCGGGACCGCGGCCGAGCACACCGTGCGGGAGGCTCTCAGCGTGTGACGGCACGACCCCCGGGGCCGTCGCCCGCCGTCGCCCCGGGGAGCCGTCACCCGGCGAAGACCCGGGCGAGGTGTGCCGTGAGGGACTCCTCCGCCGGGAGCGGGAGCCGGGCGCCCAGGTAGCCGTCGGGCCGCACCAGGAAGGCGGTCGGCTCCCGCACCCCGTACAGCCGGGCGAACTCGCCCCCGGCGTCCCGGTACGCGGGCGGGCCCGCCCCCGTGGGCGGGGCGCCGTCGCCCGCGAGGACGGCCAGGGTCGCGACGAGCCCGCCGGAAGCCTCCCGCGCGCGGTCCGCCAGCCGTTCGAGCCCGCCGTCCGGGGCATCGGGGGCATCCGGTGCGTCGGGGCGGTAGACGAGCAGCACATGACCCCGGCCCCGCAGCACGTCGAACAGCCGCAGCGGATACGCGGCGATCCGACCCCGCAGGCCGCCGCAGTCGGGCGCCCGGTCCCCGGCACCCGGGCCCGCCCCGTCACGGGGGACCTCGCCGTCGACGACCGGGCTGCCCCGGTAGCCGACCAGGAGCTGCGCCTCGCGCAGCATCACCGTCGCCGGATCCGCCGGGTCGGCCTGGACACCCTCGGCCGCGTGCCGCACCGTCCGGCCCACGACCTCCTCGCCCACCGGCCGCCGTTCGGCGTCGTAGCTGCCCAGCAGCCCCGGACGGGCGCGGCCGGCCACGGCGAGGGCGAGCTTCCACGCCAGGTTCCAGGCGTCCTGGATGCCGGTGTTCATGCCCTGGGCGCCCGTGGGCGGATGGATGTGGGCGGCGTCGCCCGCGACGAAGACCCGGCCGCGGCCGTACCGGTCCACCAGCCGGTGGCTGATGCGGAACACCGACGACCAGCGCAGGGCCGACGCGGTCGCGGGGCGCGGCGACAGCCGGTCCAGCACCGCCTGGACATGGGCGAGCGAAGGGGCGCGGCCGTTCTGGAGACCGTGCGCGACGCCGTCGCCCGGGGCACCGCCCCCGCCCGGGGCCGCGAGCTCCGGCGGTACCGTCGCCGACACGCGGTAGCGGCCCGCGCCGGGCAGCGGGATGCACACCAGCGTGTCGTCGGCGGTGCCGTCGGCGCCCCGGCGCAGGGAGCGCACGCCGTAGCCGGGCGGCAGGTCCCAGTCGACCTCCACGTCCCCCAGCATGTACGCGTCGGGGAACGCGCCGCCCTCGAACGTCAGCCCCAGCCCCTTGCGCACCACGCTGTGGGCCCCGTCGCAGCCCACCAGGTAGCGGCAGCGGACCTCCTCCGCGCCGCCGCCGTCCACCCCGGTGCGCGCCAGACGCGCGGTCACCCCGTCCTCGTCCTGCTCGAACGAGACCAGCTCGGTGTCGCGTTCGACGCGCGTCCCGAAGCCGTCGAGGTGCTCCTCCAGGATGCGTTCGGTCTCGTACTGGGGCAGCGCGGCGAAGCCGTAGGGCACCTCGGGCGGCAGCACCAGGTCGAACCGCTGCCGCTCGGCGCCGTCGACGTACAGGAGCTGGCCGAGCATGGGCACGGCCGCCTCCAGCATCTGCCGGGCGAGCCCCGCGCGGTCCCACAGCTCCAGGGTGCGCGGCTGGATGCCCACCGCCTTCGCGTACGGCAGCCGGGCGGGCAGCCGGTCGACGACGCGGACCGAGACGCCGCGTCTGCGCAGCTCACCGGCGGCCGTGAGCCCCACCGGGCCGGCGCCGGCCACGAGGACGTCGACGGTGTACTGGTTGTGGATGTGCATCGGCGCGCCTCCCGGGACCGGCCCCCGTCCCATGGTCTGCCGCCCGCCGGACCGCTGCACCTCCACCGCCCGGCGGCGGCCGGGGCCGGTCCGCCCGGGCGCGGCCGAGCCGCACGCACCCGCCCCCGCGCCCGCGCCGTCCGGCCGGGGACGGCGGGACGCTCAGCCGGGCAGGCGCTCCAGCAGCCCCGCGAAGTCCGTGCCCGGCGGCAGGGTGCCGAAGGCCAGACCCCGGTCACCCGCCAGCCGCGATGCGCAGAAGGCGTCCGCGACGGCGGCCGGGGCGTGACGCACCAGCAGCGAGCCCTGGAGCACCAGCGCCGCGCGCTCGATGACGCGCCGGGCCCGCAGCGGGGCGTCCTCGGTGAGGACCAGCTCGTCCTTGAGGGCGGCCCAGGCGGTGTCGAGCCGGCGGTCGCCGCCCGCGGCGGCGCCGATCTCGGCGTGGAACGCCTCCAGCGAGGCGGGCTCCCGCGCGAGGGCGCGCAGCAGGTCCAGGGCGTTGACGTTGCCGGACCCCTCCCAGATGCCGTTGAGGGGCGCGTCCCGGTAGAGACGCGGCATCCCCGACGCCTCGTCGTAGCCGTTGCCGCCGAGGCACTCCAGCGCCTCGGCCACGGCCGCGGGCTGCCGCTTGCACACCCAGTACTTGCCCACGGCCGTCGCCAGCCGCAGGAACGCGCGCTCCCCGTCGTCGCCCCGCCGGGCCCGGTCGACGGCGCCCGCCAGGCGCAGGGCCAGCGTCGTCGCCGCCTCGGACTCCAGGCCCAGGTCGGCGAGGACGTTGCGCATCAGCGGCTGGTCGATCAGCCCGGCGCCGAACACCCTGCGGTGGCGCGCGTGGTGGGCCGCCTCGGCGAGCGCCGCCCGGGTGCCGGACGCCGACCCGAGGACGCAGTCGAGCCGGGTCATGGTGACCATGTCGATGATCGTGCGCACCCCCTTGCCCTCGGCGCCCACGAGCCAGGCCACGGTGTCGTCGAACTCGGGCTCGCTGCTGGCGTTCGAGCGGTTGCCGAGCTTGTCCTTGAGGCGCTGGATGCGGAAGGTGTTGCGGCTGCCGTCGGGCAGCACCCGCGGCACCAGGAAGCAGGACAGCCCGCCGGGCGCCTGCGCGAGCACCAGGAACAGGTCGTTCATCGGGGCGCTGGTGAACCACTTGTGCCCGCGCAGCCGCCAGGTCCCGTCGGCCTGCTCCGTCGCGGTGGTGGTGTTGGCGCGGACGTCGGTGCCGCCCTGCTTCTCCGTCATCCCCATGCCGGCGAGCAGTCCGCGCTTCGCCGCGGGGGCGCGCAGCCCGGGGTCGTAGACGCGGCCGGTGAGCAGCGGCTCGTAGACCTCGGCGAGGCCGGGGGAGTGGCGCAGGGCGGGCACCACGGCGTACGTCATGGACACCGGGCAGCCGTGACCGGACTCGGCGCTGCTCCACACCATGAAGCCGGCGGCCCGGGCGACATGGGCGCCCGGCCGCTCGTCGGCCCAGGCGGCGCCGGCGAGCCCGGCGCCCACGGCCACGTCCATCAGCGCGTGGTACGAGGGATGGAAGTCGACCTCGTCGATCCGGTGGCCGTACCGGTCGTGGGTGCGCAGCACCGGCTCGTAGCGGTTGGCCTCCTCGGCCCAGCGCCGGACCTCCTCGCTCCCCGCCCGGCGGCCGAGGAGATGGAGCTCGTCCAGGTACCAGGCGGCGCCCTCCCGGCGGACCCCTTCGAGGAGCACCGGGTCGTCGGCCACGTCGTGGCCGGTGAGCGGCGGGGGCTGGTTGGTGACCTCGTGCGTCACGGCGGTCGGGCTGCTGGACGGTGCGGACATGTGTCCCTCCGGGGTGGGGTGGCGGGCGGGTGGGTGGCGCCGGTCAGGTCAGGGGCGCCGCGGACGGGGCGCCCGAGCAGCGGAGCGCCATCGCGACGAGTTCGGCGAGCAGGCCATCGGTGCCGGTGCCGGTGCCGGTGCCGGTGCGCGGGCCGGTGCCGTCCGGCGCGGCCAGCGGGTCGACGAGCACCTCGCCGACCGCCCCGGTGAGCGCGGCGGCGGTCACCTCCCCGTCCTGCGGCGGCAGCAGGCCCTCGCGCATGCCTTCGGCGATCACCTCGGCGAACAGGGCGCGGTAGCGGCGGCGGTACTCCAGGCGCTCGGCGCCGACCGCCGGTTCCGCCGGTGCGGCGAGCAGCGCGTAGGCGAGTCCCCGGTTCTCCAGTGCCCGGCGGGCGAAGACCCCGACCCCGGCGGCGAGGCGGTCGACGGGCGAGCCGGAGCCGCGCAGCACCTCGCCGAGGACCTCCACCTCCCGCCCCGCGGCCCGCCGGAAGACCTCGACGCCGAGGGCCGCCTTCGACGGGAAGTGCTGGTACACCGAACCGGCCGCGATGCCCGCGGCGTCGGCGACGGCGGTCACGGACGCCTGCGCCCACCCCACCTCGGCCACGACCTCGGTGGCGCGGGCCACCAGATGCTCGCGGGCGGCTTCGAGGCGGCGCAGTTCGGCGGGGGTCTTGCGGTAGGCCATGAAAGAAGTGAAGCACTGTTCAGACCTTGCGCCAAGGGGCCCGCCGCGGCTTCCGGTCCGTCGGGCCGACACGGGCTGATCACTCTTTCGAGGGACACACCAATCCAAGGCCGCCCGAGCGCCGAATAAGGGTTGTGACGATCGAGAGAGCAGCCACCGCCCGCCGCGGCCGCCCGGCTCCGGGCCGTGTCCCGGCCCCGGGCGCGATACGCGCCGGCGCGCGGGCCGCCCGCCCGGTGGGCGGGAGACCTCCGGCGGTCGTCACCGCGTAGCCCCCGAACCGACCCTCCGTGCGAGGCCCTCCGCCTCCCGCACCCCCATCAAGTCACTCTGTGTGACGAAGTGAACACCCCAGGAGATATCGATGAACGCGTTCCGTTTCCGCCGTGCCGCTGTCGCCGTTGCCGCCGCCGCTGTCCTGCCGCTCGCCCTGACGGCCTGCGGGAGCGACGGCAGCTCCTCCGACTCGGCTTCCGACACGGCGAGTTCGGCCCCGGCCGAGGACAAGGCCAGCCCGTCCATGGACGCCTCGGCCGCCACGGACGCTCCCTTCGGCCCGGCGTGCGCCTCGGTGCCGAAGGACGGTGCGGGCTCGTTCGACGGCATGGCCAAGGACCCCGTCGCCACCGCCGCCTCCAACAATCCGGCGCTGTCGACCCTGGTCACCGCCGTCAAGAAGGCCGGTCTCGTCGACACCCTCAACAACGCGCAGAACATCACCGTGTTCGCGCCGACCAACGACGCCTTCGCCAAGATCCCGAAGGCCGACCTCGACAAGGTCCTCGCCGACAAGGAGATGCTGACCAACATCCTCACGTACCACGTGGTCGGCGAGAAGCTCACGCCGCAGCAGCTGGAGAACGGCACCTACCCGACCCTCCAGAAGTCCACCCTGACGACCAAGGGCTCCGGCGAGAACTACACCGTCAACGACACCTCCAAGGTCGTCTGCGGCAACGTCCCCACCGCCAACGCCACCGTCTACATCGTCGACACCGTCCTGATGCCCAAGTCCTGACCTCTCGGCAGGCCGCCCGTGACGGGCGGCGGAACCGGTGCGGCCCCGCCTTCCCCCGAGGCGGGGCCGCGCCCTTTCCGTCCCGGGGCGGCGGTGCTCCCGGCACCGTGTTCCGGCTGCGTCCCGGCCGGCGCATCCGGGGTGCCGTGCGGGGCAGAAGGGGAGGGCAGGGAGCGGGGGTGTGCCGGGCACGGGCTTTCGCACGATAAAGTGTCTCGACGATTGACATTCTTAGTGAGTGACACACTCCGCGATGCTTGGGGATCCCATGAGGAACACACCGCGCTGGGCCCGGTGGCTGGTACCGCTCGTCCTGCTGGTCGTCTGGCTGGGCGTCGGCGGCACGCTCGGACCGTACGCGGGCAAGCTGGGCGAGGTGGCCACCAACGACCAGGCCGCGTTCCTGCCGCAGGACGCCGAATCCACCCAGGTGCTCACCGCACGCGAGGCGTTCGACCAGGGCGAGACCGTGCCCGCGATCGTCGTCTGGACGGCGGACGGCGGCAAGGTCACCGAGGCGCAGCAGGCCGAGGCGACCCGTGCGATCGCCGGACTCGCCGACCGCCCCGGCGTCGTCGGACAGCCCTCGCCCGCCTTCGTCTCCGAGGACGGCGAGGCCCTGCAGGCGGTCGTCCAGCTCCAGCCCGACCTCGGGGAGGAACTGCCCACCGTCCTCGGCGAGGTGAGCGAGGCGGCGGGCGCCGTCACGGGCACCGAGGCGCAGCTCGCCGGACCCGCGGCGAGCCAGGCCGACCTCTCCGACGCCTTCGCCGGCATCGACGGCCTGCTCCTCGGCGTGGCCCTCGCGGCCGTGCTGCTCATCCTGCTCCTGGTCTACCGCAGCGTGCTGCTGCCGTTCGTCATCATCCTCGGCGCCGTCTTCGCGCTCGGCCTCGCCTGCGCCGTGGTGTACGCGCTCGCCGACCGGGACGTCGTCCGGGTCGACGGGCAGGTGCAGGGCATCCTCTCCATCCTCGTGATCGGCGCCGCCACCGACTACGCGCTGCTGCTCGCCGCCCGCTTCCGCGAGGAACTCGCGGTCCGCGGCGACCGGGCCGCGGCCGCCATGGCGGCGGTGCGCCGCTCCTTCGGCGCGATCACCGCCAGCGCCGCGACCGTCGCCCTCGGCCTGCTCGCCCTCCTCGCGAGCGACCTCACCAACAACCGGGCCCTCGGCCCCGTCGGCGCCATCGGCATCGTCTGCGCCGTGCTGTCCACCCTGACCTTCCTGCCCGCCGTGCTGGCCCTGCTCGGCCGGGCCGCGTACTGGCCCGCCAAGCCGAAGCCCTCGGACGCCACCGCCGAGGGGCACGGCGTGTGGCGCCGGGTCGCCGCGGTCGTCGACCGCGCGCCGCGCAAGGTGTGGGTGTCCACCGCGCTCGTCCTGACCGCCTTCGCCGCCTTCTCCCCGGCGCTCTCCTCCAAGGGCGTGCCCCTGGACGAGATCTTCGTCAACGACGCCCCCTCGGTGGCCGCGCAGGAGACCCTCGGCAAGCACTTCCCCGGCGGCTCGGGCAACCCCGCCGTGATCATCGCCTCCGCCGACCGGGCCGAGCAGGTCACCGCCGCGGCCGAGGGCACCGACGGTGTCGCGTCGGCCGCCGCGGTCTCCGCCGCCGGGCGCCCCGGCACCGGCGACCCGCTGGTCGTTGACGGCCGGGTGCGCATCGACGCCACGCTGGAGGCGGCGGCCGACAGCGACGCGGCCAAGGACACCGTGGAGCGGCTGCGCGAGCAGGTGCACGCCGTACCGGACGCGGGCGCGATCGTCGGCGGCTACACGGCCCAGCAGTACGACACCCAGCAGACCGCGGCACGCGACCGGACGATCATCGTGCCCGTCGTGCTCGCGATCATCCTGCTGATCCTCGTGATGCTGCTGCGCTCCCTGCTGGTACCGGTGCTGCTCGTGGCCACGGTCGCCCTCAACTTCCTCGCCACGCTGGGGGTGTCGGCCCTGGTCTTCGAGCATCTGCTCGGCTTCAGCGGCACGGACGCCTCCGTCCCGCTCTACGGATTCGTCTTCCTGGTGGCCCTCGGCGTCGACTACAACATCTTCCTGATGTCCCGGGTCCGCGAGGAGACCCTCACCCACGGCACCCGGCTGGGTGTGCTGCGCGGGCTGACCACCACCGGCGGGGTCATCACCTCCGCGGGCGTCGTCCTCGCCGCCACCTTCGCCGCACTGATGGTGATCCCGCTGGCCTTCCTGGTGCAGATCGCGTTCATCGTCGCCTTCGGCGTCCTGCTCGACACCCTCGTCGTCCGGTCGCTGCTGGTGCCGGCGCTGGTCGTCGACATCGGCCCGAAGGCGTGGTGGCCGAGCAGGCTGGCCCGCGAGTCCCACCGCGAGGAGGCGGAGAAGGCTCCCGCCGCGGTGTAGCCGCCGGGGGCGGGCGGGGCGGGCCCGCCGGGGGCGCTGCCGGACGCCGCTTCGGGTCCGCGCCCGCCGGGCACGGTGCACGTCGAGAGGTGGCGGAGACGGTCCCCGTCGCGGTGCAGCCGCCGGGAGCGGCGGTGAGCTCGCCGTCGCGGTGCAGCCGCCGGGGGCGCTGCCGGACGCCGCTTCGGGTCCGCGCCCGCCGGGCATGGTGCACGTCGAGAGGTGGCGGAGACGGTCCCCGTCGCGGTGCCGCCGCCGGGAGCGGCGGTGAGCCCGCCGTCGCGGTGCCGCCGCCGGGGGCGCTGCCGGACGCCGCTTTGGCCCGTGCCTGCGGAGCGCGTCCGCGGTGCACACCGCGGACACGCTCCGCGCGGGTCCGCGCCCGGTGGTCCGCGGTGTCACCGCGGACCACCGGGCGCGCGCGGGCGCACCCCCACCGCCCCCGCGCCGCGCACCCCCGCGCCGCGCACCCCGGCGCGCCGCGCCGGGCGCCGTGGGCGCCCGCGCCTACGGTGGGCGCGGTGGGCCGGTCCCGGTGGCGGGGAGCGACTCCCCGCCACCGGGCCGGCCCGCGTCCCGGCCGCCCACCACGGAGGAGACCCTCGCGTGCACTGGCTCTTCGGCGACCAGCTCGGGCCGCACTTCCTCACCCCCGGCGAGGACGGCCCCTCCCGCTCCGAACCGCTGCTGATGATCGAGTCCCGCGCGGTCTTCCGGCGCCGCCGGTTCCACCGCGCCAAGGCCCATCTGGTGCTCTCCGCGATGCGCCACCGGGCCGCGGAACTCGGCGACCGGGTCACCTATGTCCGCGCCGGCACCTACCGCGAGGGGCTGGCCGAGGCGGCCGGCTCCCGGCCGGTCACCGTGCACCACCCGACCTCCCGCGCCGCGCTCGGCCTGGTCCGGTCCCTGCCGCAGGTGACCGTGGGACCTGCCCGCGGATTCCTGGTGCCGCAGGAGGACTTCGCGGCCTGGGCCGACCGGCGCGACGGCGCCCGGCTGCGGCAGGAGGACTTCTACCGCTGGGTCCGGCGCGGCCACGACCTCCTCATGGACGCCGACCGCCCGGCCGGGGGCACCTGGAACCTCGACCACGACAACCGGCAGCCGCCGCCGCGCACCCCCACCCTCGACGTCCCCCGCCCGTACCGGCCGCGCGAGGACGAGATCGACGACGAGGTCCGCCACGACCTCGACCGCTGGGAGCGCGACGGCGACGTGTCCTTCGTCGGGCGCGACGGGCCCCGCCTCTTCCCCGCCTCCCGCGCCGAGGCCCGCGCCGCGCTGGGGCGCTTCGTGGAGCGGCGGCTGTCCTCCTTCGGCCCGTACGAGGACGCCGTGCTGGCCGCCGACCCCGTGATGAGCCACAGCCTGCTGTCGTCGTCCCTCAACCTCGGCCTGCTGGACCCGGCCGAGTGCGTGGCCCGCGCCGAGGAGGCCTGGCGCGCCGGAGACGCCCCGCTGAACAGCGTCGAGGGGTTCGTCCGGCAGATCGCCGGCTGGCGCGAGTACGCGTGGCAGCTCTACTGGTACTTCGGCGAGGACTACCGGCACTCCAACGTGCTGCGCCACACCGAACCGCTGCCCGACTGGTGGAACGAGCTGGCCGCGGACGACGTGCGCGCCCGCTGTCTGCACACGGTGCTCGCGCAGGTCCGCGACACCGGGTGGACCCACCACATCCCCCGGCTGATGATCCTCGGGAGCTGGGCCCTCCAGCGAGGCTGGGACCCGGCGCAGGTCACCGACTGGTTCCACCGCTGCTTCGTGGACGGCTACGACTGGGTCATGCTGCCCAACGTCGTCGGCATGTCCCAGTACGCCGACGGCGGCCGGATGACGACGAAGCCCTACACCTCCGGGGGCGCCTACGTGAACCGGATGAGCGACCTGTGCGGCCCCTGCCGCTATCGCCCCGGCGACCGGACCGGCGAGCACGCCTGCCCGTACACCGCGGGCTACTGGACCTTCCTCGACCGCCACCGGACGCGCCTCTCGCACAACCACCGCACCGGCGCGGTGGTGCGCGGACTGGACCGCATCGCCGACCTCGCCGAGGTACGCCGGCAGGAGCACGCCCGGGGCGACACACCGCCCTGAACACAACGATCCGAGCACACCGCCCCGAGCACAACGCCCGCGTGCGGCACACCGCCCCCGGCGCACCCCCGGCGCACCCCCGCGGCACACCGCCCCGACCACACCGCCCGGGGCCGCGCCGCATCCGGGACGGCCCCCGGCGGCGAAGAGCCGGTGAGACCCCGCACCGGGCGGAGGTACCCCCGAAGGACTGATCACCATGACCTCTCGGACCCCTCTCGCCGTGGCCGCCGCCGCCGGAGTCTGCGCCATCGGACTCGGCACCGCGGCCCCGGCCGTCGCGGCCCCCCAGGCGCAGCAGGACAAGGCCATGGTGTCGCTGTTCCACGGAGTGCCGGGGCTGGACGTGGACGTCTACGCCAACGGCGACGAGCTGCTCGGCGACTTCAAGCCGGGCACCGTGACCGAACCGCAGGAACTCGACGCCGGCACCTACGACATCCAGGTGTTCAAGGCGGGCAGCGACCCGAACGGCACTCCCGCGATCGAGAGGAAGATAGAGGTGCCCGCCGGCGGCAACGCGACCGTCGCCGCCCATCTGTCGGCCGACGGCACACCGGAGCTGACCGCCTACACCAACGACACCTCCGCCACCGACTCCGGCAAGGCGCGGCTGACGGTCCGTCATGTCGCCGCCGCCCCGGCCGTGGACGTACGCGCCGGCGGGACGCCGATCGTCAGCGATCTCGTGAACCCGAAGGAGGCCACCACCGAGGTCGACGCGGGCACCGTCTCCGCCGATGTGGTGCTCGCCGGCACCGACACCGTCGCGATCGGCCCCGCCGACCTGGACCTGAAGTCCGGTACCGGCACGGTCGTCTACGCCTGGGGCAGTGCCGACGACAACAACCTGAAGCTCGCGACGCAGTCCGTCGCGCTGGCGAAGGCCAGCCCCAACGCCGACAGCGCCGGCATCGCCGCCGGTCCCTGGTACGCCTGGGCCGGCGCGGGACTGATCGCCGCGGCCGGGGCCCTCGCGGTCCGCGGCGGCATGAAGTGGGACGGCTGACCGTCCTCCCGAAGCCCGGTGTCGCGGGCGTCCGGCTCCGGCGTCTCCCGCGCCCGCGACACCGGCACCACGACCGGCCCGGCGCCATCGGCGGCGCCGGGCCGGTGCGCGTCCCGGCGAATTCATCTGGTCCAACCAGTTGACCAGTGGCGCTCCGGGGCCCACTCTGATCGCCATGACAGGACAGCCCATCCGGCGCGAGGCGGTCTCCGACCAGGTCTACGCCGCCCTGCGCGACCGGATCCTCGGCGGCGACCTCGCCGCCGGCGACGCGCTCACCCCCGAACGCGAACTCGCCACCGAGTTCGGCGTCAACCGGCACGCCGTCCGCGAGGCGGTCAAACGCCTCCAGCAGGCACGGCTGGTGGAGGTGAGCCACGGCGGCCGGACCGCGGTCCTCGACTGGCGGCTCACCGCCGGACTGGACCTCGCCGTCGGCATCGTCGGCGCCGACGCCGGACTCACCGTCGACGGACTCACCCGCGACGCGATGGAGATGCGGGCCTGCATCGGCGCCGACGCCGCGCGGCTGTGCGCCGAGCGCCGCTCCGCGCGGACCGCCGCGGCGATCGTGGAGGCCGCCGGCTGCTACGCGCAGGCCGGCCCGGACCTCGCCGCGCTCGGCGCCGCCGACGTCGCCTGGTGGCGGCTGATCGTGGAGGGCTCGGGGAACCTCGCGTACCTGCTGAGCTTCAACACCCTGGTGAACGGCGCGCTCCCGGTCGCCGACGTCCCCATGGACCTGCGCACCGCCGAACTCCTCGACGTGGACGCCCATGTGCGGCTCGCGGCGCACATCGCGGGCCGCGAGCCCGAGGCCGCGGAGCGACTGGCCCGGACGCTGCTCAGCCGCAGTGTGCCCGCCGCCGCGGACAGGGCGGTGCGCTGAGATGATCCCCGCCATCGTGTACGCGATACCCGCGTTCGTGCTGCTCGTCGTCGTCGAGGCGCTCTCGTACCGCTTCCTCCCGGACGACGAGGAGCAGGGCTACGAGCTGCGCGACACCGTCACCAGCATGTCCATGGGCGCCGGCAGCCAGGTCGTGGGCCTGCCCTGGAAGGTGTTCGCCGTGCTGGCGTACGCCGGTGTCTACACCCTCTCGCCGTGGCAGCTCTCCCCGTCGTCGGTGTGGACCTGGGTGCTGCTGTTCTTCGCCGACGACCTGGCGTACTACGTCTTCCACCGGGCGCACCACCGGGTGCGCGTGCTGTGGGCGAGCCATGTGGTGCACCACTCCAGCGTCCGCTTCAACCTCTCCACCGCCCTGCGGCAGAGCTGGACGCCGATGACCACCCTGCCGTTCTGGCTGCCGCTGGCGCTGCTCGGGATCCCGCCGTGGATGATCCTGCTCCAGCAGTCCTTCAGTCTGGTCTACCAGTTCTTCCTGCACACCGAGCGGGTCGGCACCCTCTGGCGGCCCGTCGAGTGGATCTTCAACACGCCTTCGCACCACCGGGTCCACCACGGCTCCAACAACCGCTACCTGGACAAGAACTACGGCGGCATCCTGATCGTCTGGGACCGGCTCGGCGGCACCTTCGAGCCGGAGGGGGAGCGGGTCGTCTACGGCCTGACGAAGAACATCGCGACGTACAACCCCCTGCGGGTCGCCTTCCACGAGTACGCGGCCGTCTGGCGTGACGTCCGCGCCGCCCGGACGTGGCGGGACCGGGCCGGACATCTCGTCGGCCCGCCCGGCTGGACCCCGAAGGCCGGGGCCCGGTGAGCGCCCGCGCGACGACGCCGCGCGTCGGAGGACCGGCCGGAGTGCCGCCGCTGCTCGGGGTGTTCGCCCTGCTGGCGACTGTGAACGTGGTGGCGGTGGGCACCGGTGCGCTGCCGCTGGAGTGGGCGACCAAGCCGCTGCTGGCCCCGGTGCTGGCGGCGTACCTGTGGCGGACGACCGGCACCCGGCACGCCCGCGTCCTCGCCGGCCTCGGCTTCGCCACGGCCGGTGACGTGACCCTGCTGGTGCCGGGGGCGGTGGCGTTCGCGGTGGGCATCGGCTTCTTCCTCGGGGCGCAGCTCTGCTGGACGTCGGCCTTCGTCCGGGCGGGTGCCGTGGCCCATCTGCGCGCGCACCGCCCGCTGTGCGCCCTCTGGCTCGGTGTGTGGGCCGCCGCCAACGCGGTGCTCGCCCCGCTCCTCGGTCCGCCGATGGCGGTGGCGATCGGGGTGTACAGCCTGGCCCTGGTGGTGATGGCGCTGACGGCCCATGCCCTGGGCCGCCGGGCCGCCTGGGGCGGCGCGGTGTTCGTCGTCTCCGACGCGCTGATCGGCGCGGGCGCCGCGGGAGCGGACTTCCCCGGCCGCCCGGTCCTGGTGATGGCCACCTACACGGCGGCCCTCGCCCTCCTGACCACCGCCTTCGCCCGGTCCCGGCCCCGCCCGCCGAGCGCGCCCACCCCGGCGCTCGGCGACGAAGCCGTCGGCGCCGCGGGCGCCTGACCCTCCGCGGCGGCCCCGGGTACCGGCCCCGGGCCGTCGCGAGCCCGCCCGGTGAGAGTCTCGCCCGGCCCGGGCGCGGTGGCCCGTGCCCGGCAGGTCCGCCGGGCACGAGCCCGCGGGTCCCGGGTGCGCCCTGCCCCGCAGCGGCGGCGAGACCGGCTGTGGCCGGGGCCCGGCGGCCCCGGCCCGAAAGCCGTCGCCGGGCGCCCCGGGCGCGCGCGTCCGTGCCCCGCCCCGCCCGGGGGGTGTCAGGAGACGCGGTCCGGCGCGCCCCCGGTGCTCTCGCGGATCACCAGGCGGTGCGCCACGATCCGGTCGCGCGGGACCGCGCCCGACGGCGCGGCGGCCGTCCCGGCGCGGGACGTCTCGCCGATCCGGTGCTGGAGCATGTCCAGCGCCACCGTCGCCACCGCCCGCTTGTCGGGGGCCACCGTGCTCAGCGTCGGCACGCTGAAGCGGCCCGCCTCCACGTCGTCGAAGCCGATGACGGCGACGTCCTCGGGCACCCGCGCACCGTGCTCGTGCAGTGCGCGCAACGCCCCCAGCGCGAGCTGGTCGTTGAGGCAGAGCAGCGCGTCGGGGCGCAGGCCCCCGCCGAGCGCCCGGCCCACCGCGGCCGCCCCGTCGGCCATGTGGAACGCCCCGACCGGCAGCAGCCAGGACGGGTCGAGCGCGATCCCCGCGGCGGCCAGCGCGGACCGGATCCCCCGGGTACGGGCCTGGGCGGTGCCCACACCGGGACCGTCCTGCCCGCCCACCGTGAGGATCCGGCGGCGGCCGAGCCCGAGCAGGTGCTCCGCCGCCTCGCGGGCCGCCCGTTCGTTGTCGATCGCCACATGGTCCGCGCCGTCCGTGAGCAGCTCGCCCAGCAGCACGGTCGGCGGCATCCCGGTGTGCGCGCGCAGGTCCTCGGGCGCCAGCGCGAGCGGGCTGAGGATGACCCCGTCCACGAAGTCCGAACCGAAGCCGGCCAGCGCCGCCCGCTCCCGTTCGCGGTCGGCCCCGGACTGGTGGATCAGCACCGTCAGCGAGCGCCGTTCGGCCTCCTCGACGACATGCCCGGCGAGCTCCGCGAAGTACGGCACCTCCAGCTCCGGCACGACCAGGGCGATGATCCCCGTGCGGCCGCTGCGCAGATGGCGCCCGGCGAGGTTGACCCGGTAGCCGAGGTCGTCGATCGCCTCGCGCACGGTGCGGCGCGTCCGGTCCGAGACGTGGACGTAGTCGTTGAGGACGTTGGACACCGTCTTCTCCGACACCCCGGCGTGCCGGGCGACGTCCTTGATCGTTGGGCGTGCCACCGGTTCCTCCCCTGCCCCTCGCGTGCGGCGAGTCTATGCCGTGAGCTGCGGCGGGCCGTGGGCAACGGCCCGCCGGGGCACGGCCGTCCGGCCCCCCGGCGGTGCCGGGGGGCCCGTGCCCGCCGCGCGGGGGACCGGGAGGACGGACGCCGTGCCGCACCTCTTTACAGCCAATGTACATCGATGTAAAAACAGGGTCACCGCACCGGCGGGACCGGTGCGGACCACTCCCGATGTGCACGGGACGGCCCCCGCCGCCCCGCCGGTGGACGCTGTCCGCCGGCATGTCGGCCCCGGCTGAGAAAGGTCCCCGATGGGTTCTGCGTCCTCCTTCCGCGGGTCACCCCGCCCCCGCGCCGCGGCCTGGGCGCCGGGTGTCAGCCGCCGGCGGCTGCTGCGCTGCGGCACGGCAGGGGCGGCCTCGGTGCTGGCGGCCGGCCCGCTGACCGGCTGCGCCTCACCGGCGCGGGCCGGCGAGCCCTCGTCCCTCAGCGTCTGGGACCTCTTCCAGGGCGGTGACGGGCTGCTGATGGACGAGATGATCGCGGCCGTCTCCCGGGGGCCGGACGGCTTCGACGTGGAGCGCACCATCCTGGACTGGGGCCCCTCCTACTACACCAAGCTGGCCATGTCGGCGGCGGGCGGCCGCGCGTCGGACGTCGCCGTGCTCCACCTGTCCCGGCTCGCCGGCTACGCCCCCGGCGGCCTGCTCGACCCCTTCGACCTCGATCTGCTCGCCGAGTTCGGCGTCACCGAACGCGACTTCGCGCCCGCCGTCTGGCAGCGCACCCGCCACCGGGGCACGGTCTACGCGATCCCGCTGGACGTCCACCCGTTCATCGTCTTCTACGACCGGGGCGCCGCGGACCGCGCCGGACTCCTCGACGCCGGCGGCGAACTGGCCCCGATGGGCTCTCCCGAGGCGTTCCTCGACGCGGGGCGGGCGCTCGCCGGGGCGACCGGCCACGCGGGCGTCCTCTTCGGGCACGTCACCGACACCGCCCAGAGCTGGCGGCAGTTCGCCGCCCTGTACGCGCAGACCGGCGCCGCCTTCACCCTGCCCGACGGCGGGCCGCCGCAGATCGACACCGACGCCGCCGTCGAGGTCGTGACCTTCATGCAGCGGCTGTTCGACGGCCGGACCAACCCGAACAACCTCGACTACAACGGCGCGATGGCCGCCTTCATGGACGGCCGCGGCGGCATGGTGATGCTGGGGGAGTGGGAACTGCCCACGCTCCGCGCCTCCGGCATCGACCTCGGCGCGGCCCCGTTCCCGCAGGTCTTCGGCCGTCCCGCCGTCTACACCGACTCGCACAGCTTCGTGCTGCCCCACCAGGACGACCCCGATCCGGCCCGCCGCCGCGAGGCGCACCGGTACGTGGCGCGGATCGTGAAGGAGAGCCTCACCTGGGCCGGGGCCGGCCACATTCCGGCCTACCGGCCGGTGCTGGACCGTCCCGAGTACCGCGCGCTCGCACCGCAGTCGTCGTACGCCGCCGCCGGCGAGGCGGCCGTGCTCGACCCGCCCAACTGGTTCGCCGGGGCCGGGTCGAACTTCCAGAACCGCATGTGCCAGCCGCTCCAGTCGGCGCTGCTGGGCAACACCTCCGCCGAGAAGGCGGTGAGGCAGATGATCCGGGAAGCGGACAGCCTGCTGCGCCGGCCGAACCCGGTCGCCTGACGACAGCCGAAGGAGCCGCCACCGTGACCACCACCGTGCCCGCCGGCGCAGCCGCCCCGGCGCCCCCCGAGCCCTCCCCGCCCGCGCCGCCCCGCCGGCGCCCCGCGCGGGGCGCCGGCAACGGCGGACTCTTCGTCCTGCCGTTCCTGACGCTGTTCGGGCTGTTCCTGGTGTGGCCCGTCGTCCAGGGCCTCTGGATGAGCCTGACCGACGCCTCGCTCACCCTGCGCGAGACCCGGTTCGTCGGATTCGCCAACTACGCCGAGGCGTTCGGGGACCCGGACGTCTGGAGCAGCCTCGGCAACACCTTCTTCTTCACCGCGATCTCGTCCGTGCCGCTCGTGCTGATCGCCCTCGCCATGGCCCTTCTGGTGCACAGCGGCCTCGCCGGCCAGTGGGTGTGGCGCCTGGCCTACTTCGCGCCGTACCTGCTGCCCGTCACCGTGGTGACACTGATCTGGACCTGGCTCTACCAGCCCGATCTGGGCTTCGGCAACCAACTGCTGGGCGCCCTCGGCATGGAGCCCGTCGGCTGGCTGTCGGACGAGTCCGTCGCCATGTGGTCCGTCGCCGCGCTCACCGTCTGGTGGACGGTCGGCTTCAACTTCCTGCTCTACCTGGCCGCCCTCCAGTCGCTGCCCGCCACCTACGACGAGGCCGCCGCCCTCGACGGCGCCGGCGCCTGGCGGCGGCTGTGGTCCGTCACCCTGCCCCAGCTCCGCCGGACCACCGCGCTGGTCGCGATGCTCCAGGTGCTCGCCTCGCTGAAGGTCTTCGACCAGATCTACATCCTCACCAAGGGCGGCCCGAACGGATCGACCCGGCCGATCCTGGAGTACGTCTACGACGTCGGGTTCACCGGCTACCGGCTCGGCTACGCCTCCGCGGTCTCCTACGTCTTCTTCGCGATCGTCATCGTCGTCTCCGTCGCGCAACTGCGCCTGTTCCGCCAGGAGGACTGACCGTGTCCGCCACCGCAACCGCCGTCCGCCCCCGGCGCCGCCCGCGGCACCGGGAGGCCGGATCCCCGCTGCTGCTCGGCCACGGACGGCTGCCCCGCCTCCTCACCGGCACCGCGCTGACCGTCCTCGCGGCCCTGTGGCTGCTGCCGTTCCTGTGGGCCGTCCTCACCTCGCTCCAGAGCGAGCAGGACGTCTCCTCGTCGGGGCTGTCCCCGGTCAAGGGGGCGCTCACGTTCGCCGCCTACCGTCAGATCCTGGAGCGGGGGAACGTGCCCGCCTGGGCGTTCAACAGCCTCCTCGTCGCCGGGCTCGTCACCCTGATCACGGTCGCCGTGTCCACGCTCGCCGCCTACGGCTTCTCGCGGGGCACCTTCCGCGGCAGGCGCGCGCTGCTCGCCGTCACCGTCGCCGCGATCATGGTGCCGCCGCAGCTCCTCGTCGTGCCGCTGTTCGACCAGATGCTGATGTTCGGCATGGTCGACACCTACGCGGCCATCATCCTGCCCCAGGTCGTGGCGCCCATGATGGTCTTCATCCTCAAGCGCTTCTTCGACGGCATCCCCCGCGAGCTGGAGGACGCGGCCCGGATCGACGGCGCCTCGGAGACCCGGGTCTTCCTCTCCGTCGTGCTGCCGCTCTCCCGGCCGATCGTGTCGGCCGTCGCGATCTTCGTCTTCATCGGGGCCTGGAACAACTTCCTGTGGCCCTTCGTCGTCACCAACGACCCCGGTCTGATGACGCTCCCGGTGGGACTGGCCACCGTCAAGGACGCCTACGGCATCCAGTACGCCCAGTCCATGGCGTCCGCGCTGCTGGCCGCGCTCCCGCTGATCGTCGTCTTCCTCGTCTTCCAGCGGCGCATCGTCGCCTCGGTCGCCACCACCGGCCTCGGCGGCAGCTGACCTGCGGGGCGTCCACCGCGCCACCGCGTCCCGACGCGCCCGGCGACCGCGCCGGCCGCGCCACCACCACCTGACTGGAGCTCTCGTGCACACCCCCTCCGTTCCCCGTCCGGAGTACCCGCGCCCGCAGTTCGTGCGCCGCGACTGGCTCAACCTGAACGGCGTCTGGCAGTTCGAGACCGACCAGGGGGACAGCGGACTCGACCGCGGACTGCTCGGGCGCGACCTGTCCGGGGAGATCCTCGTCCCCTTCGCCCCCGAGTCCGAGCTGTCGGGCGTCGGCGTCACCGACTTCCTCGAAGCCGTCTGGTACCGGCGCCGCTTCACCCCGCCCGCCGAGTGGGCCGGCCGCCGGGTGCTGCTCCACTTCGGCGCCGTCGACCACGACACGACGGTGTGGGTCGACGGCACCGAGGCCGTCCGCCACCGCGGCGGCTTCACCCCCTTCACGGCCGACCTCGGCGACGTCGCCGCGGCGGGCGGCGAGGTCGAGATCACCGTCCGCGCCCGCGACCCGCGCTCCGGACCCCAGGCCAGGGGCAAGCAGGCCGTCCGGTACGCCAACCACGACTGCAACTACACCCGCACCACGGGCATCTGGCAGACCGTCTGGGCCGAACCGGTGCCGGAGGTCCATCTGCGCCGCCCGCGCATCACCCCCGACCTGGCGGGCGGCGCCTTCCACCTCGAACTGCCGCTGTCCGGGAACCGTCCCGGCCACCGGGTGCGCGCCGTGCTGCGCGACGGCGCGGGAGAGGTCTGCCGCGCCGAGTCGCGCGCCGACCTCGACCTCGCCCCGCGCCTCCATCTCGCCCTGCCCGGCGACCGCCGCCGCGAATGGAGCCCGGAGGACCCCTTCCTCTACGACCTGCTGATCGAACTCGTCGCCGCCGACGGCACGGTGAGCGACTCCTACGAGAGCTACGCCGGGCTTCGGGCCGTCGGCATCCGCGGGAAGGCCGTCACCCTCAACGGACGGGCCCGCTTCCAGCGCCTGGTGCTCGACCAGGGCTGGTACGCCGACGGGCTGATGACCGCGCCCAGCGACGAGGCCCTGATCCGCGACATCGAACTGTCCATGGCAGCCGGCTTCAACGGGGCGCGGCTGCACCAGAAGGTCTTCGAGGAGCGCTTCCTCCACCACGCCGACCGCCTCGGCTACCTGGTCTGGGGCGAGTTCGGCGACTGGGGCTGCGAGACGGGCGGCTCGTCCGGTGACAACCAGCGCCCGGACGCCTCCTACGTCGCCCAGTGGCTGGAGGCCGTCGAACGCGACTACTCCCACCCCTCGGTCATCGGCTGGTGCCCGCTCAACGAGACCTACCAGAAGCTCCACGACCGGATCACCGTGCTCGACGACGTGACCCGGGCGATGTTCCTCGCCACCAAGGCCCTGGACACCACCCGGCCCGTCGTCGACGCCTCCGGCTACTCCCACCGCGTCCTGGAGACCGACGTCTGGGACGCGCACAGCTACGAGCAGGACCCGGCCGCCTTCCGGCAGCTCATGTCCGGCCTCGCGAAGGGCGAGCCGTTCGCCAACACCCACGAGAACGGCGCCGCCTACTCCCAGCCGTACCGCGGACAGCCTTACTTCGTCAGCGAGTTCGGCGGCATCTGGTGGGACCCGGAGGCCGCGGCCGGCCAGTCCGGCGCGGACCGCACGGCCTCCTGGGGCTACGGCGACCGGGTGCGCGACGAGGACGAGTTCCACGAGCGCTTCGCCGGGCTCGTCGGCGTCCTGCTCGACGACCCGGACATGTTCGGCTACTGCTACACCCAGCTCACCGACGTGTTCCAGGAACAGAACGGCGTGTACCGCTTCGACCGCGGCACCAAGCTCGACATCGCGCGGCTGCGCGAGGCCCAGTCCCGGCCCGCGGCCATCGAGCGTCCGCCGGCCGGCTGACCGCCGTCCCGTGTGCGGAACGCCCCCGCCGGGGGGCGTTCCGCACACGGCGGACACCGCCGGAGGACCGGCATCCTCTGCGCCGGCGACCACCGTCCCGACGCCGGCGCCGCTCAGAGCCGTTGCAGCACCCAGAGCTGCGGCTGAAGACCGTTGCAGGTCCACTGCCGCACGTCCGCGCCCGGCTCCCGCGAGCCCCCGGACACGTCCAGGCACTGCCCGCTCGCGGCGGACACCAGCCGGTACGCGTTCCGGCCGGCGTTCACCAGCCGCCAGTCCTGCGCGGGCGCACCGTTGCAGCCCCACTGCCGGACGTCGGCGCCCGGCACGGAGGAACCGTTCTCCAGATCCAGGCAGTGGCCGCTGTTGCGGCCGGTGAGGGTGAAGCGGCCCTCCCCGCGGGCCCGCAGGATCCACTCCTGCGGGCCGAGGCCGTTGCACGTCCACTGCTGGACCGCGCCGCCCGGCACCCGCGAGTCACCGGCGACGTCCAGGCAGTGGGCGCTGTTCGCGTTCAGCAGCCGGTAGCGGCCGCCGTCCACGACACCCGCCGCGTCCGCGGTGCCGGTGACCAGGCCGGTGCCGACATAGGGGCGGCACACGCCGCCGTCCCAGTCCGTGGCGATCTGGAGCACCTGACGGCCGTCGGCCGACGGCAGCAGCGGGGAGCTGTAGTTCTGGCAGTAGTTGGCCGTCGGGCCCGGCACCCGCACCGGCGCCTCGACCTCGTACCAGGGGCCCGTGCCGTTCTCGGTGTTGGCGAGCAGGGTGCGGCCGCTGTCCGCGGCCGGGGTGCCGTCGCGGTTGAGGAGCTGCTGCCCGACGAGCAGCAGCCTGCCGTTCGGGCCGCCGTCCGGCGCGGGCGCCCAGGCGAGGGTCGGCGCGGCCCGGAAGTACTTGCCGTCCACGGTCTGCGGCCGGTACCCGAGGAAGGCCGGGTCGCCCCAGTTCCAGCCGTCGGCCGAGGTCCGGTAGTGCACCACGCACTGGTACTGGCCGCCGGGATTGCAGATCTCGAAGCTCATCATGTACGTGCCGTTCGGCAGCCTGCGCACCACCGGCATGCCCGGCCGGTCCGCGGACCAGGTGCTCGCCACCGTGTCCCGGTGGTCCTGCCAGCGCACCCCGTCGTAGCTGCGCGCCGACGACAGCTTCTGGCTGTGCCCCGGATCGGTCTCGTCCGCGTAGGTGCACACCAGCGCCCCGTCCGCGGCGACGGAGAACTCCGGTTCCCACAGGCCGCCCGTGTTGCCCGCCGTGGCGCACGAGGAGAGGTAGGACCAGGACCGTCCCACGTCGTTGCTGCGCCAGACCCGCAGCGCCATCCGCCGGCCCGCCTCGTCCTGGCCGGCGGACGAGGCCCACAGCAGGGTGCCCGCCGGCAGGTTCCCCACCCGGGAGGGGAGTTCGAAGAGCGTGGCGCAGCACAGTCCCTGGCCGCCGGCCGACTCGGGATCGGCGACCGTGCCCACCTGCCGGAACGAGGCGCCGCCGTCGGTGCTCTCGTGGATCGCGCCCAGGCCGTTGCTGCCGCCGAAGGTGACCGTGCTCGCCAGCACCCGCCCGTTGGCCGCGCCGTTGTGCGCGAGCCGGACGGCGCGCGGGTACAGACCCGTGCCCTGGCCCAGCGGGGTGCCCGTGGCGGCGGCGGCCACCGGAGCCGGTGCGGCCCCGGGCACGGCGGCGGCGGGCGGCGGGGCCGCGAGACCGAGCACGGCCGCCGCGGCCATGGCCAGCACGGCGAGCACCGCGTGCCGCGCGGTGCGCCGGGCCGGGGCCGGCGGGCGTACCGGACCGGGTAAGGACGGGGCGGGGGTGCCGGCCGGAGCCGGGGGAGTCGCTGGGCGGCGCGCGGGCATGGGGGTTCCTCTCCGCAGTCACGGACGCGCTGAAGGACGACGGCCGCTGTCCCCGGGCAGGCGAAGGCCCACGGCGAGGTGTCCGGCCGTTCGGCGAGCATCAGAGTAGGGCGGGTTTACATCGATGTACACAGTCCCGTCACGGCCAACCGGCACAGCGGGTCGGCCCGCCCGGAGCGCCGCGCCCCCTGGCGGGACGGCTGCCCGCGTGGCCTGCCGGATCGCCCCGGGCGGCCGCCGGAGCGGCGAGCGCGCCGCCTTGTCCCGCGCCCCGTGCGCGCCGCCTTGCTCCGTGCGTGGCCGCGCCGCGCGTCCGCGCCCCATGCGCGTCCGCGCCGCGCGCGCCGGGACGGCCCCGGGGAGCGGGCCGCTCCGCGCGCCCCGGCGGCCCCAGTCGCGAGGCCCGGCGGCCGGACCTCGCCGGGCCCCCGCCCGGATGGCCGCCAAGTGGTGTCAAACGCGCCCCGATCGGGTGAGGTGAGCGCTGCGCCGCCGGTGCCCGGGGCGGTGGCGCGGCCACGATCGCTGGCGGCCGGGTGGACCGCCCCGAGGGCGGATTCCACAGCAACCCCGGAAGGGCCGCCATGCGCATTCTGCTCATCGCCAGCAGCTACAACAGCCTCACCCAGCGGGTCCGCGCCGAGCTGCGGGACCGCGGGCACACCGTCCCCGTGGAGATCACGCCCGACACCCCGGCCGTACGCGAGGCCGTCGGGCGCCACCGGCCCGACCTGGTCGTCGCCCCGCTGCTCAGAGCCGTCGTCCCGAAGGACGTGTGGACGGCCTACCACTGCCTGATCGTGCACCCCGGACCGGTCGGCGACCGCGGGCCGTCCTCGCTGGACTGGGCCGTCCAGGAGGGCGCCGGCGAGTGGGGCGTCACCGTCCTCCAGGCCGACGAGGAGATGGACGCGGGCGACGTCTGGGCCACCGCCGCGTTCCACCTCCCGGAGACGGGCAAGAGCGACCTCTACCGCAACGAGCTGGCCGACGCCGCCGTGGCCGCCGTGCACCTCGCCGTCGAGCGGGTCGCCGCCGGCGAGGCCCCCGTCCCGCAGACCGGCCCGGCCGGCACCCGGCCGCCCTGCCGGCAGGAGAACCGCCGGATCGTCTGGGAGGAGGACACCACCGAGCGGGTCGTGCGCACCCTGCGGGCCGCCGACTCCCAGCCCGGTGTGCGCGACCGGCTGCTCGGCGGCGAGTGGTTCCTCCACGGCGGCCACCCCGAGGACGTCCTGCGCGGCCGCCCCGGCGAGCTGCTGGCCACCCGCGCGGGCGCGGTCTGCCGGGCCACGGCGGACGGCGCGGTCTGGATCCCCGAGATCCGCGCCCGGACGGCCCCCGGCGAGGCCCGCGCCTGCAAGCTCCCCGCCGCCCTGGCGCTCGCCGGCCGGCTGCCGCTGCTCCCGGAGGTGCCCGCGCCGCCACCCGTCCCGGGCGTCCGGACCTGGTCCGACATCCGCTACCGGGAGCAGGGCCCGGTCGGGGTGCTGTCGTTCACGTTCCCCGGCGGCGCGATGAGCACCGCCCACTGCCGCCGGCTGCTGGACGCCTGGCGGACGGCCTGCACCCGGCCCACCTCGGTGCTGGTGCTCGGCGGGCAGCGCGACTTCTTCTCCAACGGCATCCATCTGAACGTCATCGAGGCCGCCGCCGACCCGGCCGCCGAGTCCTGGGCCAACATCAACGCGATGAACGACCTCGTCGAGGCGGTCGTCGGCACGACCGACCGGCTCGTCGTCAGCGCGATCGGCGGCAACGCGGCGGCCGGCGGCGTCATGCTGGCCCTCGCCGCCGACGAGGTCTGGTGCCGCTCCGGCTCCGTCCTCAACCCCCACTACCGGCGCATGGGCCTCTACGGCTCCGAGTACTGGACGTACACCCTGCCCCGCAAGGTGGGCGCCGACATGGCGGTACGGCTCACCGACGAGGCCCGGCCCGTCTCGGCCGCCGCAGCGCTGGGCATGGGACTGGCCGACCGGGTGGTCGACTGCGCCCCCGGCGCGTTCACCGCGGAGGTCACCCGATTGGCCGCACGGCTGGCCTCCCACCCGGCCGCCCGCACCAGGATCGCCGCGAAGAAGGCCGAGTACGAGCGCCGAGAGGCCCGGACCCCGCTGGCCTCCTACCGGGAGCAGGAGCTCTCCCGGATGCGGCGCACGTTCTGCGACCCCGAGGCGCCGTACCACGCGCTGCGCCGCGCGTTCGCGCGCAAGGAGGCCCCCCGGGCGGGGTCCCCGGACGGCCCAGGTGCGGGGGCGACCGCTCCGGCCGACTGTTAGCAAGAACGAAGGCCCGAACGACGGCCCCGCCGCACCCTCCCCAGGAGGCGACCCCATGAACGCAGCGACGCCGGCCCCTGTCGAGGAACAGGGCGCCGCCCCCGGCAGCGAAGAGAAGCCGATCCACATCCTCTGGATCAACGCGGGACTGAGCTGTGACGGCGACTCGGTCGCGCTGACCGCCGCCATGCAGCCCAGCATCGAGGAGATCGCCCTGGCCGGTCTGCCGGGGCTCCCCAGGATCGCGGTCCACTGGCCGCTGATCGACTTCGAGTGCGGGCCGGTGGGCGGCGCCGACACGTTCATCGAGTGGTTCTTCAAGGGCGAGCGCGGTGAGATCGACCCGTTCGTGCTGGTCGTCGAGGGCTCGATCCCCAACGAGGCGATCAAGCAGGAGGGGTACTGGTGCGGCTTCGGCGACAACCCGGAGACCGGCCAGCCCATCACCACCAGCGAGTGGATCGACCGGCTGGCGCCCAAGGCCCTCGCCGTCGTCGCGATCGGCACCTGCGCCACCTACGGCGGCATCCACGCCATGGCCGGGAACCCCACCGGCGCCATGGGCGTGCCGGACTACCTGGGCTGGGACTGGAAGTCCAAGGCCGGCATCCCGATCGTCTGCGTGCCCGGCTGCCCCATCCAGCCGGACAACTTCGCCGAGACGCTGACCTATCTGCTGTACCAGGCCGCCGGATCGGCGCCGATGATACCGCTGGACGACAAGCTCCGCCCCACCTGGCTGTTCGGGGCGACGGTCCACGAGGGCTGCGACCGGGCCGGCTACTACGAGCAGGGCCAGTTCGCCGAGACCTACGACTCGCCCAAGTGCCTGGTGAAGCTGGGCTGCTGGGGACCGGTCGTCAAGTGCAACGTCCCCAAGCGCGGCTGGATGAACGGCATCGGCGGCTGTCCCAACGTCGGCGGCATCTGCATCGCGTGCACCATGCCCGGCTTCCCGGACAAGTTCATGCCGTTCATGGACGAGCCCCCCGGCGGCAAGGTCTCCAGCACCGCGAGCGGTGTGTACGGCTCGGTCATCCGCAGGCTCCGCGACATCACCGCGCGGACCGTGGACAAGGAGCCGAAGTGGCGGCACACCGGCGAGAGCATCACCACCGGCTACCGGCCCCCCTGGTGACCGGGCCCGCCCCGCACCACCCTCCCTCCTCCACCGCACACAGTCCACGAGTCGACGAAGGGCACCGAACACACCATGGCATCTCCGGCGAAGACGACAGGTGACGGCACTGGTCTGGTGGAGATGGCGTGGGACCCCATCACCCGGATCGTGGGCAGTCTCGGCATCCACACCAAGATCGATTTCAAGCAGAAGCGCGTCGCGGAGTGCTACAGCACGTCCTCCGTCTTCCGCGGCTACAGCGTCTTCATGCGGGGCAAGGACCCCCGCGACGCGCACTTCATCACCAGCCGCATCTGCGGCATCTGCGGCGACAACCACGCCACGTGTTCGGTGTACGCGCAGAACATGGCGTACGGCGTGAAGCCGCCGCACCTCGGCGAGTGGGTCATCAACCTCGGCGAGTCCGCCGAGTACATGTTCGACCACAACATCTTCCAGGAGAACCTGGTCGGGGTCGACTACTGCGAGAAGATGGTCCGCGAGACCAACCCCGGGGTCCTGGAGCTCGCCGAGCGCACCGAGGCCCCGCACGCCGGGGAGCACGGCTACCGCACCATCGCCGACATCATGCGCTCGCTGAACCCGCTGGAGGGCGAGTTCTACCGCGAGGCGCTCCAGGTCAGCCGCTACACCCGGGAGATGTTCTGCCTGATGGAGGGCCGCCACGTGCACCCCTCCACCCTCTACCCCGGCGGCGTCGGCACCGTAGCCTCGGTGCAGCTCTTCACCGACTACCTCAGCCGCCTGATGCGCTACGTCGAGTTCATGAAGCGGGTCGTCCCGCTCCACGACGACCTCTTCGACTTCTTCTACGAGGCCCTCCCGGGCTACGAGGAGGTCGGCCGCCGCCGGGTGCTGCTCGGCTGCTGGGGAGCCCTCAACGACCCCGAGTACTGCGACTTCACCTACGCCAACATGACCGACTGGGGCCGGCGGATGTTCGTCACCCCCGGCGTCGTCGTCGACGGCAAGCTCGTCACCAACGACCTGACCGAGATCAACCTCGGCATCCGCATCCTGCTCGGCAGCTCCTACTACGAGGACTGGCAGGGCCAGGAGCAGTTCGTCACCCACGACCCGCTGGGCAACCCGGTCGACCCGCGCCACCCGTGGAACCAGCACACCATCCCGGCCCCGCAGAAGCGGAACTTCGACGACAAGTACAGCTGGGTCATGTCCCCGCGCTGGTTCGACGGCAAGGACCACCTGGCGCTGGACACCGGCGGCGGCCCCATCGCCCGCCTGTGGTCCACCGCCCTGTCCGGCCTCGTCGACATCGGCTACGTCAAGGCCACCGGCCACAGCGTGGTCATCAACCTGCCCCGCACGATGACCAAGCCGGAGACCACCTTCGAGTGGAAGATCCCGCAGTGGAGCAACGCCCTGGAGCGCAACCGCGCCCGCACCTACTTCCAGGCGTACGCGGCGGCCGTCGCCCTGCACTGCGCCGAGAAGGGCCTGGAGGAGGTCCGTGCCGGACGCACCCAGACCTGGGAGAAGTTCGAGGTGCCCGAGGAGTCCATCGGCGTCGGCTTCACCGAGGCCGTCCGCGGCGTCCTCTCCCACCACATGGTCATCCGGGACGGCAAGATCGCCAACTACCACCCGTACCCGCCCACCCCGTGGAACGCCTCCACCCGCGACACCTTCGGCACCCCGGGCCCCTACGAGGACGCGGTGCAGAACACCCCGATCTTCGAGGAGAACACCCCGGAGAACTTCAAGGGCATCGACATCATGCGCGCCGTGCGCAGCTTCGACCCCTGCCTGCCGTGCGGCGTCCACATGTACACCGGCAACGGCCGGACCGTGAAGTCGATGCACGTGCCCACCGGCCTGAGCGGACTGGGCGGATGAGCGCCGCCGCCGAACAGGCCGGCCGGCGGGTCGAGGAGGTCCTCGCCCGGCTGGACGGCCCCGCGGACGCCGAAGCCCGCGCCGCTGCCGAGGAGATCGTGCGCGCCCTGATGGAGTTCTACGGCGGCGGGCTGGCCCGCGTCGTCGAACTCCTCGGCCGCCCCGGCGCCCGGCCGCCCGCCGACCCGCTGGAGCCGCTCCTCGGGGACGAACTCGTCGCGAGCCTGCTGACCCTGCACGGGCTCCACCCCGAGGACGCGCCCACCCGCATCGCACGCGCCCTGGCCACTCTGCCGCAGCCCGTGGAGAACGCCGGTTTCGACCCGGCCGGCGGCGTGCTGACGCTGCGTCAGTCCGCCGGGTCCGGCTGCGGCTGCTCCGGCGACCCGGAGTCCGTCCGGCGGGCGGCGGCCGACGCGCTCGCGTGCTTCGCGCCCGAGGTGACGGGCGTCGAGGTGGAGCCGCCCGGCCCCCGCGAGCCCGCGCTGCTCCAGATCGGCACCCGCCCGCCGCTCGCCGGCTCCGGCGGCCGCTCGCCGGCCACCGCCCCGTGAGCGCGCGGCCGCCCGCCGCGGGCCGCCCGCCGGGCGCTGGGGCCCTCACCGGCCTGCGCCGCTTCACCGCACCGCGCCCGCCGCGCGAGGAGCGCTGCGAACTGTGCGGGGCGCGGCTCGCCGGCGAGGACCACCGCCACCTGGTCGACACCGAGCAGCGGGCCCTGGTCTGCGCCTGCGGCCCCTGCGCGCAGCTCATGGACCGCGACCCGGTCATGGACCGCGACCCGGGACCGCGGGGCCGTTTCCGCACCGTCCCCGGACGCGTCCTCACCGACACCCGCCACCGGGTCGACGACCGGGTGTGGGAGGCGCTGCGGGTCCCCGTCTCCGTCGCGTTCTTCTTCCGCAACTCCGCCCTCGGCCGCCCCGTCGCCCTCTACCCGAGCCCCGCCGGGGCGACCGAGAGCGAACTCGACGAGCCGGCCTGGCACACCGTGACCGACGCGACCCGTCTCGCCGGCCTCCTCGAACCCGACACCGAAGCGCTGCTGATGCGCCGCCACGACGGCCGCAGCGAGTGCTTCCTGGTGCCCGTCGACCTCTGCTACGAACTGGTCGGCCGGATGCGGCTGCGCTGGCAGGGCTTCGACGGCGGGGCGGAGGCCCGCGCCGGCCTCGACGACTTCTTCGCCCGGGTGCGCGACCGGGCACGCGAACCCGAGGGGAGCCTGCCGTGACCGAATTCTCCTTCAGCTGCCTGGGCGTCCGTGCCGACGCCTACGCGGCGGGACCGACCCTGGTGTTCCGGCTGCGGATCACCGCCTCCCCCGGCACCCGGGTGCACGCCCTCGCCCTGCGCTGCCAGATCCGGATCGAACCGGCCCGGCGCGGATACGACGACGAGGAGGCCGCCGCCCTCGGCGACCTGTTCGGCGAACGCTCCCGCTGGGGCAGCAGCCTCAACCCCGTGCAGTTCGCCCAGGTGTCCGTGATGGTCCCCGGTTTCACCGGCGAGATCGAGACCGACCTCGCCGTGCCCTGCACCTACGACACCGACATCGCCGCCTCCCGCTACTTCCGCGCCCTCACCGGCGGCGACGTCCCCCTGCTGCTGCTGTTCTCGGGGACCGCGTTCACCGGCGCCGCCGGCTTCCACGTCGAACCGGTGCCCTGGGACAAGGAGATCTCCCACCGGATGCCCGTGAAGACCTGGCGGGAGATGATCGACCAGCACTTCCCCGGCTGCGGGTGGATCAGGCTCCCCGGCGACGCCATGGACGCCCTGCTCGCCTACCGGTCCCGCCACGCCCTCCCGTCCTGGCAGGCAACCGTCGAGCGGCTGCTCGACGAGGCGGGGGAGGGGGCCCGGTGACCGCCGCCGCCTTCGGCCCCGGGACCGAGGAGCGCCTCGCCGTCGCCCGGCAGGTCGCCGACGCCGTCCTCTTCGAGGGCTACGTCCTCTACCCGTACCGGGCGTCGGCCGCCAAGAACCGGCTCCGCTGGCAGTTCGGCGTCCTGGTGCCCCCCTCGTGGAGCGCCGCCGCCGAGGAGCACGACTTCCAGCACACCGAATGCCTGATGGAACCGCGGGCCGGCGCCGAACTCGCCGTCGAGGTGCGCTTCCTGCGCGCCCGGCGGCGCACCGTCGAACGGCGCGGCGAGGACGGCGCGTTCACGCCCGCCGCCGAACTGCGCCTGCCCGACCGGGTGCTGGTCGCCTGGGACGAGGGCGTCGAGGAGACCGTCACCCTGGCCGTCCCGGTCGCCGGACTCGACGGCGACGGCGTGGAGTTCCCCTTCACCCGCCCGGCGGCCGAGGAGACCGAGCAGGTCACCGGAGCCGACGGCGCCGTCGTCGGGCGGCTGCTGCGCCGCCGCGAGGAGATCAGCGGGGTGCTGCGGATCTCGGCCGCCGAGCTCGACGGCCCGTACCGGGTGCGCCGGCTGACCGTCACCGTGGAGAACACCAGCGCCTGGACGCCGCCGCCCGGCGCGGACCGGCACGCGGCGCTGCCGTACTCGCTGGTCGCCACCCACACCCTGCTGCGCCTGGACGCCGGTGCGTTCCTGTCGATGACCGACCCGCCCGAGTGGGCCCGGGGCGCCGTCGCGGACTGCCGCAACCTCCACACCTGGCCCGTCCTCGCCGGCGAGGCGGGACGCGGCGACCTGGTGCTGTCCTCGCCGATCATCCTGGAGGACCACCCGGCCATCGCACCGGAGAGCCCCGGCGCCCTCTACGACGCCACCGAGATCGACGAGATCCTCGCCCTGCGCACCGCGGCCCTCACCGACGAGGAGAAGCGCGAGGCCCGGGGCACCGACGCCCGCGCCGCCGCCGTCATCGAACTGGCCGACACCATGCCGCCCGAGGTCCTGGAGCGGCTGCACGGCGCGGTGCGCGGCCTGCGGGAGGTCACCGGCCCCGAGGAGCCGGCCGGGCCCGGCCCCTGCCCCCTGCCGGACACCCCCTGGTGGGACCCGGGCGGCGACACCGGCGTGGACCCGGCGACGGACCACGTCCTGGTCGGCGGGCACCCGGTGCGCGCCGGAAGCCGCGTCGTACTGCGGCCCCGGCTGCGCCGCACCGACGCACAGGACCTGTTCCTCGACGGGCGCAGCGCCCTCGTCGAGGCCGTGCTGCACGACGTCGACGGCGGTGTGCACATCGCCGTCACCGTCGACGACGACCCCGGCGCCGACATCCGCCGGGAGCAGGGCAGGTTCCTCTACTTCCAGCCCGACGAGGTCGACGCGGGGCCCGACCGGGCCGGCGCGGCCGGCGTGACGGAGGACGCGTGAGCGGGAACGGCGACGGAGCCGCCCGCATCCTGGTGGCCGGCATCGGCAACATCTTCCTCGGCGACGACGGCTTCGGCGTCGAGACCGTGCGGCGCCTCGCCGGCGAGGACCTGCCGCCGCACGTCGAGGTGGCCGACATCGGCGTCCGCGGCGTCCACCTCGCCTACCAGGTCCTCGACGGCTGGGACGTTCTCGTCCTCGTCGACGCCGTCGGCCGGGGTGCCGCGCCCGGGACGCTCCATCTGATCGACGCCACCGCCGACCGCGCGCTGCCCGGCGGGGCGGGCGTACCGCTCGACGGCCACCGGATGACCCCCGACGCCGTCCTCGCCCTGCTGGACACCCTGTGCGCCGGGACGGGCGCCACGCCGCCGCGGCGGATCGCCCTCGTCGGCTGCGAACCGGCCTGTCTCGACGAGGGCATCGGCCTCAGCCCGCAGGTCGCCGCCGCGGTGCCCGGCGCGGTCCGCATGGTGACCGAACTGGTCGACCGGGAATCCGCCCTCCCAAGCCCGATACGGAGAACACCGTGAAGAACAAGAGCACCCTCGCCACCGCTTGCGCCGCCCTCACCGCGGTCGCCGCCGTCGCCGTCGTCGTGGCCGTCCTCCCCGACGTGCGGCGCTATCTGCGCATCAGCAGGATGTGACCCCGCCCGCGCCCACCGGCCCCCGGTGGGCGCGGCTGCACCGAACGGACGACTCCGTCCGGCCCCCCGGCGTGCCGGGCCGCCCCCCGCCCCGCGCCCGTCCTTCAATGGCGGCCGGAAAGCCGCCCCGGGCCATCGGGGCGACGGCGGCGGAACACGCGCCCGGGGCGATGACCACCCCCCGCGCACGGACGGAGACCGATGCACGAGATGTCCCTCGCGCTGGCCGTCGTGGACCAGGTCGAGACGGCCGCGCGCGGCCGACGGGCCCCGGGCGTGCTCAGCGTCCGCCTCGACGTCGGCGAACTGGCGGGCGTCGTCGCCGAATCGCTCGCCTTCTGCTTCGAACTCGCCTGCGCCGGCACCGTCGTCGAGGGCGCCGAACTGATCACCCGCACCGTCCCCGGCACCGCGCGCTGCGAACCGTGCGCCGGGGACTGGGACGTCGGCATGCCGCCCCAACTGCTCTGCCCCCGCTGCGGAGCCGCCGCCGTCGAGCTCGTCTCCGGCCGCGAACTGCTGATCCGCGAGGTCCGCTGGGCCGGCCCCGCCGCGGCCGGCGGACCACGCCGGCCCCAACCGATCACCGAGGAGAACTGAGCATGTGCCGAGCCGTCGATCTCCAGCGTGCCGTCCTCGCCAAGAACGAGGCCGCGGCGGACATCCTGCGCACCGAACTCACCGCCCGCGGCACCACCGTGGTCAATCTGCTCTCCAGCCCCGGCAGCGGCAAGACCGCCCTGCTGGAGCGCGAACTGCGGCTGGCCGCCGAACGGGACGTCACCGCCGCCGCGCTCACCGCCGACCTGGCCACCGAGAACGACGCCCGGCGCCTCGCCCGCTCCGGCCTCCCCGTCAAGCAGGTCCACACCGACGGACTGTGCCACCTGGAGGCCGACATGGTGGCCCGGCACCTCCACGACTGGCTGCCCGACGCCACCCGGCTGCTCTTCGTCGAGAACGTCGGCAACCTCGTCTGCCCCGCCGGCTACGACCTCGGCGAAACGCTGCGCGTCGTCCTCGCCTCCGTCACCGAGGGCGAGGACAAGCCGCTGAAGTACCCCACCGCCTTCGGGCTCGCCCAGCTCGTCGTCGTCACCAAGACCGACCTCGCCCGGGCCGCCGAGTTCGACGAGGCCGCCTTCCGGGCCAACGTCCAACAGGTCAACCCCGGCGTCGAGGTCGTCCTCAGCTCGGTGCGCGACGGCACCGGCGCCGGCGTCCTGCTGGACCGCGCCCTGGCCGCGGCCGGCGGCTCGGCCCACGCCCCGGTGATGGCCCGGGCCGGCGCGTGAGCGCAGCGCGGCCCGCCGCCGGGACGGCCGTCCGGCGCAGCCGGGTGGTCGTCCGGGGCGTCGTCCAGGGCGTCGGGTTCCGGCCCCACGTCTACGCCCTCGCCACCGGGCTGCGCCTGTCCGGCCATGTCACCAACACCGCCGACGGCGTCGTCGCCGAGGTCGAGGGCGACCCGGCGGACGTGGCCGCCTTCTGCGCCGGCCTCGCCCCCGGCGCGCCGCCGCTGGCCCGGGTGGACTCCGTCGAGGCGGCCGATCTGGCCGTCACCGGCGGCAGCGGCTTCACCATCGTGCCCTCCCGGGAGGGCGGCTCCGGCCGCACCCTCGTCCCGCCCGACACCGCCACCTGCGCGGCCTGTCTCGCCGAGCTCGCGGACCCCGCCGACCGCCGCCATCTCCACCCCTTCGTCACCTGCACCCACTGCGGCCCCCGGTTCACCATCGTCACCTCGCTCCCGTACGACCGGGCCCACACGACGATGGCCGGCTTCCCGCTGTGCCCCGACTGCGCGCGGGAGTACGAGGACCCGGCGGACCGGCGCTTCCACGCGCAGCCCGTCGCCTGCCCGCGCTGCGGCCCCCGGCTGCGCCTGGTCACCGCGCCGGGCGGGCCCTGCCCGCCCCCCGGGCCCGGCGAGGATCCGGTGGCCGCCGCGCGCCGGATGCTCGCCGCCGGGGCGGTCGTCGCCGTCAAGGGCCTCGGCGGCTACCACCTCGCCTGCGACGCGACCGACGCCCGGGCCGTCGCCGGACTGCGCCGCCGCAAGGCCCGCGGCGACAAGCCGTTCGCGGTCATGGCGGCCGCCCCCGCCGACGTCGAACCCCTGGTGCACCTCGGCCCCGAGGAGCGCGAGCTGCTCACCGGCACCGTCCGGCCCGTCGTCCTGCTGCGCCGCCGCGACGACCCCGGGCCGCATTCCGGCCCCGTGCCCGCCCCGGCCGTCGCCCCCGGCAGCCCCGACCTCGGCGTGATGCTGCCCTACACGCCCGTCCACCATCTGCTCCTCGGCCTGGGCGCACCGGCCGGACGCGGCCCCCGGCTGCTGGTCATGACCAGCGGCAACCTCTCCGGCGAACCGATCGTCACCGACGACGCCGAGGCGCTCACCCGGCTCGCCGGCCTCGCCGACGCCTGGCTGCTGCACGACCGACCCATCCATGTGCCCTGCGACGACTCCGTCGTCCGCGTCTGCGACGGCGAGCCGCTCGTGCTGCGCCGCTCGCGCGGGTACGCCCCGCTGCCCGTGAGGCTCCCCTTCGACGTCGGCCCGGCGCTCGCCGTCGGCGGCGACCTGAAGAACGCCTTCTGCCTCGGCGAGGGACGCACCGCCTGGCTTTCCGCCCACATCGGCGACATGGACGACCTCGCCACCCAGCAGGCCTTCGCCTCCGCCGAGCGGCAGCTCGAATCGATCACCGGCGTACGGCCCGCGCTGCTCGCCGCCGACGGCCACCCCGGCTACCGCTCCGCGCACTGGGCCCGCCGCCACGCGGCCGGCCGGCCGGTCGTCCCCGTCCAGCACCACCACGCGCACATCGCCTCCGCCATGGCCGAACACGGCCTCGACGGCAGCACCCCCGTGCTCGGCGTCGCCTTCGACGGCACCGGCCACGGCACCGACGGCGCCGTGTGGGGCGGCGAGTTCCTGCTCGCCGACTACACCGGCTTCGCGCGCTTCGCCCACCTCGCCTACGTGCCCCTGCCCGGCGGCGACGCGGCCGTACGGCGGCCCTACCGGATGGCCCTCGCCCATCTGCGCGCCGCCGGCCTGCCCGCCGACCCCCGGCTGAGCTGCGTCCGGGCCTGTCCGCCCGGCGAACTGCGCCTGATCGGGCGGCAGATGGACCGGGGCCTGAACTGCGCGCCCACCTCCAGCGCGGGACGCCTCTTCGACGCCGTCTCCTCGCTCGCCGGGATCTGCCACCACGCCGGCTACGAGGCACAGGCCGCGATCGAACTGGAGGCCGCGGCCCTGCGTGCGCCGGACGCGGGCGAGGACGGCCGCTACACCTTCCGCCTGGACCGGCCCGATAACGGCGGCCCGTACACCGCGGACCCGGCCCCGCTGCTCGCCGCCGTCCTCGACGACGTGCTCGGCGGCACCCCGGCGGCCGTGGTCGCGGCCCGCTTCCACCACGCCCTCGCCCGGCTGGTGCGGACCGTGTGCGCCGCCGCCCGCGAGGCCACCGGTGCCGGGACCGTGGCGCTGACCGGGGGCGTGTTCGCCAACACCGTGCTCTCCTCGGCCTGCGCCCGCGGTCTGCGGCAGGACGGCTTCCGTGTGCTGCGCCACCGCCTGGTGCCGCCGGGCGACGGGGGACTCGCACTCGGGCAGCTCGTCGTCGCCGCCCGCACCACGGCCCGGACGGCCCCCGCCCCGGGAGCCGCGGAGCGACAGTGAGGAGAGACGCATGTGCCTTGCGGTACCCGGAAGGGTCCTGGAGGTGGAGGACCGGGACGGCACCCGGATGGCCACCGTCGACTTCGGCGGAGTGGTCAAGGAGGTCTGCCTGGAGTACCTGCCGGACCTGAAGCCCGGTGAGTACGCCGTCGTCCACGTCGGGTTCGCGCTCCAGCGCCTGGACGAGGAGTCGGCCCGCAGGACGCTGGAGCTGTTCGAGACCCTCGGCATGCTCCAGGAGGAGTTCGGCGACCCGTGGGAGGCGGCCGCCGGGGAGGACGGGTTCGAGCGGCAGGTGCCCGACGGCACCGCCGGAGAGGTGCAGCGGTGAAGTACATCGACGAGTTCCAGGACCCCGCGCTGGCCGGGCGGCTGATCGAGGAGATCCGGGCGGCGGTGACCCGGCCCTGGGCGCTGATGGAGGTGTGCGGCGGCCAGACCCACTCGATCATCCGGCACGGCATCGACCAGCTCCTCCCGCCGGAGATCGAGCTGATCCACGGACCGGGCTGCCCGGTGTGCGTCACTCCGCTGGAGGTCATCGACAAGGCCCTGGAGATCGCCTCCAGGCCCGGGGTGATCTTCTGCTCCTTCGGCGACATGCTGCGCGTGCCCGGCACCGGCCGCGACCTCTTCCAGGTGCGCGGGCAGGGCGGCGACGTCCGGGTGGTCTACTCGCCGCTCGACGCGCTGCGGATCGCCGAGCAGAACCCGGACCGCCAGGTGGTCTTCTTCGGCATCGGCTTCGAGACCACGGCCCCGCCCAACGCCATGACGGTCCATCAGGCCCGCCGGCTCGGCATCCGCAACTTCAGCCTGCTCGTCTCCCACGTCCGGGTCCCCCCGGCGATCGAGGCGATCATGGGGTCGCCGGACTGCCGGGTCCAGGGCTTCCTCGCCGCCGGGCACGTGTGCAGCGTCATGGGCACCGAGGAGTACCCCGGACTCGCCGCCCGCCACCGGGTGCCCATCGTCGTCACCGGCTTCGAGCCGCTGGACATCCTCGAAGGGGTGCGCCGGACCGTGCTCCAGCTCGAACGGGGGGAGCACCGCGTCGAGAACGCCTACCCCCGCGCCGTCCCCGCCGAGGGCAACCCGGCGGCCCGCGCCATGCTGGACGACGTCTTCGAGGTCACCGACCGGGCCTGGCGGGGCATCGGCACGATCCCGGACAGCGGCTGGCGGCTGAGCGGACGCTACCGGGAGTACGACGCCGAACACCGCTTCTCCGTCGAGGGGATCGACACCCGCGAGCCGGCCGAGTGCCGCAGCGGCGAGGTCCTCCAGGGCCTGCTCAAGCCCCACGAGTGCGAGGCGTTCGGCACCACCTGCACCCCCCGCTCCCCGCTGGGCGCCACCATGGTCTCCAGCGAGGGCGCCTGCGCCGCCTACTACCTCTACCGGCGGCTCGACCTTCCCGCGACGAAGCCGGGAGCCCGGGCGCAGAGGACCGGGGCACAGAACACCGAGTCGTACGACACCGCGCCGCGCGGCACCGAGCCTCGGAGCACACGGCCGCAGACGGCCGATCCGCAGAAGACCGCGTCCCTGGAGGGCAGTTCCGTTGTCTGACACCACCGGAGCCGCCGTGCGCCCCCAGGCGCCCGACATGCTCTCCTGGACCTGCCCGGCGCCCCTGAGGGACCAGCAGCGGGTGGTCATGGGCCACGGCGGCGGCGGGGCCCTGTCCGCCGAACTGATCGAGCAGGTCTTCGCGCCCGCCTACGGCGGGCCCGGGCTGAGCGCCACCACCGACGCGGCCGCCCTCGAACTCGGCGGCGCCCGGCTGGCGTTCTCCACCGACTCCTTCGTGGTGCGCCCGCTGTTCTTCCCCGGCGGCAGCATCGGCGACCTCGCCGTCAACGGCACCGTCAACGACCTCGCCATGAGCGGGGCCCGCGCCGCCTACCTCTCCTGCGGCTTCATCCTGGAGGAGGGCGTCGGCATCGAGACGGTCGCCCGGGTGGCCGACGCCCTCGGCGCGGCGGCCCGCACCGCCGGGGTCCGGGTCGTCACCGGCGACACCAAGGTCGTCGAGGCCGGGCACGGGGACGGCGTCTACATCAACACCTCCGGGATCGGGCTGATCCCCGACGGCGTCGACCTGCGCCCCGAGCGCGTCGTCCCCGGTGACGTGGTGATCGTCAGCGGCGACATCGGCGTGCACGGCGTCGCGATCATGAGCGTGCGCGAGGGCCTGGAGTTCGGGACCGCCGTCGAGAGCGACTGCGCGGCGCTCGGCGACCTGGTCGGGGCGATGCTCGCGGTGACGCCGGACCTCCATGTGCTGCGCGACCCCACCCGCGGCGGGCTGGCCGCCGCGCTCAACGAGATCGCCGCCGCCTCGGGCACCGGAGTCGTCGTCCAGGAGCGCGCCGTGCCCGTCCCCGCACCCGTGGCCGGGGCGTGCGCGGTCCTCGGCCTCGACCCGATGTACGTGGCCAACGAGGGCAAGCTCGTCGCCTTCGTCCCGCGCGAGCACGCCGACGCCGTCCTGGCGGCCATGCGGGCCCACCCGCTGGGCGCGGGTGCCGCGGTGATCGGGGAGGCGGTCGAGGCCCACCCGGGGATGGTCGTCGCGCGGACCGCGCTCGGCGGCACCCGGGTGGTGGACATGCCGCTCGGCGAGCAGCTCCCGCGGATCTGCTGAGCGTCAGCCCCAGGCGCCGCGGCCGGTGTCGAGGGTCCAGGTGTGGGTGCAGTTCGGGCACTGCAGATGGACCCTCGGCCCCTGGTTGGAGATCAGGTAGCGCCAGTGCTCCGGGCAGTTGCGCCGCTGCTCGCACGGCTCGCAGCCACGGGTGTCGTCGCACCCGGGACACGCCACCCAGGCGCGGCGGGCCCGGTCGGCGTGCGGATCAATGGGAAGCCGCACGGCCGGGCTCCTGTCCGGGCAGCACACCCGCCGCCACCAGCATCGAGTGGATCCGCCGCTGCTCCGCGTCGAGCCCCGAGTAGAGCAGGGCGTGCGCCTCCTGCTCCGCGCGGAGCACGGCCACCGGGTCCCAGTCGGGTCCGAGCGCCGCGACCACCTCGGCCCGCCTGCGGGCCTCCTCCACGGTGAGGTCGACGGTGAAGGTCAGGTGGTCGGGGTCGGGGCGCTGGTTCATGGCGGTGCTTCCGGGTGAAATCGAACGGGTTCTGCCAGATGTACCAGAGCGGGCGGCGCGCACGACAGGCGCGGCCCGCGGTTGTGGCACACCTCATGCGGGCGCCGGCGCCCCCGCCGGAACCGGGACGGCCGGGGCGGCGTGATCGTTTCCGTGACCCGCAGGAACGACACCGTGCCCGTCGCCGTCCATCTCGTCGCCGTCTGGCTGGCCGGCTGCGCCCTGAGCGCCGTCCAGTCGCAGGCCGTGCTCGTCGGCCTGTTCGCCGGGAGCCTGCCGTGGGCCGCCGGTCTCCTCGCGGTGGTCGCCGCCCTGGCGGTGGCCCTGCTGGCACTGCTGGGGCGTGTGGCGAACGTAGCTCCGTCCGCCCGAAGGGCTGGGCCTGCGGCGGGCCGGGAGGGACTTGCGCAAGACGCCCCAGGCGCCCGTGTCCGCGCGGGGGTGCCGCTCACGGCGGGCCGGGCCGGGCTCTGGGCCTGGGCGGCGGGCGTCTGGGCGCTGGGCACCCTCGGCGCGGCCGCGGTGGTGGTCGGGTACCGCGTCGACCACCTGGAGACCGCACTGCCCGTCCACCTGGCCGGCGGCGCCTGCTACGCGGTGGCCGCCGCGCTCTTCGTCCCCGGGGCGCGCGTCCGGCTGGGCGCCCTCGGGACGGCCGCCGCGCTCGCCGCGGGCGGCGGCTGGGCGGCCCTGGACGCCACCCGGCCGCCCACCCTCGACGAGTGGATCGCCGCCAACGGCGTGGACCGGGCGATGCTGCGGCTCGGGGACCCGCCGCCGGGCTGGACCGTGCAGGTGCTGGGCGCGAGCGAGGACGGCTTCGGCGCCGACTACGAGCGGGCCGGCTCGCCACGGCTCCACCTCGGTGTGGCCCGCGCGGGGCAGGACCACCGCCGCGCCGACGCGGCGGGCTGCCCCGTCCCCCTCGGCGACCCGGTCGTCTGCACCGACGACGGCGGAGGACGCCTGCTGGTGGCCTGGGGAGGCGACCGGCCGTACCGCGAACTGCGCCTGGACGCGGGCGGTCTGGTCCACACGGTGACGCTCGACGGCCCCGGGGCGGACCTCGCCGCCGCCCGCCGCATCCTGTCGCTGCTGCGCCCGGCGACCGACGCCGAACTCGCCGGACTGACGGAGCTGCCGATGCGCCGCTGAGCCGTGCGCGGGGCCGTCCGCGGAGCGGCGTCGACCCCGTGTGACGTGCGGCGACGCGCGCGACCCGGGCCCGGTCGGGCGGCGGCGGGCCGCATAGGATGCGCGCATGGAACAGCGGGTACTCGGCAGGACCGGCCGCGACGTCTCCGTCGTCGGGCTCGGCACATGGCAGTTGGGCGCCGACTGGGGTGACGTCGCCGAGGGCGACGCGCTCGGCGTCCTCGACGCGGCGGTCGAGGCGGGTGTCACCTTCTTCGACACCGCCGACGTCTACGGCGACGGACGCAGCGAGCAGTTCATCGGCCGCTATCTCCGCGAGCGCCCCGACGCGGGGGTGTTCGTCGCCACCAAGATGGGCCGGCGCGCCGACCAGGTCCCGGAGAACTACGTCCTGGACAACTTCCGCGCCTGGAACGACCGTTCGCGCGCGAACCTCGGTGTGGACCGGCTCGACCTGGTGCAGCTCCACTGCCCGCCGACCGCCGTGTACTCGTCGGACGAGGTCTTCGACGCGCTGGACACGCTGGTCGCGGAGGACCGGATCGCGGCGTACGGCGTCAGTGTGGAGACCTGCGCGGAGGCGCTCGCCGCGATCGCCAGGCCGGGTACCGCCTCCGTGCAGATCATCCTCAACCCGTTCCGGCTGAAGCCGCTCGACGAGGTGCTGCCGGCGGCCGCCGACGCCGGTGTCGGCATCATCGCGCGGGTGCCGCTCGCCTCCGGTCTGCTGTCGGGCAGGTACACCGTGGACACCGTCTTCGCGGCCGACGACCACCGGACGTACAACCGCCACGGCGAGGCGTTCGACCAGGGGGAGACGTTCTCCGGCGTGGACTTCGCCACCGGTGTCGCTGCGGCGGCCGAGTTCGCGGAGATCACCGGCCCCGAGCGGGCGCCGGCGGCCGCCGCGCTGCGCTGGATCGTCCAGCAGCCGGGCGTGACCAGCGTGATCCCCGGCGCCCGGTCCGCCGACCAGGCCCGCGCCAACGCGGCCGCCGCCGCGGCGCCGCCGCTGCCCGGGGAGACGCTGGACGCCGTGCGGGACCTGTACGACCGCCGCATCCGCGCCGGGGTGCACCACCGCTGGTAGCCCGCCAACGCGGCCGCCGCCGCGGCGCCGCCGCTGCCCGGGGAGACGCTGGACGCCGTGCGGGACCTGTACGACCGCCGCATCCGCGCCGGGGTGCACCACCGCTGGTAGCCCGCCGGCGCGGGGGCGCGGCGGCGGGCGGCGCCCCCGTGATCGCCGAATTAGGTTAGCCTTGCCTTCGTTTCGGTCGGAGGGGTGGCCGAAGCCATTCGTCCACACCGTTTCGGGGGGCCGGCCGTGCAGGCTGAGGCTGACAGGTCCGGGCGCGGCGTCATCCGCCGCGCCGTCGCCGGACAGCGCCGCGACGTCGCCGTCGGATCGGTGCTCGGCGCGGCGCACCAGATCGGCGAGGCGCTCGTCCCGGTCCTCATCGGCCTGATCGTCGACCGGGCCGTGATCCGGCCCGACGGGGCGGCCCTCGCCGGCTGGCTCGTGGTGCTCGCCGTCGTCTACGCCATGCTGTCGTTCGGCTTCCGCTTCGGTGCCCGGGCCGGCGAACGCGCCGCCGAACAGGCCGCCCACCGGCTGCGCATGGACGTCGTCGGCCGGGTCCTCGCACCGCACGCCGGCGCCGAGACCGGCCGCCCGCCCGGCGCCCTGGTGAACGTGGCGACCGAGGACGCCCGCCGGGTGGGCTCGCTCAACATGGCCCTCACCCTCGGCATCTCCGCCGTCGTCGGCGTCGTCGCGGGAGCCGTGCTGCTGCTCCGGGCCTCCCTCCCGCTCGGACTGCTGGTGCTGGTGGGCGCCCCGGTGCTGATGGCCCTCGGGCACCTGCTGGCCCGTCCGCTGGAGCACCGCAGCGAGGCCGAGCAGGAACGCGCCGCGCACGCCTCCGGCGTCGCCGCCGACCTGGTCGCCGGCGTCCGGGTGCTGAAGGGCCTGCGGGCCGAGGCCACCGCCGTCGGCCGCTACCGGGCCACCAGCCGGGCCTCGCGGGACGCGAACGTGCGCGCCGCCCGCGCCGAGGCCCTCCAGACCGGCCTGATGCTCACCCTGACCGGCGCCTTCATCGCCCTGGTCGCCCTCGTCGGCGGACGGCTCGTGCTGAGCGGCTCCATCGGCCTGGGCGCCCTGGTGTCGGCCGTCGGCCTCGCGCTCTTCCTGCCCGGCCCGATCAGCGTGCTCGCCCGCGTCGGCGCCGAGTTCGCCAGGGGCCGCGCCTCCGCCGCGCGGATCGCCGACGTGCTCGCCTCGCCCGGCGAGACCGGCGGCGGCACCGGCCGGCCCGTCACCCCCGCCGCCGGCGAACTGCGCCTGCGCGGGCTCGGCCACGGAGGGCTCGACGCCGTCGACCTCACCGTGCGGCCCGGCGAACACCTCGGCGTGGTCGTCACCGACCCCGCCCACGCCGCCGCCCTGCTGCACTGCCTGGCCCGGCGCAGCGACCCGGACCGGGGCAGCGTCGAGCTCGACGGCGTACCGCTCACCCGGCTCGCCCCCGAGGCCCTGCGGTCCGTCCTGCTGGTGGCCGAGCACGACGCCCAGCTCTTCGCCGGCACCCTCGCCGAGAACGTGACCGCCGCCGCGCCGCCGGACACCGACCCGCGGCCCGCCATGGAGGCCGCGGCCGTCGACGAGGTCGCCGCCGCGCTCCCCGGCGGCACCGCGGCACAGATCGGCGAGCGCGGCAGCTCCCTCTCCGGCGGCCAGCGCCAGCGGGTCGCCCTGGCCCGCGCCCTGGCCGCCGACCGCGGCGTCCTGGTGGTCCACGACCCGACCACCGCGGTGGACGCCGCCACCGAGGCACGGATCGCCGCCGGCATCCGCCGCGCCCGGGCCGAACGCACCACCGTCCTGGTCACCAGCAGCCCGGCGCTGCTCGCCGCCACGGACCGGGTGGTCCTGATCGACGGCGGCACCGTCACGGCCGATGCCCCCCACCAGGAACTCGTCCGCTCCCATCCCGTCTACCGCGCGGCGGTGCTCACATGACCACGGTCTCCGGCATACCGGACGCCTCCGACGCCCCCGGCGCCGGAGGTCCGCCCACCGCCGAGGACACGCCCGCCGGCGAGGGCAGGGAACTGCTGCCCGTCGCCACGGCCGCCCGCACCCGGGCGGCGCTGCGCGACCTCGTCCGGCCGGACCGCGCACGCGCCGCCGCCGGCCTCGGCGTGCTGGTCGCGGCCACCGCGGTCGGCCTGCTCGTCCAGCCGCTGCTGGGCCGCGTCGTCGACATCGTCGCGGACGGCCGGCCCGCCGCCGCGCTCACCCTCCCGGTGGTGCTCCTGCTGCTGGTGGCCGTCGCCCAGGGCGCGACCACCACCTACGGGCTGACCCAGGTCGCCCGCCTCGGCGAGACCGTCCTCGCCCGGCTGCGCGAGCAGTTCGTCGAACGCGCCCTGCACCTGCCCGCGGACCGGCTCGAACGCGCCGGAGCGGGCGATCTGACCGCCCGTGTCACCGGGGACGTCGCCCGTGTCGCCGAAGCCGTCCGCTCCGCCCTCCCCGAGATGGCGCGCTCCGTCCTCACCATCGTCCTCACCCTGGTGGCGATGGCCCTGCTGGACGTCCGCTTCCTGCTCGCCGCGCTCCTCGCCGTGCCCGTCCAGCTCCTCACCGCCCGCTGGTACGTGCGCCGGGCCCTGACCCTCTACGCGGACCAGCGCGTCGCCAACGGAGCCCAGCAGCAGCAACTGCTGGAGACCATCGGCGGCGCCGCCACCGTTCGCGGCCACCGGCTGGAGGACGAGCACACCGAGCGGAGCGCCGCGCGCTCGCGCACGGCCGTCGGCCTCACCATGCGCAGCGTGAACCTGGTGCTCGGCTTCTACGGCCGTCTGCACGTCGCCGAGTACATCGGTCTCGCCGCCGTGCTCGTCACCGGATACCTCCTGGTCGGCGACGGAGCCGTCTCGGTGGGCACGGCGACGGCCGCGGCCCTGTACTTCCACAGCCTCTTCGGCCCCGTCAACGCGGCGCTGGTGCTCCTGGACGACGCGCAGTCGGCCGCCGCCTGCCTCGCCCGCCTGGTCGGCGTCACCGACCTGGGCCGGGCCGCCGGGGACGGCGCTGCCCCGGGTGGCTGCTCCGCGCCGGCTGATGGCTCGGCCCCGGGTGAGGGTTCTGCCCCGGGCGACGGCCCGGCCCCCGCCGCCGTCCCCGCGCAGCGCACCGGCCCCGGACCCGAGGCGGCGTCCGCTCCCGGGCCCGCGCCCCGGTCCGCGGCCGCTCCCGGTTCCGAACCCGCGCCCCGGTCCGTGGCCGTCACCGTGGACGCCGTCGGCCACGCGTACGGCGCGGGCCGCCCCGTGCTGCACGACGTCTCCCTCACCCTCGCCGCCGGGGAGCACGTGGCCCTGGTCGGCACCAGCGGCGCCGGGAAGTCCACACTCGCCCGGCTCGTCGCGGGCGTGCAGCGGCCCACCTCGGGCACCGTCACCGCCGGCACCGCGGGCGCCGCCTCCGTCGCGCTGGTGACGCAGGAGGTCCATGTGTTCACCGGCACGCTCGCCGACGACCTCCGGCTCGCCCGCCCCGGCGCCACCGACGCCGAACTGCGGGCCGCGCTCGCCACGGTGGACGCCCTCGCCTGGGCCGAGGCCCTGCCCGGGGGGCTCGCCACCGCCGTCGGCGAGGGGGGCCACCGCCTCGACCCGGCGCGCGCCCAGCAACTCGCCCTCGCCCGCCTCGTCCTGGCCGACCCCGAGGTCGCCGTGCTCGACGAGGCGACCGCCGAGGCGGGCAGCGCGGGCGCCCGCCACCTGGAGCGCTCGGCCGCCGCGGCCCTGGCCGGCCGCACCGCCCTCGTCGTCGCCCACCGGCTGACCCAGGCCGCCGCCGCGGACCGGATCGTCGTCATGGAGGCGGGCCGCGTCGTCGAGAGCGGCACCCACGACGAACTGCGCGCGGCGGACGGTCCGTACGCGACGCTCTGGCGCGCCTGGTCCGGCAGCCGCGACGCACCCCGCTCCTGAAGCCACCGCCCCGCCGCCCCGGCCCGGGGTGTCGCGGCCGGGGCGGGAACGGCGGTGCGTAGGGTGCCAAGGGCACCGAGGCGGATGCCGGAGCGGCCGGCGCACCCGGTGCGCCGTGCGCGGCGCCGCCGTCCGAGCCCCCGTCCCCGCAAGGAGCGTGAGCGGCATGGCCCGTACCCGCCGTCTGATCCTCAGCACGCCCGCCGAGGTCTGGCGTCTGCTCTCCGACGGCCACCGCTACGGCGAGTGGGTCACCGGCACCCGCCAGGTGACGCGCGCGGACCCGCACTGGCCGGACGTCGGTGCGCGGCTGAGCGTACGGGTGGGCGTCGGGCCGCTGACACTGGACGACACCTGCGTGGTGCGCATCAGCGAGCCGGAGCGGCGGCTCGAACTGGAGGCGAAGGCCGACCCCTTCGGGGCCGCCCGCATCGCCATGCGCCTGCTCCCCTGGGGCGGGAACACCCTCTTCACCCTCGACTGGCACGCGCTCCGCGGCCCCGGCACCCGGATGCACGGCCTGCCCGTGGACTACCTCGTCGCCATCCGCAACGGCATGATGCTGACCAAGCTGGCCAGGATCGCCGTGCGGGAGCACGCACTCAGGGGGTGAGCCGCCCGCCGCGCGCGGCCCGAATACGAGCCCCGCGGGGCCGCTGCCCGTACGTCACACGCGAGCGAACAGCTCGTCGAGCGGTGCGGGGACCGGCCCCGGGCCGAGGGCGTCCACCAGGAGGTGGCCGTAGCGGATCTTGCGGCCCTTCTTCGTGCCCAGGAAGCGCCGGAGCTGCTCGTGCACGGGCCGGCCCTGCTGGGCCGACTGCCGGGTGAAGGTCAGCCAGGGGCGCAGATCGCCCTCGGTCCGGACGATCTCCTCGACCCGGGCCGTGCCCAGCGCGCGGATGAGTTCGTCCTCCAGGTCCTTCGCGCACACGAACACGTCCCGGCGCGGGGCACGGGCCCGCTCCAGGGCGCGGCCGTAGTACGGGCGCTCGTTCTCGTCGCACAGCCCGGTCAGGCGCAGGTCCAGTCCGGCAGGCCCGAGGATGTCCGCGTAGCGGCCCACGCTCATCGCCCCGCCCATGGACAGCACGCACACCCCTTCGGCCCCGAGGTCGCGCCCCCGCCGCCGGGCCAGCGTCTCCACGGCCGCGAAGTCGCTCGGCCCCTCCAGGAGCACCACCGTCCGCACCCGCAGGCGCGCCGCCAGTTCACGAGCCCGCGCGGCGCACTCCGCGGCCCGCGGGGCCGTACCGGCCGCCGCCCACTCGGTGACCGCGTCCCGGAACGCGCGCACATCAGCCATGGGGCGAGTCTGCACCCTCGCCCGCGGCACGTCACCGGGATTTCCGGGCCCCTGCGGTGCCCGGTCGCGCCGCGCTTCCCCCGCCCCGCCGGGTGCCCGGTCGCGACGTGCGTCCCCTGCCCCGCCGGGTGCCGCCGTGCCCTCCCGCCGCACCGTCCCCGCCGAACGTGCCACCGCGCCGTCGACGCCGCGGCGTTCGTTCCGTGCTCCGTCCCGTGTTTCGTTCCGTGTTTCGTTCCGCGGCCGCCCGGACCGCACCGCGGGCCCCGGCAGGCCGCTGGACGAACAGCAGGTGTGCCGCGGGGATTCAGGGTGAGGAGACCGGGGGACGGGCCGACAGCCGTTGTGATCCACCGTCGAGGGAGAGCCATATGACAACGTTCAGCGACGGCGTGCTGCCGGACCGCCGGTGGGTCGCCCGGCGGGTGATGGCCCATCAGGTCCGGGAGGGCCGCCGGATCCCGGTGTCCACCACGCTCCGCTACGACACCCGCGACCCGTACGCGATCGAGTTCACCTTCCACGTCGCACGGGGCATGGACGTCGTCTGGTACGTCGACCGGGGCATGCTGCACGCGGGCGTCGACGCGCCCGCCGGAACGGGGGACGTCCGGGTCTCCCCGGCGCACGCCGACCACGTCCTGCTGAGCCTCGAACGGGACGGGCACCTGGCGCTGATCATGATGGAACGCGGCCCGCTGGTGCGACTGCTCAGGGAGACGTACGCCCTGGTCGACCTCGGCGGCGAGAGCGCCCACCTCGACTGGTCCCCGGTGACGGACGCCCTGGCCTCGTGACGGCCCGCCCGGTCCGCCCCCGGCCCGGCCGGCGGGCGGGCGGTCCGGGGGCGGCGCGCCCGGTCACCGGCCGCCGTCGTCCCGCGCGGACGGCTCACGACGCTCCAGCCGCCCCAGCGCGGCGCGCGCGGAACGGGGACGCCGGAAGGCGCCCCGCCAGGGGCCGTCGTCCAGCCGGTCGAGGACGCCCGACATCGTGAAGCTGCGGGCGTCGATCCCGCCGTCCGCCACCTCCGCCCACCGCAGCGGCGCCGCCACCGGCGCGCCGTCGAGGGCGCGCACGGCGTACGGGGCCACCGCCGTCTGGGCGTAGGCGTTGCGCTGGACGTCGAGATAGAGCCGGTCTCCGCGGGCCTCCTTGCGGGCGGCGGTGGTCAGCTCGTCCGGATGGCGCGCGACGAGCACCTCGGACGCCGCCCGTGCCAGCCGCCGCACCTCGTCGAACGGGGCGCGCCGGTCCAGCGGGACGACGACGTGCAGGCCCCGCGACCCGGTGGTCATCACGGCCGAGGGCAGGCCGATGCCGTCCAGGAGTTCCCGCAGCCGGAGCGCGGTGACGCGGACGGGGCCGAACCCCTCGTCCGCCGGATCGAGGTCGAAGACCATGCGGTCGGGGTGGTCGGGGCGGTCCGCCCGGGAGAGGAAGCGGTGCGGGGTGATGCAGGCCTGCCCGGCGAGGTAGACCAGCGAGGGCGCGTCGTCGCACACCGGGTACACCACCGTGCCGCCCTCCTTCGGCAGCTCGACGCGGTGGAACCACTCGGGGAAGTACGCCGGCACCTCCTTCTGCATGAACACCTGCCCCGTGACACCGTCGGGGCGGCGCTCCAGCATCAGCGGGCGCCCGGCGAGGTGGGGGACCATCGCACCGGCCACCCGCCGGTAGTACTCCGCCAGCCCGGCCTTGGTGATCCCGTCGTCGGGGAAGAGGATCTTGTCCGGACGGCTGACGGCCACCGTGCGCCGCCCCGCGCGGATGCGCTTCTCGGTGCTCATGCCCGTACCGCCGTCTGTGCCGTCGCGTGCCGGCCGCACACCCGCGGACCCCGCGGTGCCACGGCCCCGTCCGATGACAGCGGGTACCCCCGGGGCCCGGCGCCACGCATGCCGCCGCCCCGCGACCCGGCAGGTCAGGGGTACGTGCGGAGGGTGTCGGACGGCGACACCCCGTAGACGTCCCGGTAGGCGGCCGCGAAACGCCCCCGGTGGGCGAAGCCCCACCGGGTGGCGATGCCCTGGACGCTCGACGCGTCCGCCGCGGACGCCCTGAGGTCGCCGTGGGCGAGGGCCATGCGCACCCGGCGCAGATGGCCGAGCGGAGTGGTGGACGCGTGCCGCCGGAACGCGTACTGGACCGCGCGGGGGGTCACGCACACGGCCGTGGCGATGTCGGCGAGGCCGATGTCCCGGTGCGCGTTCTCCTCGATGAAGGCCATCGCCCGGCGCAGCGTCGCCGTCCCCGCGTCCCGGCTGTCCGCAGGCCGCGGCCCGTCGTCCCGCAGCGTGCTGGGCAGGGCGGCGAGGGCGACCGCCGCCAGGTGCCGCGCGGCGGTGGACACCACCAGGCCGTCGACCGCCGGCGCGGGACCGCCGAGCACGGTGTCGCGCAGGAAGGCCACCGTTCTGCCCAGGCGCCGGCCCGCCTCGGCGTCCACGGGTCTCTGCCCGGTGAACCGGACGGGGACGTCGTGCCCGCCGGCGGTGCCCGCGACCTCGTCCAGCAGCGCGGTGTCGAACATCGTGATCGTGTACCGGGCGGCGCGCACCTCGCCCGCGTACGCCCGGTCCGGCAGCGCGACCATGAAGGTGTCACCGGGGCCGTGCAGCTCGTCGCGGCCGCCGGTGGTGTCCCGGACGACGCCGCGGTGCATGGTGATCAGACAGATCTTGTCCAGCGGCCCCGCGTCGTACGACAGGGTGTAGTCGAAGTCCAGCTTGTCGACCAGCAGCCCGTCGGCCGCGCTCCGCTCGATCCGCGCCCCGGTCTTCCGCGGCCGGCCGCCGATCCGCATGGGCGTGTACGCGCGGCAGAGGAAGTCCTCCGTCACGTCCAGCCGATTGCTGTGGAAGGCGAGTGTCTCGATCACGGTGCTCCCCCTGTTCGCCCAGTGCACTCGGACACCCCCGTCCGACCAGACGGTACGCCTCCCGGGCCCGGACGGGAAATCTCCGTCAAGGGAACGGAAGGGACGAACGGGCAGTTCAGAGGGCGGATGCCGCGGGGGATGCGGGTCCGGGGACGGGACCGGAAGCGGATGCGGACGCGGGGACGGACGCGGCGGCCGCGGCCAGGGCGCGCAGCCGGGGCGCGACCTCCTCGCCGACCCGGTAGGCCTCCTCCAGATGCGGATAGCCGGACAGCACGAACTCCTCGACGCCCAGATTGCGGTACTCCCACAGCCGTGCGGCGACCTCGTCGTGCGAGCCGACCAGCGCGGTGCCGGCCCCCTCGCGGACCAGGCCGATCCCCGCCCACAGGTTCGGCGCGACGGTCAGCCGGCCGGCCGAGCCGCCGTGCAGCGCCGTCATCCTGGCCTGTCCGGTGGACTCCATCCGGGCGAAGCGCTCCTGGGAGGCGCGCACCGCCTCGGGGTCCAGTCCGGCGAGGATGCGCTCGGTCTCCCGCCAGGCGTCCTCGGCCGTGTCACGGCTGATGACGTGCAGGCGCAGCCCGAAGCGCGGCGCACGGCCGTGGCGGGCCGCCTTCTCGCGCAGTCTGCCGATCCGCTCGGCCACGGCGGCCGGCGGCTCGCCCCACAGGAGCTGCACGTCCGCGTGCCGGGACGCGACCTCCTCGGCGGCGGGTGACGCGCCGCCGAAGTACAGCGGGACGGGCGCGTCGAGGGCAGGTTCGTGCAGCCGGGCGTTCTCCACCCGCACATGACGGCCCGCCAGGTCCACCTGCCGGCCCGCCAGCAACTCCCTGACCACGTGCATCAGTTCACCGCTGCGCGTGTACCGCTCGTCCTTCGGCAGCAGGTCGCCGTAGGCGCGCTGCTCGGCCGGGTCGCCGCCGGTGACGATGTTGAGGGCGATCCGGTCGCCGAACAGACGCCGGAACGTGTCGGCCTGCTGGGCGATCAGGGTGGGCTGGGACAGCCCGGCGCGGAAGGCCACGAGGAAACCGATCCGCTCGGTCTGCGCGGCCAGCGCCGGGGTCAGCACCCAGGGGTCGACGCAGCCCAGCCCGACCGGCGTCAGCAGCTTGTCGAACCCGGCCCGTTCGGCCGCCCGCGCGACCTGGGCGAGATAGCCGACATCGGCCCGGCGCCGGGTGGCGGCGGCGGTGCGTCCCTGCACGGCGGTGACACCGCCGGGGTCGCGGCCGTCCCCGCCGGTCGGCAGGAACCAGTGCAGTACGGGCGCGGCGGACGAGGGCATGCGGGGAGCCACCTCACGGGAGTCGGGACACGGCGGGGTGACCACCGCGGCGCGGGCGGCCGTCCCGGACGGCGGAACCGGTGTCCGGGGGCCGGCCCGGCGGGGCGCGGAAGGTCAGCGGCAGACGGCGTGCGGGCGGCCGGACCGACAGAGCATCCCCGCGACACGCATGAGGTCCACAGGGCGGCGGCGGACGAGCTCGGGGCGCATGCCCGCATCCTGACGGCGGTGCCACCGCACCGACAACAGCGGTCCATCATGCGGACATCCGCGTTCCGTGCCGTGGAAGGCGGCGGAGGGGCGCCGAGGGCGCCGGCGTCAGGCGCCCTCGAACGGCCACGACGCGATGTCGCCGTACCGTATCGGCCCCGGGCCGCGGCCGAAGTCGCTGCCGACCAGGTGAAGGCGGGCGGCCCGCCAGGTGCCGCCGGTGAAGGCGGCGAGGCCGGCCGCCGCGTCCGGCACGGCGGCCGTGTCGGCGCGGCGCGCGCGGGCGAGCGTGAGATGGGGGCGCATCGGCCGGCCGGCGTAGGGGACGCCGCCGTCCTCCACCGCGGCGCGGACCTCGGCGGCGAGCAGCCGCAGCCCGTCGAGGTCCCCGTCGACGCCGCTCCACAGCACCCGGTCGTCGAAGTGGCCGCTGCCGCGCAGGGACAGCTCCAGCGGCGGGCGCGCCGCCGCCAGCTCCGCGAGCGGCGGGCGCAGCGACGGCACGGCGGCCGTCGGGAGCTCCCCGAGGAACGCCAGGGTGATGTGCCAGTCCTCGATGCGGTTCCAGCGCATGTTCGGGTACGCCGCACAGGCGGGGGCCAGCGCCCGCGCCAGTTCGTCCTTGGCCTCGTCGGGCGGGGCGAGGGCGATGAAGACCCGGGTCGTCGCGGCGCGCCGCTCGGTGTCCGCACCGGGGCCCGCGTACGGACCCGCCCCGTGCCCGGACGGCTCGGTCATCGTCGTTCTCCCGCTCGCACCGCGGCCGGCGGAGCGCGCCCCGCGGCGCACACCCACCGGCACTCCATGTCGCCGCACCGAGCGTACGGGGGCCCGGCGGCCGGCGGCCGCGCACCCCGCACGTCCGGGTGCGGCACGGGCGGCGCCGGACACGCCGTACGCCCGCGCCACCCCGGCGACCCGCGGCGCGGTCAGCGCCCGAAGACCCCGATCTCGCTCAGCGAGTACCGGTTCTCGGTGCCGCGTTCGAGGCAGACGATCCGTACATGGCGGGCGTCGACCGGATCGAAGGCGCGGTTCTCCACACCTCCCCGGCCCGCCGTGGTCGTGTGCACCGTCCGCCAGACCGCGTTGTCCGACGACACCTCGACGCGGTACCTCCGCGCGTACTGGTCCGACCAGCGGAGCGTCACCCGGCCCACCCGGCGGACCGCCCCGAGGTCGAGGGAGATCCACGCGGTGGCGACCGTCCTGCTCGCCCAGCGCGTGGACGGATCGCCGTCCACCGCGTTGCGCGGCGGATAGGAGACGACGACGGCGTCCTGGTGGTCGGAGGCCGTGGCCCTCGCGCCGGCGGCGAGGTCGGTGAGGTCGTCGGTGCGGCGGGCGGGGAACTCGACCACCTGCTGGTAGGTGGGGCGGTTCTGCCACGCGATGCGCGGCACGGTGATGCCGCCCATCGCCCGGTGCACGATCGAGTCGGCGCAGACCTGCTCGCCCGCGCCGCAGTGCTTGTCGGACGGGTAGACGGCGCTCGCGGGCGTCGCCGCGGCGGCGGCCAGGGTGGTGAGCAGGATCCGGCGGCACTCGGCGAGCGAGCCGCCGCCGCAGTACGTCCGGTCGAGCGGGCTGCTCACCGGCCGGCCGAGCACGGACCGGAGGTCCTTGTGGACCTGGGCCCACCAGCCGTGCTGGAACGCCGACCCCTTGTGCGCCTCGCCCGCCGCGATGCCGGAGCCGGCCGCCCCGCTGCCGTTCTGGCCGCCCGAGGGGGACTCGTTGATCGGCGCGACGGCCGTCAGGGCCCGGTAGAGGTCGTCGCCGAGCGCGGGCGTGAACGAGCCCTCGACCAGCAGCGGCCACCAGGCGTCCAGGACGCGGATCGCGTCCGCGTGGGCGTAGACCCGTGAGCCCTTCGCGGTCTCCCGGCGGACGGGCCCGTCGGACAGCCAGGCGCGCAGCTTCGCCACCGCCGCGGCCTGCGCGGGATCGGTCACCTCGGCGGTGCCGATGACGTCGAGCAGGACCGGCAGCACCGTGTCGGCGCGCAGGTCGACGGTCGCGGCCTCCTCCATGACCTTCACCAGCCCGGTGCGGGTGACGTCGCCGGCCGCCACCAGGGCGGCGACCCGGGTGTCGAGGATGTCCGCCCGGTGGACCGCCCCGTTGCCCCAGTCCGAGGCGAACCCCTTCGCCTGCTTGTTGTTCCAGCTGATGTAGTAGTCCTGGTCGACCGACTGCGGATGCGCGGCGGGCGGGGTCACGTCCGAGGTGTTGGCGGCCGGGTCCCAGTTCCGCCACTCGTGCGCGGGGCGCGCCCAGACCGGCTGGTCCGGATCCGTCCCGGCGGCCCGCACGGGGTTGGTCCCGGAGTTGTAGTACGCGGTGTGGTCGGCGTCGGCGTAGAACCAGTTGAAGGTGTAGCCGACGTTCTGAGCCGCGGCCTGGAACGACCGCGCGGACGTGATCTCGGCCGGGTCGTTGAACTGCTGGAAGCCGATCACCGAGTCCAGCTCGTGGTGGTAGGTCGAGCGCAGCGCGCTGTACGCGACCGGCCTGCCGCCCACCGTGCCCGTGTGGGTGACGAGTCCGTACGCGCCGCGCCGGGTGACGAGGTCGTACGATCCGGCCGCCGTGGAGTCGGCCGTGGTGGGCTGCCAGGAGTTGTGCCGGGTGAGCGTCTCGAAGGGGGTGCACACCCCGCGCAGCAGATAGTGGTCCGACGCGGTGGTCGGCGTCGCGCCCGACGGCTCGCACAGCTCGGTCGCGAAGGTGTCGGTGATGTCCTGGTTGGCCGAGGTGGGGCTCCAGGAGTAGTCGAGGCCGCGGCCGATCTCCACGTAGAAGCTCAGCCCGGGGAACGAGGCCCCGCGGGCGCGCAGGCCGGGGCCGTCCAGCTCCTGGAGCATCAGGAGCTGGGGGGCGTAGTACCCGGTCTGGGGCCCGTAGACGGCGACGGGGTGGCCCGAGGCGGTGTGCTCGCCCGACACCACCAGGGCGTTGGACATGCCCTTCCTGGCGGTGATCAGGTCACCGGGCAGCACGCCGTCGGCCTTTTCGGCCCTTTCGGCGGCGGTCGAGGCGGCGGTCGCGGAGCCGGTCGCGCCGGTGCCGGTCCCGTTGCGGGCATGGGCGAAGGCCCGCACCGAGCCGCGGTCCGGAAGCGCGGTACCCGAGGGGGAGGCGGGGGTGTTGGCGTACGGGAACGTCCCGCTGTGCTGGGTCGTGACCGCCTCGGTGTCGTCCTGCGCCCGCCACGCGGTGTACGCGGCGTCACCGGCGGCGGCGCCGTAGCGCTGCCGGAACTCCAGCTTCACCAGCGCGTTCTCGACCTCGCCCCCGCCGCCCCCGCCGAAGATGGCGCCGACGACCGAGGCGATGGCCACCACGTCCGTCGCGGTGAAGTCCTCGATCGCCCGTCCGTGGCCGGTCAGTTCGTACTCGCCCGGGTAGGAGCCCGCCGCGAGGGTGTCGTCGATCCACGCGTTGATGCCGGCGACGTAGTCCCCGATGTCCCGGTACGCCTGCGCGCCCTTCGGGCCCGAGGCGCGGACCCGGTCGAGCTGGGCGGTCAGATCGGCCTCGGTGTACGGGGCCACCGCCCACAGACTCTGCTCCAGCGCCCGGTTGCCCGCCGCGCCGCCCGCGAACGACGACAGCTCGCCGCGCCCCACGTGCCGCAGGACGTCCATCAGCCACAGCTTGTCCTGGCCGGCGGCGTATCCGGCGCCGAACTCGGTCCCCGCGCGGGTGGTGCCCTTGACGTGCGGGGTGCCGGTGGCCTTGTCGCGGGTGATGGTGACGTCCGCGCGCGGGGACACGGTGCTCTCCGCCTGCCCGGCGGGCACGCCCAGGGAGGCGTCGTTGAAGTAGTCGGCGAGCTGATCGGGCGTCAGCCCGGAGTAGTCGTGCAGCAGGTTGTCGTACGGCTCGATCTGGTCGGCCGAGTGCTTGGGGCGGGTGCCGACCGTCTGGTGCAGCAGGATGCCGGCGAGCGTGGCGTGGCCGTTCTGGCCCGCCGGGAGGATGTCCTGGCACTGGCCGAGGCAGGGGTCGCCCGCCGCCGGCACGGGATCGGTGCCCGCGGCGGCGTGCGCGGGGGCCGCGACGCCCGCCGGGGCCAGCAGGGCGGACGCCGCGAGCACGCTCACCAGCGCCGAGCGGAGCCTCGCCCGGCGGCGGCGTGGCGGGGGTGGTACGGGGGGAGGGGTCACCGTGGCCTCTTCGACGAAGGGATACCGGAACGGACCGTGGGGGGCGCGGGAAGAGTAGTGGCCCGCGGGCCCGGCGAGGAGCCCTCGCGCGGGGTTCGCCGTACGACTGCAACACCCCCGACATCAGGGCGCGTCGAGGTCCCCGATGTCCGGGCGGCCGTGCGGAGGCGAGGTGGTGGCGCGCGAGCGCGTGCGGGCGTGCGCGGGTGCGGCGCCGGGTGTGGGGCGTCGGGGTGCGGGTGCGGGTGCGGCAGGCCGGCCCGGCCTGCCGCACCCGCGCGGACCTGCCGCACCCGCGCGGACCTGCCGCACCCGCGCGGACCTGCCGCACCCGCGCGGACCTGCCGCACCCGCGCGGACCGGCCTCAGATGCGGAAGACCGAGCCGATGAACTCCGTCAGCAGCCGCTCCTTCAGCGCCCGGGGCAGGGCGTCGAGCAGCGCCAGCACGGGGGCCGTACGGGCCGGCAGGCCGCCGTCGCCGCCGAGTCCGGCGAAGGCCAGCACGGCGGCGACCTCGTCCGGGCCGAGGGTGTCCGGGTCGAGTCCGGCGGCGAGTTCGGCCAGGCCCGGATCGACGGACACCGGCGGCAGCGCGCGGGCCGAGCCGAGCGCCGCCCGGAGGTCCGCCAGCAGGTCGTCCACCCGGTCCGCGGTGGCCGGGGTGAGCGTCAGATGGAGATTGGGCGGCAGGCCGTCGAAGGAGAGCTGGGGCTGGAGGTACCAGCCGCGTTCGCGCATCTCGTCCGCGAGGTGCAGCAGCAGGCTCAGATCCGGCTCGCCGCCCCCGTCCGCCCCCGTCCCGCCTACGGCGGTGACGGCGACCAGCCCGGGGACCGGGTCGCCCAGCACCCGCAGGCCGCCGATCGTCCCCAGCCCGGCCAGCAGCCGGTCCGAGGCCTCGGCGACCCGGGCGGCCAGCGCCGCGTAGCCGTCGTCGCCGACGTACCGGAGCACGGCCCACGCCTGCGCCAGCAGCCCGCCCGGCTTGGTGCCCTGGACGGTGGGGTTGACCACCGGGTACCCGGGCCAGCCCGCGTGCGCGAAGTACTGGTGGCGCCGCAGCCCGGCGTCCCGGTACAGCACCACGGACGCGCCCTTGTCGGCGTACCCGTACTTGTGGAGGTCGACGGAGACCGAGGTGACGCCGGGCACCGACAGACCGAAGGGCTCGATCGCGCGTCCGGCCCGCCGCAGATGGGGGAGGAGCCAGCCGCCGATGCACGCGTCGACATGGCAGAGCACCCCGCGGGCGGCGGCGGCCGCGGCGATCGCCGCCACCGGGTCGATCACCCCGTGCGCGTAGGAGGGGGCCGAGGCGACCACGAGCGCGGTGTCGTCGGTGATCGCGGCGGCCATCGCCGCCGCGTCGGCGCGGAAGGTGAGCGGGTCGACGGGGACCACGACCGTCTCCAGGCCCAGGTAGTGGGCGGCCTTGTGGAACGCCGCGTGCGCGGTCGACGGCAGGACCAGCTCCGGTGCCCGCACGCCGCGTTCGGCCCGGGCGTGGTCACGGGCGGTCTTGACGGCCAGCAGGATGCTCTCCGTGCCGCCGCTGGTGAACGTGCCCTGCGCGCCGGGCGCGCCGAGCAGCGCGGCGACGGCGCCCACCACGTCGTTCTCCAGCCTGGCCACGCTCGGGAAGACGGTCGGGTCCAGGCCGTTGACCGTGGCGAACGCCGTGTAGGCGGCGGCGGCCAGCTCGTCGAGCCCGTCCAGTCCGGCGTCGTAGACGTAGGCGAAGGTCCGCCCGCCCCGGGTGGGGGCGTCGGCCTCCCGCAGTCCGCGCAGCTCGGCGAGGATCGCGTCGGCGCTCTGCCCGGCGCCCGGGGCGCGGGTGGGTTCAGTCGGCATGGTCGCCCTTCGGTTCCTGCCGCCGTGCCGCCTGGTGCGGCACGGCCGGTACGGATGAGCCGCCGGCTCCCGGCCCGCCGCCGTCCTCGCGGTAACGGTGCAGCAGCCACAGGCTCGCCGCGGCCAGCGCGGCCGGCAGCAGGCTCATGCCCGCCGCGATGCCGTCCAGGGCCGCCGCGGGCTGCGCCACCCGGTGCTCCGCGTCCGACGAGCGGAACCCGGTCGCGGCCAGCACCGCCGCGAACACCCCCGCCCCCAGGGCGAACGCCAGTGTCTCGGCGGCGGTCCACAGCCCGGTGAAGGTGGCGGCCCGCCGCCGCCCGGTGCGGACCACGTCGGCGGCGAGGGTGTCCGCGAGCATGGTCAGCGGCAGGAGCTGGAGCCCCGCGTAGGCGACGCCGATCAGCACGACGGCGGCGTAGCCCACGACGGGACCGGCGGTCCGGGTGAGCGCGAGGAGCAGCGCACCGGCGAGGAAGAGCAGCGAGGCGCACCACTGGGCCCCCTTCACCCCGAGCCGGTCCGCGAGCCGGTGCCACAGCGGCATCACCAGGACGAGCGGGCCGATCAGACAGGCGAACAGCGGGGTGACCGCGGCGGGCGAGCCCAGAGTGTACGTGGCGAAGTACTGGACCCCGGCGAGCATCACGCCCACGGCGAGCGCCTGGAGGGTCCACATGCCGGCGAGGAAGAGGAAGGGCCGGTTCGAGCGGGCCGCGGCGAGCTGCGCGCGGAGCGAGGGCTCGGCCTCGCTGCGGGCGACCGCCGGGGCCCACCGGGTGGTGAACCAGGCGCCGAACATGCCCACGGCCAGCAGCACGGCGACGGCGGCCCCCATCAGCCGGTAGCCGCCGGGCCCGCCGCCGTCGGCGTGGGCGATCGCCGGCGCGAGCGCGCCGGAGAGCAGGATCGCGACCCCGAGGAAGCCGACCCGCCAGCCGAGCACCCGGCCCCGTTCGGCCGGGTCCTCGGTCATCTCCGCGGGCATCGTCACGTACGGCACCTGGAAGACGGCGTACGCGGTGGCCGCGAGCAGGAACAGCACCGCCACGTACCCGGCCGCGGCCGCTCCGCGCAGCGGGGGCGCGGCGAAGATCAGCGCGAACAGCGGCGGCAGGGTGCAGGCCCCGGCGAGCAGGAACGGCCGGCGCGGCCCGCCGCGCAGCCTGCTGCGGTCGGAGAGCGCCCCCACGAGCGGGTTGACCAGCACGTCCCACGCCTTGGGCAGGAAGACGGCGAAGCCGGCGACGGCCGCGGGGACGGCCAGCACATCGGTCAGGTAGTAGAGCAGGATGAGCCCGGGCACGGTGGCGAACGTGCCGGTGCACAGGGATCCCAGGCCGTACCCGATCCGCACCCGGCGCGGCAGGGGCACGGGCACGGGCCGGGGGGAAGCGGCCGGGGCGTCTGCTGACATGGCGCAGATCATGAACGACCGCCCGAGCGGGCGGCAAGAGGCGGGTGTGACGGGGCCGTGAACTCCCGTGGCGGCGGGCCGCCGTGGAAGGACGGAGGCCGGCCGCCGCCCGTGTGCGGACGGCGGCCGGCCGGGTGCGCCACGGGCCTACGGCGCGTCCACCAGCAGGCGTCCGTCGGCCGGTGTCCGTGCGAGGCTCTGGGCGTAGAACGCCGCCACGCGGGCCCGTTCGGTCGCGTTCGGCACCGCGTTGCGGCAGGAAGTGCCCGCGCTGGAGCCCGACATGAGCTGGGAGCACGGCCCCGGCTTGGTGTCCGGCAGCCCCAGGTTGTGGCCGATCTCGTGGGCGGCGATCCGGGTCTTGTCGTGCCCGTCGGTGACGGCCTGGCTGCCGAGCTCCACCCGGGCCCGCCCGCCGGGGCGGACCGGGCCGAGGGTGGCCTGCGGCCAGCCGGTGGTGGCCACGATCTGTATCTCGGCCGTGGTGCCGGGCGCGGCCTCGACCAGGCGGACGGTGCTGACGGAGGCGTTCCAGTTGGCGACTCCGGCGGCTATCGCCGCCTCCCAGCCCGCCGCGCGGCTGTCGTCGTAGCGCAAGGTCACGACGGCCGCGGCGTTCTGCTCCTGCTGTGGCGCGGCCGCGACGTCCGCGGCCGGTGCCACGGCGAGCACGATCGCCGCCGCGGCGCCGGTCCACGTCGTCCATGTGCGGTTCGGCATTGCTGTCCCTTCGCTGGTGGGGGGACCCGGGTCCGATGCGGATCCGGGCGCGTGGGAGGGAGCATGTCGGTGAACTCATGCTGCCCGGTGGGCAGTTGAGGTTTTCCCGCGCCACGGCGGGCTACGCCTGTCGGCGCGATCCGGCTCCGCGGCGACCGGATCCGCCGGTCGGCGGAACGGCCGTCGGCGACGCGGACGCCCGGTCCGCGGGCCGGGCGCGCGCCGACCCGGATGCCGCAGTCTGCGGACCGGTGTCCGGGGGAACAGAAGCAGGCATGACATCCGACCCGCAGCCGCCCGACGAGGCACACCGGCGTCCGGAGGGCGTGTCCGACGCAACGGTCCGCGCCCTGGGGGCGCTCTCCGAGGCCCTGGAGACGGTCGAGCGGGCCCGCGGCGCGCTCTACACCTTCCACCAGCTCACCGGCGGCGCCGACCTCACCCTGGACGACGCCGTCCGCCTGCTCCGCGAAGCCGGCCACCACGAACAGGCGGAGCGCGTCGAACGGGAGATCCTCGGTCGCAACGTCATCCCCGGCCACTGGACCTTCCAGATCGTCGAGGCGTACAACGCGACCTACTACCGGCCCTTCCAGGAGCTGGAGGCGGACATCCGCGGGGAACTGGCCGACGGCCGCGACCATCTGTACGAGGCCGGGATGAAGGAGGCCCGCCGCACCAGGAACCACCCCGACCACACGGCCCTGCCCCCGGACGACCACCCCGGATGAGCCCCCGGGACACCCGCGCACGTGAACCGGCCGGGCACCCCCCTTACGCGAGCCCTCGGGACACCCCCGCGCGCGAACCCGCCGGGGATCCTGCACGCAGTCCCGCCGGACACCCGCGCAGGACACCGGACCGCGCCCGGGGCGCGGGGCGGGTGTGCGCCGGGTGCCGACGGACACCCGCGCTCGTAGGCTGGCTGTGCCCGGCGATCACGGTGGAGGTGTGCGCATGCCCCGTCCGTTCCGGCCCGTCAGCCCCGTGGCGGCTCCCGGCGGCACCGTCGCCCCCGGACGCCTCCGGGTCCCCGTGGGGGAGTGGCCGTGGACGAGATGAGCACCGCCGGGCAGCAGGCGCTGGAGGAGATCCTCCGCCGGGCCGAGACGGTGGACCCGGCCCGCCTCCCGGAACTGGTCAACGAGGTGACCCTGTCCCTCGGCCTGCGCAGCGTGACGCTGTACCTCGCCGACGTCCAGCAGGAGGTCCTGGTACCGCTGCCGGACACGAGCACCCCCGAGCAGCCGGTGTGGCCGATCGACCACAGCCTGCCGGGGTGGGCGTACCGCACCAGCTCCCTGCGGGTCGCGGAGGCGGACGACGGCGGGATGGCGGTGTGGCTGCCGCTCCAGGACGGCATCGAGCGCGTCGGCGTCCTCGGCCTCTCCTGCGACCGGCTCGACGCCGCGCTGCTCCGGTTCTGCCGCTCCCTGGCCGCGCTGCTCACACTGATCGTGCTGACCAAGGGCGCCCACAGCGACAGCTACACCCGTGTCCAGCGCGCCCGGCCGATGGACCTCCCCGCCGAGCTGGTGTGGGCGTTCCTCCCGCCGCGCACCCTGCGGGCGCCGGAGGTGACCTCGTCGGCCGTGCTGGAGCCGGCGTACCAGGTCGGCGGCGACGCCTTCGACCACACCCTGTTCGACCGCACGCTGCACGCGGCCGTCCTCGACGCCATGGGCCACGACCTGCCCGCAGGGCTCACCTCGTCGGTGGCGCTCGCCGGGTGCCGCAACGCCCGGCGCACCGGTGCCGGGCTCAGCCATCTGACCACGCTGGTCGACCACGCCATCGCCGACGCGTTCCCGGACCGGTACTGCACCGGTGTCTTCCTGCACCTCGACCTGGAGAGCGGGGAGCTGACCTGGACGAACTGCGGACATCCGCCCCCGCTGCTCATCCGGGGCCACCGCATCCTGCCCGACGCCCTGGAGCGTCCGGTGCAGCTCCCGCTCGGGCTGGCCCGGCTGTCCGGCCAGGTGCCCACCGTCCACCACGAGCAGCTCAGGCCCGGCGACCGGGTCCTGCTCTACACCGACGGCGTCACCGACGCGCGCACCCGGGCCGGGACCCGGTTCGGCCTGGAGACCTTCACCGAGTTCCTGATCCGCGCGACCGCCGCGGGCGAGCCCGCCTACGAGGCCCTGCGCCGGCTGATGCACGCGATCCTGGAGCACCACGACCACCAGCTCACCGACGACGCGACGATCCTGCTGGTGGAGTGGCGTCCCCCGCACGACCCGGAGCCGACCGTCCCCGGTCTGCTCTGACGTCCCCGCTCCGCCGCGGGCGGCGCGCGGCCGGCCGCCGTCAGTCCCCGCCGCTCCCGTCCGCCTCGCGCGCGGCCCGCTGCACGTCCCGTTCCAGCTCCACGGGGTCCAGGTTCCCGGCCGCCGCGTGCTCCGCCACGGCGTTCTTCACCACCGCCGTCGCCTCCTGCCACACCCGCCGGGCCTCCGGGGCGTGGCCCTGCCGTTCCGCCTCGTGCCGGGCGGCGTCCGCGTCGCGCTGGAGCCGCACCAGGTCGTCGGGGGGAGGGGAAGATCGCTCAGCCATGGCCGGATCATACGGAGGGCCGCCGCCGCGGTGTCCGAGGCCGCCGTGACGCGCTGCCGCGGCGCACGATCAGAGCAGCCCCCCGCCTGCCCCCGCCTGCCTCCGGCTGCCTCCCGGACCGCCGTGAGGGGCGGCCGGGGCGGCCGGGGCGGCCCGGAGAGCCCCGGCGCGCGGTCACGCGACGCATGTCACGGGCGACCTCGGGTACTCGCGCCCCAACAGGCCACGACGCCACGAAGGCCGGAAAGGGAGCGGAGCGATGGACTCATCCCACCCCAGGACGTCCGAACACCAGGAGCCGGTGGGCGAGCTGGTGAAGCAGGCGTCCGAGCAGATATCGAGACTGCTGCGCGAGGAGCTGGCGCTGGCACAGGCCGAGATGAAGCAGAAGGGCAAGCGGTTCGGCAGGGGTGGCGGGCTCTTCGGCGGCGCGGGCCTGATCGGGATCATCGCGCTCCAGGCGCTGGTCGCCACCGCGGTGATCGCCCTCGCCCTGGTGTGGCCGCTGTGGCTGTCCGCCCTGGTGGTCACCGCCGTCCTGTTCGTCGTCGCGGGCGTCCTCGCGGCGCTGGGCAGGAAGGAGGTCGGCGCGGCCACGCCCATGGCTCCCCAGCAGGCCGTCCGTGGTGTCCAGGCGGACATCGCACAGATCAAGGAGAGTGCGCACCGATGACAGGGCAGACGGGACAGCCGCCGCAGACTCCGGGGGACGACGGGCACGACGCCACCCCCGAGGAGCTGCGGCAGCGGATCGAGGGGACGCGCGAGGAGCTCGGGCGCACGGTCGAGGCGCTGGCGGCGAAGGCCGACGTGAAGGCCCAGGCCCAGGAGAAGGCGGCCGCGGCCAAGGAGAAGGCGGCCGACGCCGCCCACCGCGCGCAGGACAAGGCGGCCGTCCTGCTGCGCTCCGCCAGGGACGGCACGCCCGAGCCCGTGCGCGAGACGGCGTCCCACGCGGTGTCCGCGGCGAACCGCAACCGGAAGCCGGTGGTCGTCGGCGCGGGCGTCGCCGTGCTCGCGCTGGCCCTGCTGCTGGGTCGCAGGTCACGCGCCTCCCGCAGGTCACGGGGCCGGTTCTGCTGACACCCGTGCCCGCTTCCCGGCGGGAACCGCGCCACACGGCCGCCCGCCCCTCGACCGAGGGGCGGGCGGCCGTGTGTCACCTACGGGTCCGGGCTCACTCCGCCGGGGTGGCCGTGTGCCGCGTACGGGTCCCGGTTCACCCCGCCGGGTCCCGGGTCAGGGAGGCGAGCAGGTGCGCGGGGTCGTCGAAGACGGAGTCCGCGCCCGCGTCCTCCAGGTCGGCCCGGGGGATGCCCCCGCAGAGCAGGCCCACGCACCGCACCCCGGCGTTGCGGCCCGCCCGCATGTCCCACACCGTGTCCCCCACGAACACGGCGTGTTCCGCGGCGACGCCCACGAGCTCCAGCGCCCGCTCGACCGGTTCGGCCGCGGGCTTCCCCTCGGAGACGTCGTCGGCGCTCGCCGTCCCGGCGATGGCGTCGTCCGCGTCGATGGCCCGGCGCAGCGCCGACAGCTCGTGGCCGCCCGCCGAGGTGGCGAGGACGACCTTCCAGCCGTCGCCGGCCAGCCGCCGCAGCAGCCGCCCGGCGTGCGGCATCGGGGCCAGGCGCTCCAGGTACTGGCCGTAGAGGGCCTTGTGGGCCGCGGAGACGGCGTCCGCCTCCTCGCGCGCCCGTTCCCCGCCGAGCAGATGCGCGACGAGATCGCCCGAGGCGAGTCCGATCGCGCGGTGGATCGCGTGGGTGGACACCCGGTGGCCGGCCTGCCGGAACGCCTCCCACCAGGTGACCACGTGCAGATGATTGGTGTCGACGAGGCTTCCGTCCACGTCGAACACCGCGGCCCGCCCGTGCGGGCCCCCGGCCGCCGGTGTGTCCATCACGCTGCCCTGTTCCATGTGCCCGTCACCTCCGGTCCGATGGCGGCGCCCCGAAGAGCGGGCGCCGCGTGCCGGGTACCCGGCACGGGCCGGACCACACGGGCACGGGCAGCCGGTCAGGCGGTGTTGTTCGCCAGCGCCAGCAGACGGCTCATCGAGCCGTTGAACTTGTTGCGGTCGACGTCCCCGGAGACACCGGCGACGCGGCCGGTGGCCGTGTACTGCCAGATGGTCCACGTGGGGAACCCGGCGGGGATGCTGGGGCTGCTGACACCCCAGTGGGCGATCCACAGCGGCGCCTTGGCGGCCATGCCCGTCCAGCTCCCGGTGCAGGAGTTCCACCAGCTCGCGGTCGTGTAGATGACGACGTCACGGCCGGTGCGCGCCTTGTAGGTGGCGTGGAAGTCGTTGATCCAGGTGCGCATCTGGGCCGACGACAGTCCGTAGCACATCGCCCCCGAGGGGTTGTGCTCGATGTCGAGGACGCCGGGCAGCGTCTGGTTGTCCCGGGACCAGGCCCCGCCGTTGGAGGCGAACCAGTTGGCCTGGGTGGCGCCGTTGGAGGCGTTCGGCCGGGCGAAGTGGTAGGCGCCGCGGACCAGCCCGGCGTTGTAGGAACCGAGGTAGTTCGCGCTGAAGCGGGAGTCCTTGAAGGTGGTGCCCTCGGTCGCCTTGATGTAGGCGAAGTCGATGCCGGCGCCCTTGACCGAGTTCCAGTTGATGGCGCCCTGCCAGTGCGAGACGTCGATGCCCTGGACGCCGCTGGTGTCGAGGGGGGTCACGGCCGCGCGGCCCGCGGCGGGCTGTTCGATGCGGGTGCCCGCGCCCATCCAGGCCTGGCCCGGTCTGACGGTCTCGCCGGCGGGCGGCGGGGCGGCCGCGGCCGTGCCCGCGCCCGTCAGGAGGAGTGCGGTGGTCGCGGACAGGGCGCCCAGGAGCGTGAGCGCCCTCGTCCCTGCACGGCGGACGGATGCGCGGCGGGGTAAGGACATGGCTGCCTCCGGCTGGGGGTGGGGGGACGTGAGGGGGTGCCCGGCCGACCGCGTCGGGTCATGGACACGTCACGAGTAACGCATGGGCCGTGCGAGGCGTAAAGGGCTTCCAGGAACTCCCGCCGGTACAGACCTCTGGCGTCTCCCCGGAGCTGCGAAGACGGCCGGACGCGCCGGTAACTTTCACGCCCGGCACGCCGGACGCCACCGCCGGAGGGGCCGTGGGGGCGGGCGCCGGAGACCGCCGCGCCCCGGGACCGGTGTCAGCGGGGCTGGTGGAGGCCACCCGTCGTCATCAGGGCGCAGCGGGTCACCACCCGGCCGAGGCTCCCCTCCTCCGCCAGCAGGCGGCGCTGGACGCGGGCGCCGTTGCCGGTCTCCAGGAGGCGTGCCACGCCCTCCCGGACGAGCTCGTCGTCGCCGTGGTCGGCCACCGCGTCGCCGACGTGCCGGCACAGCGCCCGGACGGCGTCGGCGGCGGAGGTCTCGCGCATGGTCTCCGGGTGCAGCAGGGGGCCGTCGAGTCCCGAGCGGCCGGCCCGCCAGGAGGCGAGGCGCAGCAGCCCGGTGCCGACCCTGGCCGGCGGCACCCCCTCCTGCCAGGCGCGGGACGACGTCTCGACCAGGCCGCGGACGAGCGCGGCCAGCAGGACCGGGGTCGAGGCGTCCAGGCACACGTCCGCGACCCGGACCTCCACGGTGGGGTAGGCGGCGGAGAGCCGGGCGTCGAAGTAGATCATCCCCTCGTCGCGCAGGACGCCGGTCGCCACCATCGCGTCCACCTGCTCGTGGTACCGGTCGGCGGAGCCGAAGACGTCGACCGGCCCGGCCGACGGCCACCGGTTCCACACCCGGCTGCGGTAACTCGCGTACTCGCTGTCCTGGCCCTGCCAGAAGGGGGAGTTGGCGCTCATCGCCGTCAGCACGGACAGCCAGGGCCGCATCCGGTCGAGGACGGCCACCCCCTCCTCGTCCGAGTCCACCGACACGTGCACATGGCAGCCGCAGGTGAGCTGCTCCTGTGTGGTCAAGCCGAACTGCTCGCCCAGCCAGCGGTAGCGCGTACCGGTGTTCAGCGACGGCTGCACGGGCAGCGGGGAGGTGGCCAGCGCGGCCACCCGGGCGCCGACGGTGTCCGCGTGCCGGGCCGCCTCCCGGCGGCTGCGGCTGATCTCCTCCTGGAGCCGGCCCATCTCCGTCACCGGTCGGGTCGCGAACTCCAGCTGCTCCTTGTGGAGTTCGGACTCGAACCGGTGATCCTGCACACCCGGCCCGCCGGGCTGCCAGGACTTCCGGTCGGCCGCGGCCAGCACGGCTCCCGAGACCGCCAGAGGCGCGCCGCTGTCCGCGTCCACCAGCAGCAGCTCCTCTTCCACACCCACGCTTCGCATACCGCCTGCTTCCGGCCGTCCGGTCTCTTCTTCCTACCGCCTACCCGCCACCGCCCGATCCAGCGCCGCCGGCCGGCGGCGGCAAGCCGGCGGGAGGCCGAGGGGAACGCGTCGGAACCCGGCGCGGATCGGGGGTGTGAGCCGCGACGGCCGGGGCAGACGGATGGCAGGGCTCCTGCCGTGTCTCCCCCGTCGCGGCAGGAGCCCACGTGCGTGCCCCGCGTGCGGATCCCGCCCTGCCGGCGGCGCCGCGACGGGATCCGCCCGGTGTCGCGGCGCTCAAGAGCCGGTGGCGCGGCGCTCAAGAAAGGCCGATCACAACGCCCTTGCCGGATTACGGCGTCCATGCATACGTCCCGGCCCCTCGGGCAGGCGAAGCGCAGCCGTCGATGACGGACGAAGAAATTTTCTCAGGGAATTCCGGCGTGACGGGCGGAGATCATGAGCACAAGCGATGACAGCAGAGAAAGCAACGGCCGGGAAGGCTCCGGAAAACGCCTGAGTCTTCCGGCCGTGATGCGGCAGGCAAGTGAACAACTCGCCGATCTGGTGCAATGCGAAGTGGGTGCGGTTTCCGCCATCAAAGCCAACGAGAACGGGTGGTCCGCCGACGTGGAAGTGCTCGAACTCGAAAGGGTTCCGGACACCATGAGCGTCATGGCCTCCTACCACGTGGAACTGGACTCGGAAGGCTCACTCGTCGCCTATGAACGCGTGCGCCGATACGCCAGGGGCCAGATAGACCGCCGCTGAATCAGGCGGGCGCCCGAGGCCCCCACGGGACCGGGCGCCCGGAACGGATCAACGGAAAGAGCTCATCATGACCATCGTCCAGCAGAGCAGCGCCGCCCCCTCCCGCACGGGTGGTGGCGGTGGCGGAAACCTCTACGACGTCCTCGAACTCATCCTCGACCGCGGACTCGTCATCGACGCCTTCGTCCGCGTCTCCCTGGTGGGCATCGAGATACTCAAGATCGACATCCGGGTCGTCGTCGCCAGCGTGGACACCTACCTGCGCTTCGCCGAGGCGTGCAACCGCCTCGACCTGGAGGCTGGGCGCAAGGCGCCCAGCCAGCTCACCGACCTCGTCGGCGACATGACCGAGAGCGGTGCCAAAGGGAAGTCGAAAGGAGCGCTGACCGGCGCCGTCGAGGCGTTCACCGACTCCCTCCAGGGCAAGCGCGAGGAGCCCGAGGAGGAGCAGCCGCGCAAGCGCACGGCCCGCAAGTCGACCTCCAGCCGTCAGTCCGCCCAGCGTCGCGAGGAGTAGCCCGTGTCCACCTACGTCTACGGCATCACCGCCGCCGACCACCCCCTGCGCCTCGACGGCGTCCACGGGGTCGGCGAGCCCGCCGCACCGCTGCGCGCGGTCCGCACCGGCTCCCTGACCGCCGTCGTCAGCGACGCGCCCGAGGGCCTGCGGGCCAAGCGCCGCGACGTCCGGGCCCACCAGGGCGTGCTGGAGGCCCTGATGGCCGACGGCGCCACCCTTCCCATGCGGTTCGGGCTCCTCGCCCCCGACGACGACCAGGTCGCCACCGCCCTGGACGCGGGGGACGACACCTACCGCGCCCGCCTGGCGGACCTCGACGGCCACGTCGAGTACAACGTCAAGGTCGCCCGCGACGAGGACGACCTGCTGCGCGAGATCGTGACCGAGTCCCAGCAGGTGCGCGAACTCCGCGAGCGGACGATCGCGGACCCGGGCGCCCACGACGAGCGCGTGGCGCTCGGCGAGGTCATCTCGCACGAGGTGTCCGCGCGCCGCAGCGCCGAGGCCGAGCTGCTGACCGCGGCCCTGGCGCCGTCGGCGAAGCGGGTGTCGGTCGGCGAGGCCGCGGCGAACCACATCGCCAGCCTGTCGTTCCTCGTCCCCGAGAAGGACGCGCAGGCCTTCGCCCGCGCCGTCCAGCGCGAGGCCGACCTGCGCGGGGACGCCTACACGTTCACCCTCACCGGACCGCTGCCGCCGTACAGCTTCGTCTGACGCGCGGCCTCCGGGAGTCCACACGCCCGCGAGCACCGGCGGCACGCCGGCACGCTCCCGGCGGAAGGGAGAGCCATGGGCCTCATCACCAGCATCGTGACCTTCCCGCTGGCCCCCGTCCGAGGGACCGCCTGGGTCGTCGACCAGGTGCTGACGGCGGCGGAGCAGGAGTACTACGACCCGGAGCCCGTGATGCGGGAACTGGCCGCACTCGAACGCGAGCTGACGAGCGGCCGGATCTCGGAGGAGGAGTACGACCGCCGGGAGGACGAGCTGCTCGACCGGCTGGAGGAGATCGAGAACCACCGGCAGGGGAGCGGCGGCACCACATGACCGAGCACAGCGACCGACGGCGGGGAGAGACCGAGGTGCACACAGCATGACGAAGAACGCGAAGATAGCCGTGGCTCTGGTGGGCGGATACCTGCTGGGGCGTACGAAGAAGGCCAAGATGGCCATCGGGCTGGGCATGTTCCTGGCCGGCAAGAAGCTCGACCTCGATCCCCGGCGGATCGGCAAGCTGATCGCCGAGACGCCCGCCCTGGGCGGCCTGAGCGACCAGGTCCGCAAGGAGCTGGTGGAGGCGACCAAGTCGGCGGCCACGCAGGCGCTCACCCAGCGCGCCACCGGCCTGGCGGACTCCCTGGCGCAGCGCACCAAGGCGCTCGACGCGCCGGACGACCGCCGCGACGAGGCCGAGGAGCCCGAGGAGGCGGACCGGGCCGAAGACGTCAGGGACGCCGAGGACGCCGAGGACCGCGGGGACGACGCGGGCGACGGCGGCGGCCGGACACCGGCACGGGCGAGCGCCGCCAAGAAGCGCGCCGCGTCCTCCGGGGCCCGGCGCGCCCCCGCCAAGCAGGCCCGCTCCGGCTCGGACGGCGCCCGCAAGGCCTCCGCCCCCGCCCGCAAGCGGACGGGCTCCGCCGCGTCGGGCGCCGCCAAGTCGGCCTCCTCGCGCGCCGGCACCGCGAAGAAGCGGACGGCGCCGGCCCGGAAGAAGAGCGGTGACGGCAATGCCTGATTCCGCACTGGGCAAGGTCAGGAACGACGTGCTGGGCAGCCCGGCCGCCGACCGCCTGAAGGACGAGCTCCAGAACTACCTCCGGGCCCGCGCCGAACACACGGTCACCCGGCTGGGGCACCGCCTGGGAGAGGGCGTCAGCAAGCTCGCCCAGCCCGGCGACGGCGCCGGCGGCGCCCTCAAGAGCCTCACCAAGGGCGGCCAGGCGCTCTCGGAGGGGAAGTCCCCCGCCCAGGCCGCCATGAGCGCGGCGGCCTCCCACGTCAAGGACACCATGAAGGACAAGGTCAAGGGCCTGTTCGGCAAGGGCCGGAAGTCGGGCGGCGGCAAGTCCAAGAGCGTCACCATCGTCGAGGACATCGACGTCGGCGTGCCGGTGCGCGAGGCGTACGACCAGTGGACGCAGTTCCAGGAGTTCTCCACGTTCGCCAAGGGCGTGGTGAGCGTCGAGAAGGCGGACGACACCACCAGCAACTGGAAGGTGAAGGTCGCCAAGTCCACCCGGAGCTGGAAGGCGAACGTCACCGAGCAGGTCCCCGACGAGCGCATCACCTGGACGACCGAGGGCGCCAAGGGGACGGTCAAGGGCGTCGTGACCTTCCACGCCGTCACGGACGACCTCACCCGGGTCCTGCTGGTGCTGGAGTACTTCCCGAAGGGGCTCTTCGAGAAGACCGGCAACATCTGGCGCGCCCAGGGCCGCCGGGCCCGGCTGGACCTCAAGCTCTACCGCAAGTTCATCATGATGCGCGGTGAGGCCACCGACGGCTGGCGCGGCGAGATCCGCGACGGAGAGGTGGTCGTCGAGCACGACGAGGCCGTCGAGCGGGAGCAGGCGGAGGCCGAGGGCGAGGAGGAGTACGGACCGGAGGACGAAGCCGGCGAGTACACCGACGAGCACGACGAGCACGACGAGCAGGACGAGACCGAGGCGCAGGACGACGAGTCCGGGGAGCCCGGCGAGCCCGAGGACGAAGAGGCCGTCGAGGACGTCGAGGACGAGTACGAGGAGCCCTCCGACGAGGCCGAGGAGGCCGACGAGGCGGACGAGTCCTATGAGGACGAGTACGCCGACGAGCCCTACGAGGACGAGGACGAGGACGCCGAGGCGGCCGACGACGACCGCGCTCCCGAGGAGGAGGCCGACGAGGTCCCGGAGGAGGACGCTCCCGAGGACGAGGCCGACGAGGCCCCGGAGGAGGACGCCCCCGAGGACGAGGCCGACGAGGAGCCGGCTCCCCGCTCCTCCCGCCGCCGGCGCACCGCCCGCGCCCGGGCGTGAGCCGGGAGCAGGCCGGAAGACCCGGAAGACCCGGAAGACCCGGAAGACAGGGATGACAACGTGTCCGATTCACTCGCCGGTCGTATGCCGGCCCCTCCGCGCACCGCGCCGTCCTACGGCGGCCAGGGATCCACGGCGAACCTGGCCGACATCCTGGAGCGGGTCCTCGACAAGGGCATCGTGATCGCGGGCGACATCCAGATCAACCTGCTCGACATCGAGTTGCTGACCATCAAGCTCCGCCTCCTGGTGGCCTCCGTCGACAAGGCGAAGGAGATGGGCATCGACTGGTGGGAGCACGATCCCTCCCTGTCGTCGCGCGCCGTTCCGCCGGGGCGCGCCCCCGCCGCCGACAGCTCGCTCGGCGAGGAGAACGAGCGGCTGCGGGCCGAGATAGCCCGGCTGCGGGAGACGGCCGGGCTGCCGCCGGCGGACGCCGACGCGGGCGCCCCGCGGGAGGCCGCGCCGGCGGAGTCCGCCCCGGGCACGGCGTCCCGCGGGTCGCGGGAGAGGAGCGGCGATGAGTGAGGAGCCGCTCCTGTACGTCTACGTGGTCGGCTTCGACGGGAACGCCCTGGACCGGGTGACGTCGCTGACGGCCGGCGTCGACGGCGGTGCCCTGCGGCCGGTCAGCAGCCACCGCGGGCTGACCGCGCTGGTCTCCGCCGTCCCGCGGGAGCGGTTCGGCGAGGAGGGCCTCGCGGCGCAGCTGGAGGACCTGGGCAGGCTGGAGGCCGTCGCCCGGGCCCACCACACGGTGGTGGACACCGCCTTCGCCGAGACCACCGTGCTGCCGATGCGGCTGGCCACGGTGTACCGGGACGAGGCACGCGTCGCCGCCGTGCTGGAGGAACGCCACGCCGCCTTCGACGCGTTGCTGCGCATGCTCGACGGACACGTCGAACTGGGCGTCAAGGTGTACGCGGTGCCGCAGGCGGCACCGGCGCCGGCGGAGCCCCCGGAGGGGGAGGCCGGCAGCCCCGGCCGCGCCTATCTGCAACGGCGCCGGGCCGCGCGGCGCTCCACCCAGGACAGCTACCGCGCCGCGGCCGCCACGGCGGAGGCCGCGGCGCGGCTGGCGAGCGCGATCGCGTCGGCCCGCAGCGTCCACCGGCCCCAGCAGGGCGAGTGGTCCGGCGGCCGGGGCGAGAACGTGGCCAACGAGGCCTATCTGGTGCCGCGTTCCGAGGCGGAGCGGTTCCGCGCGGAGGTGGGCGCCCTCGCGGGGGACACACCCGGTGTCGCCCTGGAGGTGACGGGGCCGTGGGCCCCGTACTCCTTCGCGACCGAGGCGGCCACGGGCGGGGCGGCGGTATGACCGTGTACGGCGGAGACGGGACGGAGCCCGTGCCTGGGCCGCAGATCGCGCTGATCGACCTGCTGGACCGGCTGCTGAACGGCGGGGCGGTGCTCACCGGCGACCTCGTCCTCAGCATCGCCGACGTCGACCTGGTGCACATCAATCTCCGGGCCGTCATCCGCTCCATCACGTCCGACGAGCCCGCACCCCTCTGCGCGCCCGTGCGGTCGCATCCCGAGGAGCTCTGAACCATGCCGGAAGAAACCACCGCCGGCGATCTCGCCGCCCATGTCCGCGATGCCGTGACCATGGCCGCCGGACCCGCGAGCGGGAAGGCGAACGGGAACGCGAATCTGCACCAGCGGCTGGCGACGGACCCCGACACCGTGGAACGGGATCTCATCAAACTGGTCCTCACCATCGTCGAATTGCTGCGCCAGCTCATGGAACGCACCGCGATACACCGGGTGGACCAGGGCGACCTCAGCGAGGACCAGGAGGAACGCATCGGTATGACGCTGATGATTCTCCAGGACCGCATGGAAGAACTGTGCGACCGGTACGGCCTGACGATGGACGACCTGAATCTGGATCTCGGCCCGCTGGGGTCATTGCTGCCGCGCGACAACTGAGAACGCGTCAATTTCGTTTCATCGCAGAGCGACAGGACAGAAGGAGCATCATGAGTACCGAGAGCAAGAACACCAGGAATTCGTCCGCCACGACCGCCAAG